>CAZRNA010000063.1:0-10475 GCA_964601325.1 uncultured Candidatus Bathyarchaeia archaeon
CAGACACCATTTTTGGTGTGAGGATGCATGCGGCGCAGTCAAGCGTCGGAAAAGTCTTGTCGAGTTGCGCCATCCTTCCTCCAATGCTTGGCGTTTTCTCAACTAAGTATGTCTTGATACCTTGCTCCGAGAGGTCGACAGCAGCTTGGATTCCTGCGATTCCTCCTCCGACGACTAGCACAGGTTTCGCCATTCTAAGTCGTCCCTCCTGTCAATCTGCTTATGTTTGCAGCAGCTTCATTCACCCAGATTGCCAACGGTCGGTAGATGGCGTGAGCAAACTTGGTGAATGGTGCCAATACTATGAGATCGAACACCACTACAAGGTGAAACGCATACAAGGTGTACGCTGCAAGATTCGAATTGGTGTAGAGAGTCGTCGTCAACAGCAGCCCGGAAATGCCCGACAGGAATAGCAGGAGAACGAACACCCAGTCCGTGAAATGGCTGAACCTGACATGTTGTTCATCTCTCCTGACTCTCTTGTAGACGTAATAGGTGGCACCGCAGCAGAATGCTATTCCGCTCGCCAACCCCAACACGCGTTGAGGTGGGACTGGAACGAGTGGAACATTGCCGATACCAAGGAGAAAATCGATCATTGTCGCGACAGACATGCCAAGAAATCCCCAGAATAGTGCCATGTGTGCAAAGTACCTGTTCCTATTCGTGCACTTGAGATAGCCAATCTGGGCGAGAGACTCCCTTATCACTGACGCAACGAGAGTCGAAAACCAAACGCCGAGTTTCTTCTTGGGCGAGATCTCCGCTCTCCTCCCTGTGCCGATCTGCTTCGCCATTATCGCAAGGTTCGCCAAGGCACCGAGTCCCACAAATGCTCCAAGCAGAAGACCAACGTTGTGGATTATTTCGAAAGAGAAGAACTGCTGCAGGTTGACAGGGCTGAAGATTGCAGAGCCTCTGAGCAACAATACACCGAGAAGCGCCGTGAGGGTCGTGAAGAAGAATCCAGCAACTGATGCAGCCGGATTGCCATAGAAGATCGATGCGAGCTTTCCCCATGAGTACTTTCTGATGGCGTATCTTCTTGCTGCCATCATGAATGCCCCGGGATCAGCATCTCTCGGGCAAGTATCTGAGCACTCACCGCAGTAGTAGCATAGCCAAAGTGAGGGAGACGAGAGAAGTTTGTCCTCAAGGCCCATGATAGCATGCCTTATGAGAGTTCTGGGAAATTCGACGCGTTCTTTTGATAGAGGGCAGATGGCGGTGCATGTGCCGCAGTTGTAACATCTGGCCAACTTCTCGGCGCCTAGTCTCTGTATCTCCGAAGCAAGTTGTGGGCGCACCACACTTGAAGGTCTTTGAGCGTGCTCAGCACTTGGCTGTTCGAGCAAAGTCAGAGTTCGCGCCCAATTATCCATTGATCTTTCTGTCAACTCTAGAGTCTCCGGTGGTGACACGGCTTTAGTACGGAACTTCGTCAGCAGACCATCCCTGCGCCCGTAACGTGCTGCCTGAGGGATGCTGCAACGGTCTTCGCAGTGCGTGCGTTTCGTGCAGCAATGGCTGGCGAATCCAAGTCGCTGTAGATCATCTTGCCCATTCCGGTCGCGAGGTTTCTAAAGGCCGCAGAGGCTGGGTTCTGTTGATATCAGTTGCTTAATTGGTACCTCTACTCTAGGTACTGTGTCTTCTGAGAAATTACGGAGCGCATAGATGCTCGCGGAATATATAGCGGAATTATACTCAGGAGTTCCTATAGGCGACATATATATTCGCCACTTGGTCACCTCCGTCTTGTGAACGCGTTGTCCGAAGAGCGGTCGGAAAGGAGGGCGCATGCCCTTGGCAATGTTTTCCTGCACGCGGTGTATAGCATTCCAGGTGGAGAGAAAATCAAGGAATGCATTCAATGCGGGACGTGTAGTGCCTCGTGTCCTACGAGCTACGCGATGGACTACACTCCGCGCGAGATCATCGCGGCGTTCAGGGCAGGCTTGCTTGAGAGGGTTCTGAGAAGCAACACTGTCTGGCTGTGCGCATCCTGTTACTATTGCACTGTTCGATGTCCGTCAGGGATCAAGCTCACGGACATCATGTATGAACTGAAACGTTTGGGAGTAGAGTTTGGACTTGTTCAAGAGGGCGCCATTGCGCCCGTTCTGTCGAAGACGTTCGTAGACATGGTTGACAGGTACGGCAGGGTGCCTGAGATACCACTCATGATGACTGTCCTATTGAAGAAGAATCCCCTCGGAATTCTCAAGATGATTCCACATGGGCTGAGACTATTTCTACACGGTAGAATGCCGTTCCTGCCCCATCGGATTTCTGGAATGTCGGAGCTGGAGAAATGCTCAGGAGCAATGACGGACGCCCTAGTTTCAGGGTTGCATCCTGGTTCGGGGATCGGTGAGGAGGCGTAGCATTGGGCTCTCACATGGAGTTCTCTTACTATCCAGGTTGCTCGCTCGAGGGCATGAACAAGGCCTACGACAAGTCCGCTCGCTTGGTCTCGAAAGAACTCGGCATCGAGCTCACCGAGTTAAACGACTGGAACTGCTGTGGTGCCTCTGCGTACATGTCTATTCAAGAGCTTCGTGCACATCTGCTTTCCGCTAGGAACCTCGCACTCGCAGAGAAGGAGAAGAAGGACCTTGCTGTGGTTTGCCCAGCATGCCTTACGACGCTCACAAAGAGCAATCGCTACATGGGCGAGGACCCAAAGCTCAGGAGAACGATCGCGTCAGCGCTCAAGGCTGCGAATCTCCAGTACTTGGGAACCGTCAAAGTCAGGCACCTTCTAGAAGTAATCGTAAGGGACATCGGAGAGCAGGAAGTCAAAGCGAAAGTCAGTAGGCCGCTCTCTGACTTGAAAGTCGCTCCATATTACGGATGTCAGTTCACACGGCCATTCGGCGATTTCGACGACAAGGAATTTCCCGTCATGCTTGACACGCTCCTCAAATGGCTCGGAGCAGAACCGGTCAATTTTCCCCTCAGAGCAAAATGTTGCGGAGGAATGCTCATGACAACCAACGAACCGGTCGGACTGGGCCTCGTTAAGTCTCTCCTTGACTGCGCGGCTCAGAATGGAGCTGAATGTGTCGCGACAATATGCCCTCTATGTCACATCACTTTGGAGGCGTACCAGGGCAATGTCAACAAGAGATTCGCGACAAGTTACGAGCTTCCCACGCTCTACTTTACCCAGCTCATGGGTCTGGCATTTGGCTTCAACAGAAAAGAGCTCGGGATCAACGAGGAACTGATCTCAAGCAAACACATCCTAGCGAAACATGTGGAGGCTGTATGATAGATGGCAGAGAAGATAGGCGTCTACGTCTGTCACTGCGGAACAAACATCGCTCAGACTGTGGACTGCAAGAGAGTTGTTGACTACGCTAGCGCTCTGCCGAATGTCACAGTTGCCCGTGAATATCAGTATATGTGCTCTGACCCAGGTCAAGATCTCATCAAGAAGGATATCAAGGAACTCGGCCTGACGAGAGTAGTCGTGGCCTCCTGTTCCCCGCTAATGCATGAGCCAACTTTTCGCCGTGCAGTTGAGGAAGCTGGTCTCAATCAGTTCCTGTTCCAGATGGCGAATATTCGTGAACAGTGCTCTTGGATAAGCGAGAACAAAGAGAGGGCGACAGAACAGGCAAAATCAATCGTAGCTGCCGCTGTCAAGCGCGTGGAATTCCAAGAATCTCTAGATGTCAAGAAAGTTCCGGTCAACCCCAACGTCCTGATTGTCGGAGGGGGAATCACTGGGATCGAAGCCGCACTTCAGATCGCTGACTCAGGGAAGAAGGTCTATCTCGTCGAGAAGGAACCGACCATCGGCGGATACATGGCACGATTCGACAAGACGTTCCCGACACTTGACTGCGCCGCATGCATCCTCACACCAAAAATGGTGTCTGTTGGTCAACACCCAAACATCGAGCTTCTATCCTACAGCGACGTCATCGGGTTCTCCGGCTATGTTGGTAACTTCACCGCGCGGATAAGGAGACGTGCAAAGTATGTCGAAGAAGAGGAGTGCAGCGGCTGCGGATTGTGCACAGAGAAGTGTCCTGTCAGCGTCCCCAGTGAATTTGACTGTGGACTTGGAAAGAGGAAAGCGATCTACAGACCGTTTCCGCAGGCAGTACCGAACGTTCCGGTCATAGACAAGGATCACTGTCTCTACTTCACGAAGGGTGTCTGCAAGGTCTGCCAGAAGTTCTGTCCCAGAGGCGCCATCAACTTCGAGCAGAAAGAAACCTATACTGACTTGCAGGTGGGCACTGCGATCCTAGCAACTGGCTTCGGTCTTTTCGATGCTTCCAAAGTGAAACAGTACGGATACGGAAGACTGCCGAACGTCATTACGAGCCTAGAGTTCGAGCGATTCTCACATGCCTCCGGGCCAACAGGAGGAAAGATCCTGCTCAAGAATGGCCAGATGCCCACGAGCATTGCAATCTTGCACTGTATAGGAAGCCGCGACACGAACTTCAACGAATACTGCTCTCGTGTCTGTTGCATGTACTCGATGAAGATAGCACACTTGGCTCACGAGAAGACCGGAGCGCGGGTATACGAGTTCTACATAGACATCCGAGCCTTCGGCAAAGGATACGAAGAGTTCTACAAACGAATCCTCGAAGAGGAAACGACTTTCATTCGCGGCAAGGCGGCAGAAGTCACAGATGTCCCCCAGACTCCAGCCGAGAAGGGCAAGCTAGTGGTCGTCGCCGAAGATACCCTGCTGGGAATCGTCCGAAGAGTGCCCGTCGACATGGTCGTTCTCAGTGTAGGTTTCGAGCCTAGAAAAGACACCATAGAGACTGCCAGAATATTCTCGATAAGCAGAAGTCAAGACGGATTCTTCCTAGAACGTCATCCCAAACTCGCGCCCGTATCAACTGCATCCGACGGCATCTTCATCGCAGGTGCATGCCAAGGGCCCAAGGACATACCCGACAGCGTCGCTCAAGGTGCGGCGGCAGCAGCCAACGCGCTGTCACTGATCGATAGAAAGGAGGTCACCCTTGAACCGACGGTCGCATTCATAGATGAGAAGTCATGTTCAGGATGCAAGATCTGCATCGGCCTCTGCGCGTACAATGCCATAACCTTTGACGAGACGAAGAAAGTCTCCAAAGTGAACGACGCTCTCTGCAAAGGCTGCGGCGTCTGCGTGGCCGCATGTCCGTCGGGTGCAATTGAACAGCGCAACTTCACCGACAATCAGTTGTTGGCTGAGGTTGAATCGATCTGTGCGACAGGGAAGTGAGCGAAATGGAATCGAACTTCGAACCTAAGATTGTTGGATTCCTGTGCAAATGGTGCGCGTATACGGGAGCCGATCTTGCTGGAACTAGTAGAATCAAATACCCACCCAACGTCACACCGATTCGGGTGATGTGCTCAGGCCGCGTCGATCCAGTCTTGGTGATGAAGGCCTTGTCATCGGGCGCGGATGGCGTGCTCATCGCAGGATGTCACCCCGGCGACTGCCACTACACAAGCGGCAACGTCAAGACGATCAGACGATTCAAACTGCTCCAGAGAATGCTAGACCAGTTTGGAATCGAGAGGGACCGTGTCAGATTGGAATGGGTTTCAGCTTCAGAAGGAGAGAGATATGCACAAGTCGTGGAGAACATGACCGAGACACTTCGCACTCTTGGCCCCTTGAACTGGAACGGGAGCAAGGAGGGATAACCATGGCAAATCCAAAGGCGGCATTCTATTGGGCAGCCAGCTGCGGCGGATGCGAAATCGCCGTGCTTGAACTTGGAAAAGCTCTTGTGGACGTATCAAAGAAAGTCGACATCGTCTTCTGGCCGGTCGCGCTCGACTTCAAGTACTCAGATGTCGAGTCAATGCCTGACAAGAGCATAGATGTATGCTTCTTCAACGGGGCCATTCAAACATCGGAAAACGAACACATGGCAAAGCTCCTCAGAGAGAAATCAAAGATCCTCATCGCTTTCGGCGCTTGCGCCAACGGCGGCGGCATACCCGCATTAGCAAACACAACTAGTAAAGAACGGATTTTCACGCGTGTCTACAAGGAGACTCCGACCACTGACAATCCACAGGGTGTGATTCCGCAGACCAAAGTTCAGGTGAAGGAGGGGGAACTGGCTATCCCTGAATTCTACAATACGGTCAGGACTCTTGACCAGACAGTTGACGTTGACTACTCCGTTCCTGGTTGCCCGCCTGTTGGAGAACAAGTCACGGCAGTTATGAATGACATAGTCGCCGGGAAACTCCCGCCGAAGGGCTCAGTCATCGGTGCCTCAGACAAATCACTCTGCGACGAGTGCAAACGAGTCAAAGGAGATAGGAAGATCAAGAAGATCGTGCGCACCTACGAGATCGTTCCCGACACAGAGAAGTGCCTGCTCGATCAGGGCGTTATCTGCATGGGGCCCGCAACCCGCGGAGGCTGCGGCGCACAATGCATAGACGCCAACATGCCATGCCGAGGCTGCTACGGTGCGGTCCCAGGAGTGTTGGATCAAGGTGCGAAGATGCTCTCCGCCTTATCATCAAACTTTGACGCCGAGAATGAGGAGGAAATCGAACAGATCGCAAGCGGAGTAACAGATCCAATCGGGACCTTCTACAGGTATACTCTGGCTCGGTCGATGCTGAGGAGGACGAAGGCATGAAGAGTGTGACCATAAACCCAATCACCCGACTAGAAGGACACGGAAAGATCGAGATCTTCCTCAACGACGACGGTAACGTCGAGAACGCGTATTTCCAAGTCCCAGAACTGAGAGGTTTCGAAAAGTTCTGCGAAGGTAGACTCGTAGAAGAGATGCCTGACATCACAAGCAGGATCTGCGGAGTCTGTCCAGAAGCTCACCATATGGCCGCCACGAAGGCACTAGATGCGGTCTTTCATGTAGACCCTCCATCTGCCGCCAAGAAACTCAGAGAGCTACTGTACAGCGCATTCTACGTGGCAGACCACACAACTCACTTCTACATACTCGCCGGGCCGGACTTCATAATGGGTCCAAAAGCGCCGAAGGCAGAACGCAATATTCTGGGCGTGATAAACAAGGTCGGCCTTGACATCGGCTCTTCGGTGATCAAACACCGTTCCGACGCGCTTGATGCTGTTGCCATGATCGGAGGAAGAAGGATTCATCCGACATGCGGAGTCCCAGGCGGAGTCAGCAAATCCATCACTGAGGAACAAAGAACAAAGATCGAAGAAATCGCAAAATCCGAAATCGAGTTCGCGAAGTTCACCCTGAAACTCTTCGATGACGTCGTGCTTTCGAACAAGGATTACGTGAGTCTGATAAAGAGCGACTTCTACACAACCCCGACCTACTACATGGGCCTCGTAGACGACCAGAACCGAGTCAACTTCTACGACGGCAAGGTCAGAGTAGTTGACCCTGAAGGAAACGAATTCGCAAAATATGGTGCCGCGGAGTATCAACAACACCTCGCCGAGCATGTCGAGCCTTGGACATACCTGAAGTTTCCTTATCTGAAGAAAGTCGGATGGAAGGGATTAGTCGGCGGAAAAGACAGCGGCGTCTACAGGGCCACCCCGCTCGCACGACTCAACGTAGCCGAAGGAATGGCCACACCTCTCGCACAGGTCGAATACAAGAGAATGTATGACACTCTAGGCCCCAAGCCTATCCACTCAACACTCGCGACCCACTGGGCTCGTCTGATAGAACTCCTCTACGCCGCAGAACGGATGCATGAACTAAGCCGAGATCCTGAGATCACAAGCCAGAACGTCCGCACGATTCCAACCGCAACCCCCGACGAAGGCGTAGGCATTGTGGAGGCCCCACGCGGAACGTTGACACATCACTACACGACGGATGAGAAAGGGCTCGTGAAGAAGGTCAACTTGATCGTGGGCACGACGAACAATCATGCCGCGATAAGTATGTCCATCAAGCAGGCGGCACAGGGACTGATCAAGAAGGGCGAAGTCTCGGACGGTCTGCTGAACATGGTGGAGATGGCTTTCAGAGCATACGATCCATGCTACGGTTGTGCTACGCACACTCTGCCAGGACAGATGCCCCTCGAAGTCAACATTTACAACAAGGAAAGAGCTCTACTACGAAAACTGCAAAGACCATAAGACACAATCTCACTGAGCTCAGTTCTGAAGAGGCCTAAGTTGAGGCGGCTCAGAGACTGATCAAGGTGAGGAGGCTCATCCTCGGTATAGGTAATACGATAATGGGAGACGACGGCGTAGGCATCTATGTCGTCAGGATGGTAAGGGACAGGACTCGATCGCGAGCCGACTTGCAGTTCAAGGAACTTGGCGTCAGTGGTTTCAAGCTAGTCGAAGAAATACTAGGATACGATGAAGTGACAATAGTAGACTCGTACGCCTCAACGGAGGCTGACACCGGGCAGATTCGGGAATTCAGCCCCGAGGACTTTGAGGATACGTTACATCCTTCATCTCCACACGGCGCGAACTTCATCACTGCGCTTGAGTTCTACAGAAACCTCCAACCTGGCAAAATGCCAAGAAAGATCCGCATTCTCACGATAGACATTCACCCAACGGATGCATTTGGAGAGAGCCTAAGCGGCCGCGTCCAAGATGCGGCGACCAAGCTTGCAGAAATGATCGTTCGGGAAATAGGGCAGACGGTCTGACTCTGAGCGCGCTAGACAATGATTAGCTCGCGAGTACACTTGTTTAGTCTCTGCGCTTTTCCTGCTTGAATGACGACTATGTCCTCAATTCGGACTCCGAACTCTCCCGGGACGTAGATGCCCGGCTCAACGCTGAAGGCCATCCCTTCGTCAAGTTTCATCGAGTTGCCCGCCACTATGTACGGTTCTTCATGCACTTCTAGTCCGATTCCGTGTCCCGTGCGGTGGACGAAGAATCGACCATAGCCGGCAGCCTCGATGATCTCCCGAGCTACCTTGTCGACGCTCTGAGCCTCTGTCCCTTCGACTGCTGCGTGGTACGCTTTCTCCTGAGCGGAACGGACAATCGAGTAGACTTTCCGTCTTTGGTCGTCGCAGCTGCCGACAGCTATCGTTCGTGTGATGTCGGAAAAGTACCCGCGATAGACGCACCCGTAGTCGAGAACAACTAGATCTCCCTTCTGCAGTTTTCGGTCGCCTGATCTGTAGTGAGGAAGCGCGCCATTCGGTCCGGAGCCCGTAATGGGCTCGAATGTCACGCCATCGGCGCCCAGTCTCCTCATCTCATTCACGATCCTCGCAGCCACCTGATGCTCAGTCATTCCCTTCCGGCATTCCTTGACCGTTTCAGTGAACGCGGCATCAGCAATCTCAGCTGACCTCGCCATCAGGGCGACCTCTTCAGAGGTCTTCTTGATTCGCAGCAGGTTCATCACCGCGGCTGCATCGAGATATCGCGCATCAGGCAGCGCTGCAAGGAGCATTAGGAGGAATTGAGACCACATTCGGTTGTCGACAGCAATCGTCGGGCGCTTTGTCACGACTTGTCTCATTGTCGCTGAGAGCACAGTCTTTGGATCCTCAGAGTCCCCCCAAGAAACGAGCTTCTCAACCCAAGTGAACGCTTTGACGTGTTGTTCATACAGTTGAGGCACAATGAATAGCGGTTCGCCCGATTGAGGAACGATCAGTGCGAGGAGCCGCTCTCCAGGCTCCTCCAAGAACCCGCTTAGATAGTACATGTTCGGACCAGGGGCTAGAAACAAGATGTCGATTTCTTTCTCCGACATAATTTTCTGGCATCGTGCAAGTCGCGATCTGTAGATGTTGATGTTCTTGTCTTCAGACATGTCGCACAATGCCCCCGTCTGTTCTGCTTATAGGATCTGTACGATTGGAATATGAAAATGATAGGTAGAACATCCGGTTTTCGGACGGTCGCTGAATTCTCACCGAACGCGGCACTCGACTTTGAGGTTCCAGGCAGTTCGTTTTATGCTTTGACGACGATCGTCTTTGCGAGCATGTCACCTAAGCGCTGTTTCTTCTCGGTGGCTGCTATGAGGATGATTCCTAATATGTAGAGGAACGGCAAATGATCGATTATTCTCAGGATATTCCTTACTAGAGCAGAACCGAAATCGCATTTTGATCCGTCCTCCTTGATCACTTTGATGTGGGTGAACTTCTTGCCTATTGTTTGGCCGGAGGTTCCTTCGAAGTAAGTGAAGTAGATCAGCCAGAGGAGCCACATGAGTCCGACGATTCCCCAAATTCCACTAAACCAGCCCGCGGTCCCGAATGTCCCCATCATTCCAGGTCCAGTCATCGCCCACGGCACAATTAAGAAGATTGACAGGATGCCCGCAACTATGCCGATTATGATGTAATCCACAATGCCTGCAACAATACGCGATCCCAGATCCCCAAGAGGGCTAGGTGGGGCGTATCCTGACGGCGCAGGTGGAGGAGCAGTCGTCTGTTCCAAGGTTGCACCGCAGTTCGTGCAGAATTTTGCATCAGCTGGTATTTCTTTCCCGCATTTTGGACAGTATGGCATCTTG
>CAZRNA010000064.1:0-10087 GCA_964601325.1 uncultured Candidatus Bathyarchaeia archaeon
AGCACACTCGGGCTTCTCGCCTTACGGAGTGTGCAATATGTCATGTGATAGCAGAGTGTGACTTCGGCTACCCAAACCCTGAAATTCCGAACTAGCTCAGTATTATGAAGGCCTTCTGTGATTGCATCACCGCATCTATGGCGATCTCTGCCTTCTCGTGCCTGCCAGAGCGCTGAGGAGGGGCGCGATGACAAGAAGTACCCAAATTGAAGAGGTGATTTCATGCCAATGAGAGCTTGCGTCCACCTGATTACGAATCCTGGAACGGCTAGGGATGTAGCGATAGCACTCAGCAAGATAGATGGTGTCAAAAGCACAGACCTAACGACCGGAAGATTTGACATCATGGTGTTAGTGGACAAGGAAGATGGTGATCTTACTTGGCTCCAGAACACCGTGCTGGCCAAGATACGGCGAGAGAAAGGCGTCATCAGGACAGAGACTGCGATCTGCACAGAGAAGTTCACGCGCTCCCCATAATAGCATGTGCTGGACTACTCGGGGTCAAGTCTCAAAGAGTAGGCTCTCCGAATCCGGGTAGGCGTGAACCTGTGTCCGCACGGCCGGCTCGATGTTCCCGACGGATCCTCCTATCAGCTTTGGCGATCTGGAAAGAGCTAAGTTGTTGTAGCGTCAAGCTTTCGTGATTGAACCCGAGCAGAGCGGCTGATCAGGACTCGAACTGCAGCTGCCTGTAGCTGAGAGAGTGACCGGAGATGAGCGGCGAGCAGAGAAGATTGGCAGTCGTAATGTTCACGGATATTGTTGGATACAGTTCTCTGACTCAGAAGAACGAGCGACTGGCTCTTGAGCTGCTTGAGGAACACAGGAAGATAGTCCGCCCGATAGTGGCCCGCCACAACGGCCGCGAGATAAAGACGATTGGAGACGCGTTCCTCATAGAATTTGAGAGCGCTCTCGAAGCAACACAGTGTGCAATAGACATTCAGAAGACGCTTCACGACCATAATCAGTCAACAGTCGAAAGACGTGTTCATCTGCGAATCGGAATTCACCTTGGAGACGTGTTACAGCGAGAAGGTGATGTTCTCGGAGATGCTGTTAACATTGCATCAAGAATCGAACCGTTGGCCGAGCCCGGCGGAATCTGCCTGTCTCAACAGGTCTACGATCAGGTCGGAAACAAAATCGACTGCCGAGCCGAAGACCTTGGACCGCATCAACTGAAGAACATAGAATGCCCGATTAATGTGTACAGGATTCATCCATCTTGGGAGAACGAAGCAGCACAATCCAGCCTCGATAAGAAACGGATTGCTGTGCTGCCGTTCCTGAATATCAGCCCAGACCCAAAGGATGAGTATTTCGCGGATGGACTTACTGAGGAACTGATAGCTCGGCTCTCGACGATTAGCGGGCTCAAAGTGATCGCTCGGACATCCATAATGCGGTATAGAGGCACTGCCAAGAGCGTGGGCGAGATAGGGAAGGAGCTGAGATCCGGCTCAGTGCTAGAGGGGAGCGTTCGCAAGGCAGCGGACAGGCTGCGAGTCACCGCGCAACTCATTGATGCTGCGACCGAAGAACACCTCTGGGTGCAGAATTATGATAGGCAGCTTGAGGACGTCTTCGCGATTCAGACGGAGCTCGCCCAGAATGTGAGTGATGCATTGGAAACGCAACTACTACGGGAGGAAAGAGAACACATTGGGAAGAAGCCTACCGTGGACATCGGTGCTTACACGTTCTACCTGAAAGGCAGATACTTCTGGAACGAGAGAAACAAGGAATCCCTAGAGAAGGCGATCAAGTATTTCGAGGAAGCGATAAGGAGGGATCCTAAGTTTGCTCTTGCCTACGCGGGGTTGGCTGACAGCTACGTCGTACTCGTGGATCATGGTCATCTTCCGCGAAGTGAAGGTTTCCCAAAGGCCAAAGAGGCAGCGAGAAAGGCGCTTGAGCTTGATGATACACTAGCCGAAGCTCACACCTCACTCGCCAGTATTCTGAGCTGGGAATGGGATTGGATCAGAGCGGAAGAGGAGTTCGCTAAGGCTCTCAGCAGCAATCCCAACTACGCGACGGCACATCATTGGTACTCCATTCACCTTCTAGGCGTTGGACGCCTGGACGAAGCGATCAAGGAATTGAAGATCGCGGAAGAACTTGATCCCCTCTCGCCAATGATACATACGTACGCGGGTATTGTCTACCCTTGTGCTCGCGAGTATGACGTTGCATTGGCAGAACTTGACAAAGCGCTGGATCTTGATCCGAACTTTGTGCCAGCACACGCGAACCGTTGGGACGTATATTTGGCCAAATCAATGTTCAAAGAAGCTCTGGCAGAACTGGAATGGGTGATCCCCTATTACCAACCGCTCACGACCGCTGCGAAAGCAGAGGTCGGGTCCGCCTATGCAAGGGCAGGACGGATTGAAGAAGCGAAGCAGCTCTTGCGGGAATGCGAGGAGGCTTCTGCTCATGAACGTGCTGAAGATGTGAACCACGCGGCCTTAGCCCTTATTCACCTGAAGTTGGGTAACAAGGATCAAGCTTTCAATTGGCTTGAGAAAGCGTTCAAAGGACACACAATTACTCCCTTCCAAGTCAAACTTCTCCCGCAATTTGACGAGATCACTTCTGATCCGCGATTCGAAGAGCTACTAAAGAAGACCCTCCGGTCACTCAGTACCATGTGACGCTCACCGTGGACATGTTCGATCCAGGATCAGCTGAGACTGGCCTCTCGGAATAGTGCACGGAATGGAATTCGAAGAGTCACCTGAAGGAAAGCGCTCTAAGCCTGAAGTGAAAACTTACCTTCCGCCCTTTCCAAGTCTCGTTTCGCTCCAAGCTTCCGGAAGATATCAGCAGCTTGCTCCAATCGTTTCCTTGATTCCTCAGGATCTTGCTGTGCTAACGCCTCGGAGTAGGCAACAACCGCTTTGGCGTGATAGTATGGCCAACCAGCCTTCCTCCACAGACCTAGAGATTTCAGGTAGGCTTCGTCTGCTCCCTTCCTGTCACCGTCAGCAAGTAGAAGAGCTGCTTCAGCCTGAGAAGCCATTGCCAAACCCGCATCACCCTTCAGCGTTTCAGCAAGCCGTCTGGCCCACACAGAGATCTTGCGAGCTTCATCAAGTTGCCCATGTCTCGCGTAGATCGTGGCTAGGTGAAGAAGCGCCTCGACTTGGTGCGGCGGTATAGGACTGAATTCTGATTTCTTGAACGCATCAACACAGGTTTCGAAGTACCTTTTCGCCTCGTCATCTCTTCCCTGATCCAATCTAACTTTGCCCATGGCGAGATTGAAGGCGACGACATGCATAATCAGTGGGTTCTGTTTGACATTTGAATTCTCAAGGCACTTTTCTGCCTGATCCAGGTTTCCCATGCTTAGATGGACGAGTCCCTTGCACACTTCCCCATACTGAATAGGGTCATTCATGAAGCCGAGCCGCTGTGCCATTCCGAGGGCTCTCTCAACCCCATCAAGGGCGACTGACCAATCCCCCTTCAACCAATCCAGATACGACAGCCAAGCAAGCGAGCCAGCCTCAGATGGTATAACGTACTCACGTTTAGCTACCTCAAGAGACTGAAGAGCATACTCTCGGCCCTTTGCAATGTCTCTTGGGTATGTGTAGGCGCTCAGATTTGATAGGATATTGGTTGCCAAATAATGGAATCCATGCTGCAATGCCAAATCGAGAGCTTCCTCAAAGAGCACCAAACATTCGTCGATTCGACCCGATTCCACTAGGAAGGAAGCTTTCGTCGTGAGGCTTTCCGCGACGGCGGCAAGGTTTCCGCTTTTCTGTCCCGCCTCTAGGGCCTTGTCAACCCAGGTCTTGGCTTCATCATAGTTATCTGAAAGCCAATTTGCGAGACTCGCGTACAGTGCGGCGGCCTCGTAGCTCTCAGGATCAGCTTCGACGTACTTGAGCGCCTGTCTTAGGACAGGAATTCCTTCCTGAACCCCGGTTGGCTTCGCCCTGAACAGCGCATAGACGAGGCCCACTGATATTCTGGCGCATGCCTTGAAGTCATGGAGCTTCTCATTGAGACTGAGCGCCTGCTGATAGTGGCGAGCACTTTCTTGTGGTTGGCCTGCAAGATTGTAGCAGGCAGCAAGCTTCTCGAGGATGCTTGCCTTCTCTCTCTCCTTCCCTTCTTCAAGTTCAATGAGGTCTAACGCACGATTGTAGCTGGTCGTCGCTTGTTGGTATGCGTGGATTGCTCTGTTTCGGTCACCCGCCATGATCGAGTACTTGATGGTTCGTTCAGTGTCTCCGCCTTCAGAGAAATGGCTGGCGATGGCTTCAGCTTGACCTTCAAGGTTCCTCGAATAGGTTTCTTGCATAGCCTCAGCGATCTTGAGATGGTACTTGGCTCTACGAATAGGGATGAGGTCGTTGAGTAGCAGTTCTCTTACCCGGTCGTCAGTGAACTTGAACATGTTCTTTTGGCGTGGAATCTGCTGCACAAGTCCGGCCGAGAACGCAGCTTCAAGCTTCTGGAGTAATGCATCTTCCTCGATCTGAGAGAACTCTCGCAAGACTTCGAAATCGAAATCGAGACCTATGACCGAGGCCATCATTAGCACGTTAATTGTTTCCGGCTCAAGCCTTTTGAGCCTGGACTTGAGAGCAGACTTCACGCTGTCGGGAAGAACTATTTCCTGAACCGGTTTGCGATCCCAACCTTTCTCCGTTCGAAAGACAGCTCCCTCTTCGACGAGGGACCGCAAGACCTCCTCCGCGAAGAATGGGTTGCCTCCGGTCCGTTGGTGGATGAGCTCTGCGAATTCTGATGATACGGTCTGTTCCCCAAAAGACTGTTTGATGAGGTCTGATGTCTCTTCTTTGTTGAGGTTCTTTACCTGAATCGTTTCAAGTAGACGTTGCTTATTCAGTTTCATAAGCGTCCGATAGATCGGACTGTCGGGTTGCATATCCTCCGTTTTGCAGGAACACACTGTCAATACTCTAAGACCGCTCGCGATTCGGACAAAATACTCCAACAAATCCGTTGACGACTGGTCAGCCCACTGCATGTCATCAAGTAGTAGCAGCAGAGGAGTCTGACTACATATCGAGATGAAGAACTGCGTAACCGTACCGTAGAATCGAAGTCTCTCCTGTCGTTCCTCAATTGGCTTGTATGGCGGAATAGTCCCAAGCTTTGCAGCTACATCCGGGACCAAACGGGCAAATTCGGGGGCATGTTGGCCAAGTGCTCGACGCAATAGTTCGGTCGGTGCCTGGGCCACGTATTGTCTTGCTGCATCGATCCAAGCTGCGTAGGGTAAGCCATCCTCAGCGGTTCCGTAGAGTACAACTGCACCCTTAGACTGGGCGCGGACCGCCAACTCTTGCATGAGACGGGTCTTGCCTACGCCCGTTTCTCCCTGCAATGCGACCACAGAGAACCTATTGATGAGAGCATTTTCGAAAGCTGTCTTGAGCTTCTCGAGTTCTGCGGTTCGGTCAACTAGAGATGTGAGCCAACGCGGCTCCTGGAACGGGACAGTCGGAAGCGTATGTTGAACGCCCTCAAGACCACTCGTTACCTTCTGTAGTGAGACAGAGTAGATTTCAAGTGGGGATTGGACGTTCTTGAGCTCCTGTTTTCCAATGTCAATGATCTCATAGTCGATCTTGTTCCAGACTTGATCATAGACTTGGCGTGAGATGCATATGCCGCCAGGCTCAGCTAGCGGTTGCACTCGAGAAGCGATATTCACTGCATCTCCGAAAACATCGCCTTCCCGGTGCACGACATCACCGAGGTGAATACCAATTCGTAGCTGAATCTCTTTTCCTTCGTATGAGAGTTGTTTCTCCTCTTGCAGTGTTTCTTGGATGTCGATTGCGCAGCGGACAGCATCTAGCGTGTTGGCGAACTCTACTAGGAAGGCATCTCCAATTGTCTTGATCTCTTGTCCTCCGTGTCTTTCAAAGATCGGGCGTAGCACGGCTTCCTGTCTTTCTAGGACCTCAAGAGCGACCGCCTCATTCTCTTGTGCTAGGGCCGTGTAGCCTACGAGATCCGTGAACATTACGGCGGCCAATCTCCGCTCGTCCTTCGACGCAGGTCTTCCGGAATGAGGGGAGCTTGGCACGAGAAGGACCAATAGTAAGTCGGATGCCGACAGTCAAATGCGTTTCCTTAGTCCCGTTTCCAACCAAGCAGCATATGCAAGGGGAGAAAGCCGGCTGGATACGGGCAGATTCCAGTTGCATTCCGTTGCTGAGATCTCTATTCTGACCTAGTACAGTCGGTTCCCTGCGCCTCGTCCGGGAAGCTGTTCACAAGCTTCTGGTAGATTTTGAGCTTCTCCAGCCCAGCGTTGATCCCGTTTTGCGCTTCTGGTACTCTGTTCTCGCTGAAGTATCTTTCAGCTTCTTCGATTCTGCCGATTCCGAGAATGGGGATGCAAGACTGTAGCATTCGCGAAATGTCCCCCGTGCCCTCGTAGACTTCTCTCAAATGTGACATGCTGGACTTGATCCACATCCAAGCCGTGTCTTTGGCATGGGGGTTTCTTGTGGTCGCTGAGATGAGGGTCATCTGATCCTGCTTCTTCACTTCGCCCTCGTTAACCAACTCGAACAGTCTGGAAAGCTGTGAAGGTTCTTTGAACGTCGTCATTGAAATGAGCAATCTCTCCTTCTCCTCGTCAGATGTGCTCTCTCTGTATTTCTTCACGATTGGGTCGAAATTCCCAGATGATCTGGCGTATCCTATTGCAACTGCCTGCTTCATGTCTGGTTCGATGGTTTCGTATTTGTCGAACCTCGATCCGAGTTCGGCGGCATAGTCATCATCGATCATTGCTAACCTGACCGAGATGATGCCTCGCATCATGGAACTGGTCTCATCGACCTTCTTCTCGAGAACTGCAAGTTGCGATCTGTGAAACTCCCTTGAAACCTCAACAATTCTCGGCCCTAGAATCGAGTATAGAAATGCGAGCTGGTCCGAGACTTCGCGCGCAGGTAGATAGTCTTGCTCGTTCGAGTACCTCTTGACGAGCGTTAGGTAGTCTGCAAACGACATTCTGCTTGCCAGAAGGAAAGCTATGGCGTCGAACATGATTCCCCATCTATCAGGTGCCGATGGCTTGGCTGCCCAGACGAGCTCGTCAAGTCCCTTGTAGTGCACCCTGTAGAAGCCTGTTCGATCGCTGTTCAGTTGTAGAGACTTAACATTCTCAGCGCTGATTGTTTCTTCTTCCTTGTCTAGGAGTAGTCTCTTGGATTGGTCGTTGACTTTCATGATGATCGGAATCGGCCAAATTGCTTTCTCTTGTTCACCTGAGAGGAAGAATCTCTCTTGCCGCAGCACTATCTTTCCTCGATCGACAATCGCGGTCACGACTGGATGCCCAGGCTTGCCTATCCATTCGGTCATGATCCTCGCGACTGGCCTCCCAGAGCATTCATCCAACGAGTTCCAGAGATCAATTCCTGCGGCGTTCGAGAACCTGTAGCGTTCAAGATATTTCTGAACCCCCTTCCTGAACTCGTCGAGTCCAGTGTAGGCTTCGATCATTCTGAGAATACTCGCACCTTTTCCGTAAGTTATCGCGTCGAATATCTGCTGTATGTCATCCGGGGATTTCACATCAGCCTCTATTGGATGTGTGTTCCTCAGAGAGTCCATACTCATGGCAGGGGAAGTCTCATCTATCAGGAAGTCTTGCCAAGCATTCCATCCCGGGAATGCAGCGTCGACAACTTTGTTGCCCATGAGCGTAGCGAAACTTTCGTTCAGCCAGAGATCGTTCCACCACTTCATGGTGACAAGGTTTCCAAACCATTGATGCGCCAACTCATGAGATATGACCTGTGCAACGCTCTTTCTCGTGGCAAAACTGCTATTCTTGTCAACGTACAGTGCTGCTTCTCTGAAGGTTACCGCGCCCCAGTTCTCCATCGCACCCGCGGCGAACTCTGGAACACCTATCAAGTGAAGCTTCGGAAGCACGTACGGCGTGCCAAAATAGGATTGATAATATTCAAGCGATTTCTTGGCAACCTGCAGGGCAAATTCTCCGTTGCGCGCTTTGCCAGGAGTTCCCGCAACTATCACGTCTACCTTGCCAAGCCGCTCATTGATCTCCTCGAACCTGCCTATCCCCAGGTAGAGAAGATAAGTCGACATTCTCGGCGTCTTCTGGAATGAAACTACTTTCTTGTCATCTTCCATCTTCACTGACTCGACTGGCGTGTTTGATATCGCGTCCAGGTCCCTGTCGATTCTCACGGTGAGCTTGAATTCGGCCTTGCACTCGGGGTGGTCTACACACGGCAGCAGTCTTCTTGCGTTAGCGGCCTCGAAATCTGTCGTTATGATGTATGTGCTGTCGTACGGAGCCTTGTAGATACCAGCCAAGGTGTCTGGGATCTTCCCGGAGTAGTCGATTTCCAACTTGCCTTTGAAGGGGCCGCTCTTCACGTCCAAGCTTTCGCCTTTCTGCTCGAACCGGAAACTCTTTCCATTGCCCGATACATTCGAGATTTGTAGTCCCACAGAGTCCAGAACAATATCTTCCTTGGACTCGAGTGTTGTTAGCAACTTTCCGTCGAATCTGAGATCCCTGAAACTCACACCGAGAAAGAGGTCGTAACGTTCAACATGTATGGTCATTTGTTCGCCTTTTTCAGGTATCTGTGAATTTAGCTTGGATGTGACTGCCGTCGCAGAATGGCTTGTTAGCTGAGCTGCCGCAACGGCATAAGGTTACGCGATTTCTAGTCTCGTATTTGGTTCCATCTGATGACTCCAATGGTACACCACCCTTCACCCAGATTGGGCCGCTGACTTTCTCTTCCGGATCATCCACCAAACTGATAGACGGTTCAAGCTGAGGCTCGATTGGGTCCCCGGTCTTCTTATCCCAAACCACGAGCCTCCCTGAGGGACAGTTGCATGTTTCCTCAATCGCAACCTCCTTTGATTTTGCGTCGCCAGAATCCCTGACAAGCATCCAAACCCCGCCTGCAGCATCACAGAACCGAGCAGAGATGCAAAGGTCCTGAGCATCGGTCAAAACAAGATCAGGCCCTGAGATCTTCTTGGCTTGCTCAAGGTACTTCTTCCGACTGGCGGTCTCGGTGCCGTCGAAACCAATTTTCGCGTGAGTATCGTCACAGTAGGGCATCTTTCTTGATTGACCGCAACGACAAAGATCATACTTCTCCTGATCTGGGTAGCGATGTCCTTTGCGCCATTTAACCGAGTAACCCTCATTGTCTGTCACTATGATTTCCTTAGCCAAGGGCAAACTGCCGAAAACATGATAGGGCCCGTTCTCAGCCACTACTATCCTAGGGTCCTCGCTTCTCGAACGTTCTTCCTTTTTTTCGGGCATATGTGCTATCCTGACTCGACTGTTAGTGAGTCGCGTATTTAACAAGAAACCGGATTGACTTGAATCGAGGAGAGGCGCCCTTGGCTGGCACAATCACGCGTGGATATACTAGTGCGCACGGACACGCAGAATAATGAAGACGACGACCCGCGACGGTTCAAACTAGTGCGCCCGCACCCATGAGACCCGCATGAGAAGGCGACCTATACGACGAGGGGTTCAGCTATCTGCTTCTTGCGCCTGCGTCTCACCGAATCCACAATTGCCAAGAACTCAGCCTCGCTGAGCAATTCAACGCCTTTGTCGCAGTATTGTCCTGTCTTTCGCTCGATCTCACGATCTATCTCTTCGCGTTCTTCGTGGGTCGTATCGATCCCGAGTCTTCGCAGCCACTCTCTGACCTTGATGCTCATCTTCGTCTCGTCCTGCCTTCAAGGGGCTGAATGCGTCCATTTCGGGCAATTGTCAATTCGGTCTCACCCAAGAACAAGTAAGGATTGCATTCTCACCGATGTAAATGCTGCTGAAACGCTTCACCGCTACCATTCAAGGAGATGCGGTTAGAATTGTGAATTCCCGCGCCAACGTGACCAGGTACACACAAAACGACGGTTCGTCGGCATTTGCGCCGTCGTCGAGTACCTTGGTCCGAGGTCATTTCGAGTGGGCGTCGGACACAGATGAACAATAACGTAGGGGGATTCGAACTTGTCAAGCGTCGTAGCGAGGACTACGACGGTTTGG
>CAZRNA010000065.1:0-9714 GCA_964601325.1 uncultured Candidatus Bathyarchaeia archaeon
CGCTCTAAGACCCAGCAGCGATCCTCCGCATGGACAAGGGCAGGTCAGCTGAGTCATCAAAGGAGCACCTCGGAACTCTGAACTACGTGGCGACAGGCGTCCCATGGGTCGATGACGATTATCACTTCAATCCAAACGGATACAAAACAGAACGAGCATAATCCAAGGCCAAGAAGACCCTAGCCCCGGAATACTCCCTGATTGGAACCGGGGAAAGGCCTCGCAATCCCTGACTGACATCAAAGAGAAGCTTCGCTATCCCTTCTTGAGTGGAAGTCGCTCGGTCCGGGCCTTCTCCAGCTTGCCTAGGCCCTTGCGGATGTTGCGCTTGAATGCATCTTCACTGCGAATTGTTCCGAGCCGACACAGGGAAGAGTTATGTAGAATCGAACGTGGTGACATGTGTCGGTCGTAGATTGGTGGAGTCTCCTGTCGGCCTTCGCGGTTTCATCGCTCAGCTTGCCGCAGCAGATTATCCTGATACTTTCCGTCATAATCTCTGGGTTGCTTGGGATATATGCCATCCATGCTTGGATGCTTACGTTGTTGGCATTTCGGGGGAGAACGCCTCCGGTAGCTAGGTCTCCGACTGTTTGGCCGTCTGTGTCGGTTCATCTGCCGGTCTACAACGAGAAGCGGGTCATACCGCGATTACTTGATTCGGTCCTTGCGTTCGACTATCCTCGCGACAAGCTTGAGGTCATAGTAGTTGACGATTCAACTGATGACACAACGCAGCTTCTTCAATCGTATCAAGAAAAGTTACCGGAGCTCGTTACCATAATTCATCGGGAGAAACGCGATGGGTTCAAGGCAGGTGCGTTGCAAGCAGCTCTGGATAGGAGTAGAGGCGAGTTCTTCGTTCTCTTCGACGCTGATCATGTGCCAGCCCCTGGTTTTCTGAAGAGGATGGTTCCATACCTGTGTTCTGACACTCTGGCAGCGTTCGCGCAGCCTCGTCAGAGTTACCTGCATGATGTGAATTCATGGGTGGCGCGTGCTCTTGGTCTGGGGACCGATACATATGCTTTCATTGATCAAGAGGCTCGGTTTTCGGCTGAGCTTCTTACGCACTTTAGCGGTAGTGGTGGCGTCTTTAGGAAGACAGCGGTGGTCGACGTGGGGGGGTGGAGCTCAGATACGCTTGCTGAAGATCTTGATTTGTCAATACGCCTGCGTTTGCGTGGTTGGCGTTGGGTGTATGACAAGTCGATTGAGTGTCCAGGCGAGCTTCCCGCCTCATTCACAGTTCTTCGTCGACAGCAGTTTAGGTGGGCCAGCGGGTTCGCAGGTTGTTTGAGCAAGCACCTACGGAATCTAGTCACGACGGATCGGATGTCTCTGATGCAGAAGGCGGAGGCCATGATCTACCTATCCGGATATGTTGCTTCTCCGCTTATCGCGATTGGGGTCGTTCTGGCAACTCTGTACTGCCTTGTGTTCCCGCTGGATTTCGTGTTGAATGGGTTCTGGCATAATGTCTTCTCTGCTTTCACTGTCGTAATGTCTACACTTATCTACACAGCACCATTGGCAATGTTCACAGTTGCCGTGTATAGGTCCACAAATGGTTGGCCGCAGAGGATAAGGCGTGTATCAGACCTATTCTACCTTGGAGTTCTTTCTGTAGGGATCTTTCTGACAAGCGCCAGAGCCGTAGTTAGTGGCTTTCTTAACAGAGCTACATACTTCTACAGGACGCCGAAACGAGGCTACGTGACGGCGTCGAAGTCAAGTGCGTGAGGGATGGGTTGGATGTCTAGGGTCTGTGTCACAATTCCCACGTATAATGAGCGTGAGAGCATTTCAAAGCTGATTCCCACACTCCTCCGTGTCTTTCAGGAGAACGGAATAGATGGGTGGGTACTTGTCGTTGACGATTCGAGCCCAGATGGAACTGGCGATGTTGTGGAAGCACTGTCTCAGAAGCATCCGAACATTCGGGTGATTCACAGAAAGGGGAAGCTGGGACTTGGAAGCGCCTACAAAGACGCATTCGGTAGAGCTCTGGTGGATCGTAACACGGATCTCGTCGTCGAGATGGATGCTGACCTATCACATGACCCCACCTATCTCCCCGCTATCCTGCAAGGCGCTCAGCGCTCCGGCGGAGTTGGACTTGGGTCACGCTATGTCAAGGGAGGACGCATTGTTGGCTGGCCTTGGAGGAGAAAGGTCGTAAGCTGGGGCGCGAACTTCCTCACTCGGGTGATTCTCAGTTTACCTGTCAAGGACGCAACAAGTGGGTATAGGGCGTTTACGAGAGATGCTCTCACCAAGATCGGATATGCGGACGCCGGCACGAAAGCTTACGCGTTCCAAGTCGAGATTCTCTACAGGTGTCGACGGCAGAGCTTGTTGATCGAAGAGGTACCGATCACGTTCTATGAGCGTCAGCTGGGCAAGTCGAAGCTATCGCGAGGAGATATGTTCGATTTCTTGAAGACAGTTCTGCGGCTTCGCTTCAGTTTCTGAGACTGTGCTACTTGAGCTGGTTTCGTTTGTCTATTACCAAGAGAAGCGAGACGATCAGCCCGACTGCGTACAGTATGAGCGAGGCGTTGAACGCCGCGACCACGTTGTTCGAGTACCAGCCCGACAGTGTCACCGAGTAGAACAGTGTCGCAATTGCCTCAACGATTCCGAGCGGAAACAGCAGTAGCGTCAGCCAAAATGCAAAGCGTCGTCCAAGAAGGACTCCAACCCCGGTGGCAAGTGAGACGACGCTCAGCGCGATGAGAGGAATCAGCCCCATGTCGTAGAGGGCAGAGAAGGCAAGTCCGTAAATGCCTAAGACAAAGAATATCCCGCTGGCGACGAGCAGTCCTGTCGCATGAGTACGTTCTAGACCCGCTTTTGCAGCCAACGCTTTCAACTCACGGTCGGACGCATAACGCGGGGTCACGTATATCATTTTCACTCCCAGGCGCGGCCGGCAGCGGGCGAGCTAACCTCTCCATTCAGTGTGGGTGCTCCCTTCAAGGATAAACAAATAGCACAATGATACGCAGAGTCCTGTAGCGTTACACTATGAGAGCTGGTACCGTTGGTCTTGGACCAAATTGAGTTACACGTTTCCCAATCTCAGATCTTCTCGGGATTGGGGAAATCGCTTGATGAGGCGGAATTCGTTGTTCTCGGCGTACCCTTCGACAAGACGAGCACCTACCGTGCTGGCTCCAAGTTTGCTCCGGCGGCTATTCGAGAGGCTTCATTGAACATAGAGACGTACAGTTTCCGCTCTAAATTCGATCTTGAGGATGCTCAAATCTGCGACATAGGTGATCTGCACGTTGTGGATTCCGTCGATGAAACGATGCGTCGTTTATCGGCAGTAGAAGGTGAGATCCTCAAGGCGTCAAAGATCCCTGTCGCCATTGGTGGCGAGCATACGATCTCGTTCGGTACAATTCGCTCGTTTCCTAGAGATACCGGCATTGTGTGCTTCGATGCTCACGCAGATATGCGAGACGAATACTTGGGCGAGAAGTTGATGCATGCGACATTCCTCAGGAGAATAATCGAGAAAGTCGGTGCGGACAAGGTTGTGCATGTCGGGCTGAGGTCGCTCTGCAGGGAAGAGCTGACTTTCATAGAGAAGAACCATGTGAGGCACTTCTCGATGCGTGATCTTAGGCGCCACGATGTGGAAGAAGATGCCCGTCTTATTCGGCGAGCAGTCTCCAATTTCGGGAAGCTGTACGTAACCGTCGACATGGACGTTTTCGACCCAGGGTTCGCTCCCGGGGTTGGGAATCCAGAGCCGGACGGCTTGTGGCCTGATCTCTTCTTCACGATTCTGACAGCACTTTGTGATGAAAAGCTGGCAGGACTGGATCTCGTCGAGCTGTCCCCGAACCACGACAATGGAGTAACTGCGGTGCTCGCAGCAAAGATACTCTTCGAAGCGATCTGTGCTGCAGAGTCGGCGAGAATGAAGAGGTCGGGAAAGTAGGATCAATCAGTCCTTTTCATCTTTGAAATGAAATGGCCGTTGCAGTCGTGAGTATGAGGGTATAGACGCTGGCTTGGTTCTGAGCCATAGAGACCTGGCAGACCAATCCTTGGGTTTGAGTCAACAGCTCTGAAGTCAGGATTCGCCGCCAAGAAGCCATTGACGACATGCTCATTTTCCTCAGCCAGAATGCTACATGTGCTGTACACGAGTGTGCCTTCCTTCCGTACAAAAGGTGACACGTTCTCCAGCATTGTCCGCTGGGCGCGTGCAAGCACGTGCACGCGTTCCGGCGTAGTCGTCCACTTCTCGACAGGTGACTTCCAAAAGGTTCCCGTATTACTACACGGAGGATCAAGGAGAACGACATCGACTTGTGTGTTTGTCGCGAGTGGTTTGCTGGCATCCGCGAGCAGAGGATGTGCAATCTTTACTCCAAGCCGAGATACTTCTCGCCTCCAGAAACTCATTCGTGCAGAGGACTTGTCGATTGAATAGATAGTGCCCTTGTTCTCCATCAGTTGGGCTAGGTGCGCAGTCTTCGCACCAGGTGCTGCACATACGTCGAGAACCGAATCTCCCGGCCTTGGAGCTGCGACTGCACCTGCAAGTATGCTGGCCTTGTCCTGAATCACTATCCTTCCCTCCCTGTAGGGTTTCGTCTGCACGATAGGCCGCTTGAAAGACAGAACCTTGAAAGCCAGTGGAAGGCTCTGGATGGGTTCCAGCGCGATTCCTGTCTCCTCAATCTCACGGAGACATGCCTCCTCGTTCGCCGACAGCGTGTTAATTCGAATGTAGGACGAGGCTCTGTGCGCGTTTCGCTGCATCAACTTTAGGGCCGCCGGCCTTCCGAGTAGCACAGTAGAGGCAGACACAAACCAAGTAGGATGAAAGACATTCAAAGCCACGGCTTGGTCATAGGGAAGTCTGCCTACCTCCTCAGGGATGTCAAGAGCAAGGATTCTTCCCAACATGGGTTCGATCGGCTGCATTTTTCGCCAGCCAAGTGCAAAGCGAGCGGCGTGCAGAAAACGAACCACATCACGATCGTCCGCTCCGTGCAGTCTTGTCCAATAGCAGAACAGTCGCAGAAGGCTCGCTATGCCATGCTCAAGGGAGGCGAGATCAAGCTGCCCACTACTTGCCCTTAGAATTAGATAGTCTATGAGGTTTCGACGACGAGTCGTCTCTAAGATGAGCAACTGGGCAGTTCTCAACTGATCGGCCCTCGTAATTCCCAGCTGTTTCGAAGTTCTTGCAAATGCAGTTCGTTCGCTGAGTCCCTCGTGTTCCATCCAGCTTAGGGATTCGATGGCCAAAGCCACAGCGTCTTGCACTATTCTCATCCACTTAGAAACTAGCCCAGATTGCCTCGGATCTCATTCCTTCCAATTGGCCTCTGCCACTATATGTGTTTCCAGATTTCAGGGGGAGCGGCCGGTCGGGCGTCTAGTTCAGGCATCCGTACAGTCAGAGCGCAGACATGGATCTGTGGCCTACCGTGGGCCACAAGGAGGCAAATGACACAAACGATTTCTATCCGAGTGGGGTCCCAGTACTTTGGAGCATTTCGCTGCATGCTGACACTCGACCAGTTCGTTTCTCCGGCATCGGGTCAGAAACCCAAGCCGGCATCTTCCGGATTGGTCGAGCTGAGATCCCCCGCAGCTCCGCCTGAGATCCCGCCCTCGTATTTCGTTTCAATAGGCTATGATGGTCAGAAGCGCAGCTGCTATCTCCTGCTATATGAGCCGAAGAGTCATAGAATCTATGATTGGTACGACACCTCAGGTCATAAGCCGTACTGTTTTTCAGACAAGTCAAAGGACGAACTCGAATCCATCGACTCCATTTCGAAGAATCCCGGATTTGAGAGGTTCGAGTCGGTGGAGAAATACGATGCACTCCGCTGCAAGCAAACGGCACGCACTATGATTGTTGCGAAGGATCCGTTGACCATCGGAGGTAAGCCTGCAGGTTCGATACGGGATGCAATTCGAGCGTGGGAGGCCGACATAAAGTATGTGGAGAATTACATCTACGACAATGGCCTCGAGCCAGGAATGATGTACGAAGTAAGAGCAGGCGCGCTCAAGAGAATCGAGTATTCACTCGCCAAAGAAGCAACTGCCCAAGTGGCACAACTGCTCAAGGAGGAGTCAGACGAATACAGGAAACTGGCGCTAGAATGGATGCGTCTTCTCGAGTGTCCTGTGCCCACTTATCTACGAGCTGCGATTGACATCGAGGTTTTCTCTCCGGTAGCCACTAGAATTCCGGATGCCGAGGCTGCCGATCAAGAAATAATATGTGTCAGTCTTGTCGGGTCAGATGGTCAGGAGCGCGTCTTCCTTCTAAGCAAGGAAGGCAAGAAAGAAGGAACGACCCCCTATCCTCGTAATGCCTCAATTGAATTCTACAAGACGGAAAAAGAGCTTCTCGCCGCATTCTTCAAGGCCACGATCGCTTACCCTGTCATTCTCACGTTCAACGGTGATGGCTTTGATTTCAGGTATCTCTATCACCGTGCGCAGAATCTGGGTTTCGCGAAAGAAGAAATTCCTATCGAGATGGGGCGAGATGTTGGCTACCTAAGAAACGGCGTGCACATCGACCTGTACAAGTTCTTCTTCAATCGATCGATTCAGATCTACGCATTTGGCCAGAAATACCGCGAGAACACACTTGGCGAGGTTAGCGAGGCGATTCTCGGCAGGGGAAAAATCGAGACATCTACGTCAGTTTCTGAGCTTGACTACGGTGAACTCGCAGTCTACTGCCTCAACGATTCTGAGATCACCTTGGAGCTGACAAGAGTCGATGACGACCTCGTAATGAAACTCATCACAGCTCTCTCACGGATCAGTTACATGAGCCTAGAAGATGTGTCGCGGCAAGGTGTCTCAAGCTGGATACGCAGCATAATGTACTGTCACCATCGGAAACGAAACTACTTCATCCCGCGAGCAGACGAGATCGAGGAGTTTAAGGGAGGCACAACAACCGAGGCGGTCATAAAGGGCAAGAAGTACAAGGGGGCCATCGTCGTCGAACCTCGTCCTGGCGTCCATTTCAACGTAGCCGTTCTCGATTTTGCGTCGCTGTATCCTTCAATTATCAGGAACTGGAATTTGGGGTACGAGTCAGTTCGTTGCCCTCACACCGACGAGGAATGCAAGCAGAACCTTGTGCCCGGAACATCGCATTGGGTTTGTAAGAAGACGAGAGCTCTTGAGAGTCTCTTGATCGGCTCCCTGAGAGACATCCGCGTGAACTGGTACAAACCACGTTCCAAGGACCCTCGTCTCTCGAAGGTTCAGCTGAGCTGGTACAAGGTTGTCGCTGATGCGCTGAAGGTGGTGTTGAATGCCAGTTATGGTGTCTTCGGAGCTGACAGATTCGCGCTCTATTGTCCACCCGTGGCCGAGGCCACAGCAGCGATAGGTCGGTACGCGATCTCCCAGACGCTGGAAAAGGCACGTGAACTCGGTATCGAAGTCCTGTACGGCGACACAGATTCGCTCTTCCTCGAAAGCCCTGATCAGAGTGCGTTGAAGAACCTCGTTGACTGGTCCATGTCATCGTTACATATGGAACTTGAAGTCGACAAGAACTATCGGTATTTGGCTTTGAGCTCCAGAAAGAAGAACTATCTCGGAGTCAAGCCTGACGGGAGCGTGGACATAAAGGGGCTGACCGGTAAGAAGAGGCATATTCCTGATTTCCTGACGAAAGCGTTCTACGAGATGGTCGAAATCCTTAGCGACGTAAAAACTCCTGACGAATTTGAGAATGCGAGAGCGAGGATAACCGAGATCGTGAAAGGATGTTACCTCAAACTGCGAAACCGTGAGTACGCCCTTGAGGAATTGGCGTTCTCGGTGATGATGGGTCGTGACACTGGAAGCTACAAGAAGACGACGCCTCAACATGTGAAAGCCGCAAAACAGCTCGAGGGCACGGGTGTCGAGGTCAAATCAGGTGAACTCATAGCATTTGTCAAAGTGATTGGAGAGCAAGGTGTGAAACCCGTACAGCTCGCCAAGATAGATGACATAGACATTCAGAAGTACATGGAGTATCTGCGATCCACTTTCGAACAAGTCCTTGATTCGCTCGGAATCGAATTTGAGGACCTAATCGGAGTCAAGAAGCTTGAATCCTTCTTCTCCACTGCGAAATGACGCATTAGATTGAAGCTGGGGCATGCATTGAGGAAAGGCCTTCTGACGATAATCGGGCTACGACATATCCCGGAGGTCAAGCCTAGAGATAATCTTGGAAGAATGATCGCCGCAGCGGCAACCAGACAAGGACTGCAGCTGGAAAGCAACGACATAGTCGTCGTGGCCCAAAAGATTGTTTCGAAAGCCGAAGGACGGTTTGTCTCTCTTCGCAACATCAAGCCGTCTGTGTTGGCCAAGAAAATGGCAAGGGCAATGGGGAAGGATCCGCGACACGTTGAAGTCATCTTACGTGAGACTAAGCGTGTGGTGAGACGACGGGGTCCACATCTAATCGTCGAAACTCAGCATGGTCTTGTATGCGCGAACGCGGGGGTGGACAAGTCAAACGTCGAAGGTCAAGACATTGTCACGCTGCTCCCGAAAGACGCAGACAAATCAGCACGTCGAATACGCGAGCAGATCATCGAGAGAACGGGCAAGGACGTCTCAGTCATAGTATCGGACACTTTTGGTAGACCCTGGAGGCTTGGCCAGACGAATGTTGCCATCGGCCTTTCCGGCATGAGGCCGTGGATCGATTACCGAGGGACTAGGGACAAGTTTGGATACGAGTTGTCGGTGACCAGGATTGCTGCAGTAGATGAGCTTGCGGGGGCAGCCGAACTAGTCATGAACAAAGCGGATGGCGTCCCTGTTGCCATCATCAGAGGTTATTCGCATACTCGCAGTCGAGGAAGCGCGCGACAATTAATACGACCTGCTAAACAGGATCTGTTTCGTTAGGGGAGTTCCTTGATTTCCTCCGTCACTCAGCCAAGGTTCCTCATTTCATTCAACATATTGAGGGCATTGAACGCTACATGGACTACTCCCGCATCTCAGTCCAGACACCCACTGACATTGGACAACTCGTGATCAATCAGAACCACAGCAGACTTAACTATCGCTCCGATGTTGTGTAGGCCGTCTAGGAAGCGCTGTTCTTGAATTCGATAAAACCACCAGTGCCGGTAGAAGTCAATGACATCTTAGGCTTCTCGAGGCTCGCCCTTGCTCTCACCGAGGGGTCGCAGATACTATGGCATTTCAAGCACAAGGGAAGGCACGTACTCGGCATGTTCACTGCTTACATGTACTGGGACGGCGACCTGCCCATACTCGCTTACACTTACGTCGATTCTCCCCCTAAGCCCTTCCTCGCTTACAGGAGCGACTCCGTGAAGGGCGAGGAATGGATGTTCACGGACGACGCTGATGACAGCAAGTATCGATATGGCTCATTCGTGGAAGTGAAGAGCTTGCCCCAGAAATTCCTCGAGTGTCTGGATGGTCAGTTTCCCTCACCAGCGTTGCCAATGCTCGCCGAGGTCGAGAACATCAACTCGATAATGCGAACGCTTGTTCCTCTTTCAATGCGTGAGGGCACGGTCTTTCCCCTGTGGCACTTTCTGCGTGGCGGCAAGCATGTAGTCGGAACCTGCATACCCTTTGAACACTACTACGAGGCGGATGCACTTCCAGTCTTCTTCTACGTTACTCAGGAGAAACCACCTTCCCACCCCTTCATCA
>CAZRNA010000066.1:0-9701 GCA_964601325.1 uncultured Candidatus Bathyarchaeia archaeon
TCAACGCTATTGGGGGTGCGACCTTAATGGTCACGTTGAAGGAGCTTTCCACTCAGGAGCTGTTCGGACCCGGCCACAGGATGTGCACGGGATGCGGCCCCGCAGCAATGGCACGCATCACAATGAAGGCACTACAGAAACCAGCCATCATAGTGAACGCCACCGGTTGCCTCGAAGTCGCGAGCACGATCTATCCTGATACTGCTTGGAAGGTTCCTTGGGTTCACACACTTTTCGAGAATACTGCAGCGGTAGCGTCAGGAATCGAAGCGTCCTTGCGAAAAGAGGGAAAGGCCGACGCTGTAGACATAGTCGCATTTGGTGGAGACGGAGGTACTTTCGACATCGGGATCCAGGCTCTCTCGGGCGCTTTGGAGAGAAAACACGACTTTACCTACATTTGCTACGACAACGAAGCCTACATGAACACGGGAATACAACGATCTGGCGCGACACCATACGGAGCTGCCACAACAACTACCCCTGCAGGTTCGAAGATCGCCGGCAAAACAGATGCGAAGAAGGATCTAATTGGAATCTGTGCTGCCCATGGCGTCGAGTTTGCGGCGACGGCCTCTGTCGCCTTCTGGAACGATTACATAACCAAGGTTCGACGAGCGACAGCCGTCAAAGGGCCGGCAGTAATACACGTACTGGCACCATGTCCCCTTGGGTGGCGATTTGAGACCAGCCAGACGATCAAACTTGCCAAGCTCGCTGTTCAGACGAGATACTTCCCGCTATACGAGGTTGAAAACGGGAACTACAAGCTCAGCATGAAGGTACCGAAACCGACGCCACTTGAGGAATTCCTCAAGCCACAAGGACGATTCAGGCACCTGTTCGCGCCCGAATTCGCCAATAACCTTGAAGAATTGAAGAGGCAGGTGGAGAGCAACTGGAACAGGGTTGCTCGGCTATGCGGCGAAATACCCGCCCCGGCCTCTCCATCCCCCAGCCAGCCCGCTAACTAGCCAGAACGATTGAAACGATTATATGGAATTCACTTGTGATAGGGCCGCTTGAAGCTGAAGCTGATGCGCGCAAAGCAAATCCTTGCTGTCATTGTGCTGCTGGCAGTAGTGTTTCTCATAATCGTTCCACCGCTTCTGAATGGCGGCGTGAAAGTGACCATATCTTCGACAACCTCTGTTCATGCTGACCACCTCTACGTAACGATCGGGGAAATCAGTGCGCAGAGAGCAGACCTTAGCGGTTCATCAGCTTGGCAGTCCATATCCAACCAGTCAACTGTCTTGGATCTTACACTGCCAAACATGAGCGAGACGATCGCCTTGGGCACCTTGCCTCTCGGGCAGTACGAGACAGTGAGGGTGATAGTAACGAACGCGACGGCGATAATCAACGGCACTTCACAGAAAGTGCAGCTCGAATCGCGGGTCTTCACAATCCCGGTTTCGTTCCTAACACAATTCGGTACGAGCACAGTCGTCATGCTCAAGGTCTCTCCGGAGGTTCAGGAAACGGCCGACGGGGTGACCCTGAAATTGTCCTTCACGGGTGTCCCTGCAAACGCATCGCCATGACGCTTCGTGTCCCGAAACCTACAAGTCTCTGATGGAACAGTCCTTTCGCAAGGTGGCAAATGATCGTTGGGCATACTGGGAAAAGATAAGCTCGTCGAACTCGTAAACTCATTCAAGTGCGTTCACCCATTTGATTTCAGTCTCCTAGATGGCGACGGATATGTTCTGACAGTCAAAGACGAGACGACTTTGCACTACTTGGAGCACAAGAATCTGATTTCTCATGAAGTGGTCTTTACTCCGCCGAACTATGTGGCTCACCTCACCGCCAAGAGTCGGTATGGAAGACTGGGACTGTCGTTCCTGAACGCGGCTAAAGTTCACAGTGGCTTCGTGGGACGATTGGCGCTCGAGCTAGTGAATCTGAGTAACGACCGTACGCCAATAACCATCAAGCGGGGTGAACCCCTGATGCATATAGAATTCATCACCAGAGATGGCGAGCCATCCCCGTACCAGGGGCCATATATGTTCCAATACATGAGTGACGACGAGGCGACGCTGTACAGACAGATGCTGCGGAAGAACTTCCCAAGTCTCTTCGATGAAGATGTACTTGGCCGGATGGTCCGAGACCGTATAGGTTCCTAGGAGAATTACTTCCGTCTTCGAGGCAGTTGCTTTCGTCGTGATCTATAGGTCCAGCTGGCCCCCACGGCGATCGCGAAGGTAACCAGAACTATCACAAACATCAGCAACGGTTCGAGGCCGCTGGAAACGTCGATTTTTATGACATCTTCCTGTGCCTGAGCCAGGCCAGAAACGGACAACGTGGCGTTGTACTTGTAGAAGGCGTGCGCGGTGAATTGTGCGCCCTCGATTGGATAGACTGTCATTGTCAAATCCTCAGGAGGAGCATGATCGTAGCTCCATACCGTCGAGCTACTCGTGACATCGTACGCCTTCTTCCAATTCGCGACCGGCGGTAGAATATTACTGAAGTCAAGAAGCACCATGCTCGCTGCACTTTCGACAGCGAGTGGACCCCCAGTGTCTGCTTCGCCGGTCAGATACGTGACTGACTTGATCGTTTCGTTCAGAGGTGCCTTTGCGAAGTCCACGTACTTCTCAAAGATGGGTTTGATGTATGTCCCTCCTATCAGGTTGTAGCTCACGTTTCCGAGCCTAAGGTCATCGGATACTTTGAAACGAACCCACGAGCAGTTGACATTCCAGAGGTTGCCAGTTTCGGAGACAACTCCGTTCACGTCAAATCGAATTGAGGCATTTATCCAGTCGCTGCCAGATCTTAGCTCACCAGAAAGCGAGGAGATCGAAATGTTGTCAGATGTGCTCTTGAGGCTCTTCTCTATCGCGGATGATAGGGTCTGAGCTGCTGCCCCTGTAAATTCCTCGCTGACGTCTGGTACTGCAGTGGCGTTCTCATAGACTTGGAGGGACAGTTCGACAGACACCTTGCCGTCATGAATCGTGTAGTTCACTGACGAAGCTTGTGCAGTAGCGGCCGACCAGGAGAACGCCAGTACTGTGAGCAAGCAGATCGCGAGGATTGTTTGTCGTTGCATGGGCGAATCTCCGTGGCTTTTCTGCGGTGTGGCGCACCCATTGATCATGTGAATATATAAGGTTCAGCCGTTTCGCGCAGAGGAGATCTTGCTGATTCTTACCGTATTTTAGTGCCGGGTGGAACGTTTTCAGTGAGAGTGAGCCAGACCGGCTTGCCTTGGTGGTCGGCTGCTAATAGCATACATTCCGATCTAACTCCGGCTACGGTTCTCGGCTCCATGTTCACAACGGCTGCTACAAGCTTGCCGTTGAGGTCACTTGGTTTGTAGTATTCGGCGCCACCTAGGATCGCGTCGACATTTCGATCGCCCAAGTCCACTTTGGCTTTCATGATCTTCTTCATTCCAGGTATGTTCTCCACGGCAACCAGTTTTGCCACGCGGATATCCAGTCGCTCGAAGTCCTTGAATGTGATACTCAATCGCCTCATCCTCCGAGCAGTTTGATGATCTCCTTTGCTACCGTGACGCTCTCTAGTCGCTGGCATTCTTGTGTCTGAGCGCCAACATGTGGAGTACAGACTGAACGACCGTCTTTCATTGCGACAATTTCTTTCTCCCAGTCTTCTTTCGGTGGCTCATCATGGAAGACATCAAGCCCGACGCCACCGATTCTCCCCTCCTTGAGAGATACAAGCAAGGCTCTTCCGTCGACGATATCCCCTCGAGATGTATTGATCAGTATGGCGCCCTGTTTCATACGTCGAATCCTTAGGCTGTCCATCAGGTGATGAGTGGAGGGAAGGTATGGAACATGGATTGTCACGATGTCAGCTCTTTCAACGAGAGAGTCAAGATCTCCAGAGACCTCGAATCCGAGTTCCTTCGCCTTGCTCGTTAGATCAACCACGTCATATCCAATGACTTTCATCCCGAATCCTTGATTCGCAATTCGGGCAACTTCGGCTCCGATGCGGCCACCAGCTCCAACAACTCCGAGTGTTCTTCCATGGAGTTCGCGTCCCATCAGCTGGCTCTTCGTCCATTGTGCCTGTTTCATTGCCTGGTCGGCAATGGGAATCTGTCGGAGCAGTGAGAGCATCAAGCCTATCGCGAGTTCAGCTACGCTCGTGACAGGCGCGCCAGGCGTAGAGAGGACGGTGATTCCACGCTTCTTCGCGGCTTCGAGCTCAATATTGTCGAGTCCAACCCCTGATCGAGCGATAGCTTTCAACGAAGGAGCAGCCGCTATGACTTCTGCCGTAATCTTAGTTCTTCCTCTGACCACGAGCACGTTGAAGTTCTTGGCATCCGCCAGAAGTTCCTCTCTGGTTACCTTAGGCTTCTCAACAACATCGTAACCCGCTTCTCGCAGGAGCTTCACGCCGTCTTGGTGAATAGGATCGCAGATCAGGACTCTGAGTTGCAAGGGTGAGACCTTGTCAAGGATAATCTGCCTACTGTATTATCATTTTCCGCATCCAGCGGAGATAGGCAACTAGGTTCTCATGAAGCGGTCTTTGAGCTGATCTCAGAATTCGAGAAAGGCTCTCGCGTCAGACTGCCTCGATCTCAGAATATGCTACGTTCATGAACCTACGCTATGGGATATTCTGAAGGCTTAAGTTTGTGCACCGGCGTCCGTGTCTGTTCAGGGTTGGTTCGAAGATGAGTCAAGGCAAGGTTTCTCTCCCTTTGGTTCTCGTCAACTTCAAATGCTATCTCGAAGCGACGGGAGACAGGGCGGTTCAGCTGGCGAAATATGCAGAGCTGGCTAGCAAGAAGTTCGACGTGACGGTGGCAGTTGCTCCTCAGACGGCAGATCTCAGGCTCGTCTCGCAACAGGCCAAGATCCCAGTATTTGCTCAACACATCGATCCGATCAAGCCCGGATCCCATACCGGCCATGTGCTCGCAGAATCGGTGCTCGGAGCAGGCGTCTCCGGGGTCCTCATCAACCATTCCGAGCGAAGACTCGAAGCCGGGATAATCGAGGACACCATCACAAGAGCTAGAGGCCTCAAACTTACAACGGTGGTTTGCGCGAACACGTCCGCAATCGCCGCCGCAGTTGCATCGCTCGGTCCCGACATGATAGCTGTGGAACCGCCAGAACTCATCGGGAGCGGAATAGCTGTCTCCAAGGCCAAACCGGAGATAATCACGGACACGGTTTCAAGAATCAGAAGTATCAGTAACGATGTCATCATTCTCTGTGGTGCAGGCATCACCTCCGGAGAGGATGTCAAGGAAGCGCTCCGTCTTGGCACTCAAGGAGTCCTAGTAGCAAGTGGGATCGTCAAGGCCAAGAATCAGGCAGCCGCGATCGAAGACTTGGCGGGGGCCTGCCGGCGAGCCGGGAAGTAGGCCATCCCATCGGAATTGTCGAAATGGTTCTTTACTTATCTAGGGCTGTGATGAGAATGTTCGACCTCTCGGATGTGGCGTGAGTGCAATTTCAGCAGCTCCTCGAGGAGAAACGAAATGTCGTAAACGAGCGCATAGACGAGATCCTCTCATCCGGTTTCGAGCAGAACGAGGCAAGTGAGCTCGTCAGATACACGTTCAAGACAGGGGGCAAACGTCTGAGACCTACGATGGTTCTGCTTTCCGCAGAGGCTGTGGGAGGACAGGAGAGGCCCGCGGTTAATGCAGCAGTTGCGGTGGAGTTCGTGCATGCGGCATCGTTGATCTTCGACGATCTTATTGACAAAGACAGGGTTCGGAGGAGTGTTCCCACCCTGAATGTTGCGTTCAATAACGATAGGGCGATCAGCGCGGGACTTTTTCTGGCGTCGAAGGGCATACAGGTTCTGTCGGACTACAAAGATCCCAAAGTCATGAAGATGATAGGGTGGGCTCTCGTGGACCTCAGCCAAGGCGAGATAATGGATGTCATCTCTGAGATTGCAATAGATGTCAAGCATTACCTCAACATCGCAGATCTGAAGACTGGAGCACTTTTCGGAGCATCCGCCGGGATAGGCGGCCTCATCGGTGGCGGATCTCCAGAGGAAGTCAGCGCCTTGTACAACTATGGAAGAGCGGTCGGTGTTGCCTTCCAAATCCGAGACGACATAATGGACCTAACCGGCAACGGCAACTCCTCGAAGCAAGAACGGGCTAATCTAGTGCTAGCTCACTACTTGGGGGACACAGCACGACAGGATCGCGTGGCTCAAATGTTGGCTCAGAACGGAAGAAGTGACCCAACTGAGGCATTACGTGAGAAAGCCGTGAATTTCGCAAGGCGTGCGTCAGCGGAATATGTTCAGAAAGCGAAATCCGAGATCGCGGTTCTGAGGGTCGGTGAAGGAAAGGCAGCGCTGGAAGAGCTTGCCACTTTCGCACTGGAGCGAGAGGCTTGATTTTCCACTAATCTTCGGAGAAGTTCTCGCTTCCGCAGACCTTGCATTTCCACTTGTAGACGATCTTTCCGTTCTTCAGAAGTAGTTCAACGTCCGTGGCGTACTGCTGCTTGCACTTTGGACACCACATGTGTGTCATTCCGGGCGATTTCCATGTCATGGGAGTTTCATCCAGTCTGAATTGTGATCAACCAGTGACTCGGCGAACCATGCCTGAACCGACATCTCGTTCGACTGATTTGAGCAATACGCTTTATATCGGTACCGGTATGTGACCTCACCGTCTGCCGATGACTTCGCTGAGGAAGAGTCGCATGGGGCTTGATGTCTGGAGTCTCGTTGTAATATTCGAGGCCGTCGTCTTCCTCGTCGGATTTCCGCTCTTAGTTTTCGGTTGGCTGATGGGTGCTAAGGGAAAGAATCCGATTAGGGATGCACCGTTCGAATCCGGCCAAACTCACTTGGGTGAAGCAAGGCAACGCTACATGATGCAATACTACCCGTATCTGATCATGTTCATTGTCTTTGATGTTGTCGCCATGTTTCTCTTCACTTGGGGACTGGCCTTCTCGAGTGTATCATCAAGCCAGAACTACTTGTTTCTCATCTTCATAGCGATTCTCGTTGCACCGTTGGGTTACGCCTCGTATCTCGCGGGAAAGCGGGAGCTCTGGTGACCTTGTTGCAGGCAGCCCCAGCACTTCAAGAGGTCATTAGTCTCGTTCTGAGGATCATTACTTCGCGGACTTTTCTCGAGATAGTCTTCTTCCCAGGCTTCCTGAATGTGATGCTGAGTGCTGCTCTTCTGACTTGGCTGGAACGAAAAGTGATTGCTCGGGTCCAGCTGAGAATAGGTCCCTTGTACGCTGGCATCTCGGGCATCCTCCAACCCATAGCCGACGGCGTCAAATTGGTCTTCAAAGAGACGATCTTTCCCGAACTGGCCGACATGAAACTGCTCATGCTCTGCGCGCTCGGCCTGATGATGCTCGCGTTTGCACCTGCAGTGGCCATTCCGTTTGGTGAGGGTTTCGTGATAGCAAATATGGACGTAGGCCTAATCTACGTTTTCGCCGTCATGTCATTGTTCCCGAGTGTTATCCTCCTGATTGGGTGGGGAAGCAACAGCAAGTACTCGTTTCTAGGCGGCCTACGATCCCTGTTCCAACAGGTCGCCTATGAGATTCCAATGTGGTTTTCAGTCCTTGGCATAGTCATGCTTACCGGTACACTGAACCTTACCAAGATCGTTGAGGCCCAACAAAGGATATGGTTCGTTGTGCCACAATTGTTGGGCTTTGCAGTCTTCTTCACGGCCGCATTGGCCGAGCTTGAGAGGACCCCATTCGACTTGCCAGGCGCTGAGACTGAGCTAGTCATGGGATGGATGACTGAACTCAGCGGTGTTCCTTTCATGTTAGGGTACCTTGCAATGTACACTAAGCTGTATGTGATGTCGGCGTTGATCACTACGCTCTTTCTTGGAGGATGGTCCGGCCCCGGCCTCCTGCCTCAACCTGTATGGTTTCTTCTGAAGACATTTTTTGTCGCAAGCATGGTAGTTGTGATCCGTGGAACTTTTCCCAGAGTCAGAGTTGACATTCTGCTCAGGGCTGGTTGGACTAGGTTGCTGCTGTTAGCGCTCGCGAACATCTTCGTCACTGTTGCGTTGATCTCACTTGGGCTAGACTGGGTCTGGAGGATCTAAGTTGCCCGACTTTGTCTTCCTCGTGCTCAGCGGGCTGGTGATCGTATCCGCTATCTTTGCGCTTGAAGCTAGAGAGTTGATCTATGGCGCGGTCGGGCTTGCTTTCTCACTAATCGGCGTCGCCGGTCTGTTCATTCTCCTAGGCGCCGAGTACGTCGCGATGTTCCAGGTGTCCGTGTACGTAGGTGCAGTCGTGGTCTTGATCCTCTTCACGATCATGCTGGTTCGTAGAGAGTCCGGTAGGATGTTAGAAGAAGAGGAACCGGGCCGGCTTGGCCGCGCGGGTATACTTGTCGCTGGCTTGGTCGCTCTTGCTGTGGCAGGGACCGTTGTCGTACTTGTGCCGGCCTCCTTAGGAGCGCCAGAGTTCTATCAGGTTCCACTGCGAGAGCTCGGCCGCCTCTTGGCATCGTCCTACGCGATTGCGCTCGTGATTCTTGGGCTTCTGGTTGGAGCCACTATTGTTGGTGGCCTAACCTTGGTCAGAGTACAACGGGAGGAGAAAACCAGTGGAGCCACTCAGTAGCTACATCATCCTCTCGTCGGCACTGCTTGGAATCGGCATCTATGGCTTAGTCTCCAAGAGGAACGCCATTCGTCTACTCTTCTCTGTAGAGTTGATTGTGAACGCGGCAAACATCAACTTCGTTGCATTCGCAAGATACGCTAACCCGCCGATGTTGACTGGTTGGAACATCGTCTTCTTCTCGATCGCCGCGGCCGCTATGGAGGCAACAGTGGGCTTGGCCTTGATACTTGTGGCGTTCAGACTCAACGGCACAATCGACGTGCGAAAACTCAACCGTCTGAGAGGATAATACTTGTTCCCTTTGCTTTTCACAAGTGTCTCTCTCCTGTTGATGATCGTACCTGTAGTGTGGGTTCTCTCGCGACGTTTCGGTGTACATGTCGGATGGATTGCAGCCATCCCATTGGTGATCTCGACGCTGGTGGCGATCTTCTCGGGTTCGCTTGGAACTGTGGTTGAGGCGTTTCGATGGGAGCCGATCGGTTACTTTGGCTTCAGAGCTGATGGGCTCAGCATACCGATTCTCTTCACTGTCACCCTGCTATGTTCCGTGATCGCAGTCTACTCAATGCCGTACATGATTCACAGGTTAGGAAAGGAATCAAAAGAGTACGGGCTCTATTTCGCGCTGTACTTGCTCTACTCCACTGGCATGATAGGAGCCGTACTTGCCACCAACCTGATCGAGTTCTACCTCTTCTTCGAGTTGATGCTGATTCCTTCGTATTTCCTGATCGCTCGATGGGGATACGGCGATCGAGACAGAATTTCGTTCATGTATTTCATGTGGACTCATGTTGGCGCACTTGCACTTTTGGCTGGAATCCTGACACTGTGGGTCGTCTCCGGAACGTTCGATCTGTCAGCCTTGTCCTCAGCTGTTATTCCCCAACCCTACAGGTTCTGGATCACAATCATGATCCTCGCGGGGCTCCTCGTGAAGATGGCGGCCTTTGGAGTGCACGTTTGGCTTCCTCAGGTGCATGCAGAAGCGCCTACTCCGATCAGTGCCTTGCTATCCCCTGCAATGATCGGAATCGGAGGATACGCGATAGTAAGAATCCTCATGACGATCTCCCCCGA
>CAZRNA010000067.1:0-8956 GCA_964601325.1 uncultured Candidatus Bathyarchaeia archaeon
TTCAACATCGCCAAGGCAAACCAGATGCTGGATGATCTGGGATACACGAAATGGGACGCCACCCATACCTACAGAATCGACCCCACGACCAACAAGCCATTCACACTGAACTGTCACGTCACCAATGATGCCACAGAGTTGATCAGCGCCGGCAACTTGCTCGTCGACTCGTTCAAGGAGATCGGCATAGACCTCAAGCTGCATGTAGTCGACTCAGCCCAGATGATTGATGCCAATCTGGCCGGAGACATGGACCTTTACTTGTGGGGCTGGGGATTCGACTGTGACCCAGACTTCGCCCTCTCAGTATTCACGACGGATCAGATCGGAGCATGGAGCGACTGCTTCTACAGTGACGCGACCTATGATGCGCTCTACTTGAAACAACACACCGCTGCCGACTCGCAGGAGAGGCAGAGTACAATCGTCGAGATGCAGAAGTACCTGTACGATCAGTCGCCCTACGTGATGCTCGCATACTCATCGAACCTTGTGGCGCATCGAACGGACACATTCACTGGGTGGGCTGACGTGTCACAGTACCCAGGCTGGGACGCGTATTGGTGGAAGTACGCAGCTGACTTGGTTCCAGTAACAGCTGGCACCACGGCAGCGACGACAGAGACTGGGGTGACCACACAGACTACCACACCATCACCAGGGATCGACACCTACACCGCTGGAATCGCCATTGTGGTGATTATCGCAGTGGCAGCACTGGCAATCCTGTTGAGGAGACGAAAGAAGGAGCCTGCCGAGAAAGAAGAACCTTAGCTCCTCTCTTTCCCCTTTTTTTTGGGGGAATAACCCCCGTATGAATTCTCCTTAGCGCGGAGGGGATCGGCCACGGTTGGAGTTACTCTGGACGCGAAGGCCGTTCGCGAACTAATTGAAGGAATCCCTCCCTTTAGCAGTTTCAGGACTGTTGCCGAGTTGGATGAAGCGTCACGCCGGCTCGCCGAGAAGTATCCTGACACTGTGGAGTTGAGAACGATAGGTGAATCCTCTGAGGGCAGGGAGATTACGGCACTTGTGATCGGTGAAGGCGACAAGTCGGCTTTCATGTACGGCTTCACTCATCCCAACGAACCCATTGGGTCGCTGACCATAGAGTACTTGGCGTCGAGGCTCGCAGCCAGCGCTGAACTCGGGAAAAAGCTTGGATACAAGTTCATTCTCGCGAAGGCGATAGATGTTGATGGAGCCAGACTCAATGAAGGGTGGTTCCGAGGCCCATTTGATCTACTGACGTACGCCGAGAATTACTACAGACCTCCGCCGAACGAGCAGGCAGAATGGACGTTCCCGATCGACTACAAGACACTCCATTGGAGCACGCCTGTCCCTGAAACACGAGCAATAAAGAAAGTTGTAGACGAGTTCAAACCTGCGTTCACATACATACTACACAACGCTGATTTCTGTGGCGTCTACTACTACCTCAGCCACGAGCTACCTTCAGCCTACGCAGATTTGAAGAACCTCCCTCTGTCAGAGGGCTTACCTCTTCATAGAGGCGAACCTCCAGACGAGCCCTACCTGAAAAACCTAGATGAAGGCATATACCACGACTATGGCGTGACCGACGAGTACGATTTTCTATCGAAGACTTTGGCCTCCGATCCGGCTACCGGCATCAACTACGGAACCGACTGTTACGAGTACATCAAGCAAATGTACGATGGATTCTCTTTGACCTGCGAACTGCCATATTTCCATGACGAAAAGATCATGGACACAACTCCAACAAACACAAAACGACGTGACATTGTTTTGCAGGGCCTCAAGACCGAGGCGGACACTCGCGACCTCGTCCAACACGTGCTGGATGAAACAGAAGGACTGCTTGAGGTGAATTCGAGAATCTATCGATCAGTCGGCAATTTCCTCAACCAGGTGAACCAAGTCGAGCAAACCACACACGCATATTCCAAGGATGGAGCATTCGAACGCCCAGCTACGGTCGCTGAGATGTTTGACCTGACGGTGCTGAAGAAATTCTCACAGATGCCCGTACTGGGAATGGTTGGAAGGCTTCTCAAGGAAGCCGAAGCGAGAACGGGAAACCACAAACTCGGCCAGTTGTACGAGATCGTTCGATCGCGCTTGGTACAACTGAACAACGCGATCCTGCAAGAATCCGAGCCGCAGGTGATTCCAATAGAGAAACTCGTAAGAATCCAGCTTCAGAGCGCAATCATCTGCTTGAAGCATCTAGATTCGAAAAACGGTTAAGAGACTCACGACTTACCCGATGGCTCGTGCGACTCAGCAGACCTAAGCGAAACCTTTCCTGTGCTTACTATTTCGACGAGGCTGTGGGTGAATTCTGCTGTCAAGATTCTGCTATCCAGTATTGTGGCCTTGACTTTGGTAGTGTCAGGGCCTCCGAGAACAGGGGTGCCCCCGCAGTCGAAACGAAGGGAGGAGACTCCGTCTCTCAGCCTCTTGGCGTGCGCTAGAGAGATTGCGATGGCTACGCTGCCACTTCCGCAACACGGTTCGACGTGACCACCAGTTATGTTGTGAGGAAAAAGCACGCGCCCACGAGTTGGGTCATCTGGATACATTCTGTGCAGAGAGTAGTCCGCATTCCGAGCATCTGAGAAATGCTGCCTGTCATAGTCAGCCTGCATTTCCATCAGAATATCTACTGCGTTACGATTCATCGTATTGAAGTCCGCATCCGGATATTTCTCGTGGATCTTCTCGGCATCGGCCACAAGGAATCTCCCGACCTTGGTGGCTTCGACTCCGGCCACTTGGATGGTTGAAACGCCGACCCTGTAGCACTCTTTGACGAAGCTTGTCATGTCAGTTAGGAGAACCGGCCTTCGTCTCGTTCCCCCGACAGAGACCCGCACAGTTCCGGAATCCGTCTCTATGGCCAACTGTTTCCGGGGCAAACGAACTCGATAGTGCTCCCCAAGCCCCGTCTCACGCACGGCCTTGCAGAGGACTTGCGCCATGCCTCCGCATGCTGTGAGGAAATCCCTAGACGCTCTGTCAACGACGGTCACCTGATGTCTCCGCCACACCTAGGTCTATCGAGGAGCACGGCTTGGTCCCCGCGAACGCTTGGCGGATCAAGTATGGAGAGAACGATTTTGAGACGGCCTCGCTTGGGAATCTGGCTCTCGTGCAGCAGAACTATCTCGTTCCCACCCATGTGTCCCTTCACGAAATCAACCGCGACAGACCTGCGCATGTGTGTCTCTCCATCCTCTCGAAGCCTAGAGACCCGGTGCGTCATGCCTCAAAGCGTGTCCGTATAGCCTTCCCAAGAACTTGCCCCTGGCGACTGTTGTGATGCCATTTACTATGACGTATTCTATGCCTGCTGGAAATGCTTTGGGCCTGAGGTAGGTGGCTGTGTCAGCAACTCTTGCAGGATCAAATATGACGATGTCCGCGGTCAATCCTTTCCGAATCACGCCGCGGTCCGTCAGCCCTATTCTATTGGCGGGGAAAGATGTCATCTTCCTGATGGCATTCTCCAAGGTTAGCAGGTGAGTCTGTCTGACGTATCGGTCCAAAACTCTAGGGAAGGTCCCGAAACTTCTGGGGTGAGGTCTCCCCTTTCCTAGGCGACCTTTCGTGGACAGAGACTCGCCGTCGGATCCAATCATCGAAAGAGGGCTCTCTAAGACAAGCCTCACGTCTCGTTCGTTCATATCTTCGACTACAACCTCGACGGTTGCTTCTCCCTCGATCAGCATGTCAAAGACGACTTCGAAGGGGTCGCGTTTCCTTGCTCCTGCGATCTGTTGAATTGTTTTTCCGACGAGCGTGGGTTTCTGTGGGAAGCTCGATATCATGAACTTGTCCCACGAAGCTCCCTTTGTCATGCTCTCCCACTTGGGAAGGCCTGCTCGCATCTGTCGTTTGAGCTTCGCACGAACCGCCTTGCTCTTGAGCCGCTCGATTAGTCGGTGATCGCCTCCTTCACAGGCCCAAGGTGGTATCGCTGCGGAAAGCCACGTGCTATAGGCCGTGTAGGGGTAGACATCGACAGTTGCGTCGATTCCCCTCGCTCTCGCCCTTGCGATGTTTCTTAGGGTTCGCCTTACTTTGCCCCAGTTTCTCTTGCCGCAGGCCTTGTGATGCGAGAGTTGTACCGTGACTCCTTTCTGGCCTATGGCTAGGGCCTCGTTGACCGCTTCTTCCAGCCCATCGCTCTCGTCTCTGATGTGGGTCGTGTAGATTCCGCCAAACGAAGCGGCCGTGAGGGCAAGTCTGCACAACTCGTCAGGTTTCGCGTAGCAGCTGGGAGGGTATAGTAGACCCGACGAGACCCCAAACGCTCCTTCTCGCATGCATTGCGCGAGAAGTTCCTGCATCCGCTTCATTTCGTGGCCAGAGGGGACTCGATTCTCAAAACCCATCACCGAAGCTCTGATAGTGCCATTCCCGACCAGGCAGGCCACATTCAGGACCGCTCCTTGGCGCTCGAGCCTACTGAGGTACTCCCCTAGGCTCGACCAAGTAACTCTCAGACCATATTGCTGGGCGCTTGCCTCCGCATCACGGATCGCTTCTCCCCCTAGAGGCGCAGCTGAGACTCCACAGTTCCCTACGACCTCTGTGGTTACTCCTTGCCTGATCTTGCTTTGCGCGTCGGATTTCGCTAGAAGCGCGAAGTCTGAGTGCGAATGTATGTCAACGAACCCGGGACAGACCGCAAGTTTCCTCGCTTCTATCGCCTGTTTCGCGTCTCCTATCTCCGATCGCGTGATGCATTCAACCTTCCCGTCCTTGATTCCGATACTGGCTCGATACCACGGATTTCCGGTCCCGTCTATCACGAGACCATTATTGATCGCCAAATCAATACCCAATGTGCACCGCTCCCTCAGCGACAGGCATTGTCTCTCAACGTCCTGCAACTGACTGAACTATAGGCTGGCCCCTTGTAGTTATGAAGATCGAGGCCTTCCGCTTTTCTGCTGCTACCTGATTTGCCGATACAACGCCCGTTGGAAGCTTATCCACAATCGTATCCGCAAATCACGCCCTGATCTTCAATCGCCGGAAAGTGGGCTCTCTTATATCCAAGCGGAAAGCCGCTATTGACAGAGTCGTCTTGCCTAAGCTCAATAGCCTGAAAGATCTCGTCATCGACGAAACTGAATCTCTCATGACGAGAATCACTGAGGTCAGCGAAACCATTCACTCCAACCCGGAGCTGGGGCTGAAGGAGTACAAAGCATCCGAGCTTCTTTCCTCAGAACTGCAGAAACATGGTTTCACGGTTGAGACAGGAATTGCAGGTATGCCGACCGCGTTCAGAGCCACCTTGAGTAGTGGCCACGGCGGACCTCATCTAGCGTATTTGGCGGAGTATGATGCCCTTCCTCAGATAGGTCACGCCTGTGGCCACAACATCATCGGGACTTCAGCGATCTTCTCTGCGATCATTCTGGGAAGGCTTTCCAAGAAGTGGAACGGCAAGATCACGGTCCTCGGGACACCTGATGAGGAAGGAAGCGGAGGCAAGATTCCGATCATAAAGGCGGGTTTCTTCAAGGATGTTGATGCAGCAATAATGAATCATCCTTGGAACTACACGTCACCTTGGATGCCGACGGTTGCATTGGACAGCCTGACTGTCGAGTTTACTGGCAAGGCGGCACACTACTCGGCACCTCACAGAGGAGTCAACGCACTTGACGGTTTGGTGCTGACTCTAGCTGCGCTCAATGGGCTTCGACACGGATTCAGAAACGATATCGTGTACGGTTACACGATTGATCATGGTGGAACCGTTCCCAGCGTCATTCCCGAGAAAGCCAGTGCTCGATTGTGGATCAAGTCGACCGATCAACGAAACCTGAGTGAAGTCGTCGGACGAGTGAAAGCTTGCGCCGAGGGCATTGCGCAATCCATCGGCGCCCAGGTCAGGATCCAACATGATTTCCCATTGTTCGAAGAATCGATCCCGAACATGACCTTGATCCAGCAAGTTTCGGAGAACTTCGATCGACTGGAGATACCATTCAAGTCCGCCGAGGAAACGGCGCGCTCGCTCGTTTATATCTCGAGCGACTATGGTAACATTAGCCATGTCGTCCCTAGCGTGTGTCCCGCGATAGCCATAGGCCCTGAAATGCTCGACGTACATACTGTCGAGTTTGCTGAAGCTGCGACCTCAAGAACAGGACACGAAGCCCTCGTGGGAGTCATTAAAATCATGGCGATGACAGGCATTGACCTCCTCAGCAATACGAGTCTGCTCGAAGCTGCTCGGACGGAATTCTCAAAGTATCGTTCATCCGGATTTGCCAATGTGCCTCTTGCACTGAGGTACTGAGGGAAGGATCAGTGGAAGAAAATGAAGTTTGAATTCCTGGATCGCAACTTGACCGAAACGATTCACTCAGCCAGTCTTGACATTCTCGAGAACGCAGGCGCAACCTTCCTTTCTGTGCAAGCCCAGACGATCCTGGCCGGCGCCGGAGCGACCGTGAATAGCGGGAATGGAAACGTCAGAATCCCTGCAGGTCTGGTCAAGGAGGCTCTCCGAAAGTGCCCTGCGACCTTTCGGCTCTACGCCCGGAACCCGGAACATGATCTGCAGATCGGCGGAAACAATCAGTACATGACATGCGGCGGAGAATACCCATACATTCTCGATTTGGGGTCAGGTGCACGCCGGCCTGCACTGTCCAGCGACCTCGTCCCGCTGATCAAAGTCACTGATGCGTTGAGCAACATAAGCGTCGGTGGCAGCTACATGGTGGCTCCGAGCGATATTCCGGAGTCATGTCGTCATATCGAGAGAAGCGTTTTGCACTACAAGCACACGTCCAAGACTACTCACTGGGATACGGAAGGGTACATTGGTGGTAGCGGAGAGTTGGGAGCTATCCACAATCTGGAGTTGGCCGCAACAGTAACTGGAGGAATGGAGGGTCTCTCGAAGAAGCCCATGGGAACCGCGAGTATTTGCCCTTCAAGCCCCATGATCTATGACAGTGGTTTGACGGACGATATGATCGAGTTCGTGAGACACGGCGTTCCAATTCTGATAGAGCCTATGGACAACGCGGGAGCGACCTCTCCCAACACTCTCGCTGGATCTCTGCTTCAGACGAACGCGACCGTACTCGCTGGATTGGTCCTTGTTCAACTTGTCAAACCGGGAAGTCCAGTTGTTTATGGTAGCATCCCGGTAAACCTCGATCTCCGTACCATCATACCGGCCGTCGGCTGTCCGGAGACGGCGCTACGATGCGCTGGAGGGGCAGAGATGGCCAAGTACTACGGCCTACCATCAGCCATGTCAGGCGGCGTTAGCGACTCGAAGATACCGGACGTGCAAGCAGGTTTCGAGAGCGCCTTAACGATGCTAACCACCGTGCTAGCTGGAGCGAATTGGATTCGCGTGGTTGCAGGAGCTCTCGAGTATCACTTCACAGCGTCATTCGAGATGCTCGTAATCCACGACGAGATGTTCGGAATGGCAAAGAGGATCGCCAGAGGAATGGATGTCAACGAAGACACTCTCGCCACTTCAATGATCAAGAAGATAGCGTCCGCACGTGGACATTTCATGGCTGAAAGGCACACTCTCGATCACATTAGCAGCGACAGGTATTTGCCGAAACTGTGTGACAAGCGAACCCGCGCACAATGGGAGAATTCAGGATCAAAAGACTTGGCTCAAGTCGCAAGAGAACGCGTGAAGGAAATCCTCGCCTCTCACCAACCTGACCCCTTGCCAAGAGATATCGAGAAAGAACTTGATGCGAAGAAGATGGAAATACTCAAGCGACTTGCCAGTTCAGCACTGCCCCACTAGGCGAGTTGGCGCTGAAACAGCGTTCCAGTTCTATGCGGATCGTCATGCCGGACCGAGAGGCAGTTTGTCTACACCGTGCTTCTTCATGATCCTTCTCGCTACGTCATTCAAACTCTTCTCGATATCCCCTGACAACGGCTCGGGTCTGTGCTCTCTGAGTATTCTTTGAGCTATATCGCGAGCTCTCTGGACAGTGTCCTTTGATCCCAACTTCTTCCAAGCACTTAGTTCCTGTCTGTCAACCAAGTCTGAGGGATTGAAGATTTCCTTGCTGAGCCATTCCATCGTGTGCTTCTGGGCTAAGTAGTGCCCTCCAACGCCGACCTTTCTGATGAGATCGACAGCGAGAGTTTGGTCATTCACGTCAACGCCCTTGATAAGTCTCAAGGCCATTCCGCAAATGGTGTCATCCATCACCAGTTTCTCGAAGCTTTGGCAATTCTCGAAATCTAGCATTCCTGGTCCAGAGATCACGTTGATTCCTGCCAGCGCGCCCAAGGTTATGCCGAGTCCAGATTCGAATCCGGATTGGGCATCAACTATCTTGGCGTCGCTCAAGCCTAGGTACATGTGGGTTGGTAGGCCGTAGTATTTTCCGATTTGCGCATATGCGCAACCCATCATGATGGTTTCCATAGCGCCCAGACGTGCTGTAAGATAGCGCATGTCAAAGGTTGTAGGTGACCCGCCGTAGATCACTGGCGCGCCAGGCTTGGCCAGTTGTGACATGACGAGACCGCTAAGGAACTCTGCATTCAACTGAACCAACGAGCCAGCTAGCGTTACGGGGCCGGTTGCGCCCAGTTGCGGCATCGGGAGGATCTCTGCCGGAATCCCGTACTTGGCGCAATCTATTAGATTCTGAGCAATGAAATCTCCCCATTTCAGCGGAGCTGATGGACAGAGATCGAATATGGCCATAGGTTTTCGTGCCAATTCTTCCTCGTCTCCGCGGACGGCTGCCAGCATGTCCTTCATGTCATACAGACCGTCTATGCCGAACGTGCCTGTGACTATCGTCTTCGGCGAGTTCTTCAGCACAATATACAGTCGATATCGGTCAACGATCGTAGCGGGAACATCTGAAACTACAAGCGCCGTACTCTGAGCCTGTATGTGCTCTAGCCCATCGGTCAATCGCACAAAATCCGCGAG
>CAZRNA010000068.1:0-8744 GCA_964601325.1 uncultured Candidatus Bathyarchaeia archaeon
GAATAGTTCTAATTGGGGAGGCATCTACGAACGCAAACTTCCGTTCCTGCTCAAGCTTAGCAATATCCCAACCAAACTTCGCCATCTCAGAGTAGTAGTGCTGCTTGCTCTCGTCTAGGCTTACGAATGCTGCCTTCTCCCCATAGTTCTTGGCGCCATTTACGAGGAACTGGGTTGCGAGGATTGTCTTTCCTGCTCCGGGGCCTCCTACAAGGAGAACAACTCGTCCTTGAGGTATTCCGCCGCCCAGTATCTCGTCCAAACCCGGTATTCCGGTTAGCGTCCGAGCAATCGTCGACAAGCGCTTCACACCGAATGTGGGTAGACTTCAGATGCTTATCAAATAACCCTTTTGCGTTCATTCTGGTCTAATGGCATTTCCCTCAGGCGAGTTCTGCGGCGACCGGAATGGGATGTGAACTGATCCTTATGTGCCTCAACCAGCCAATGCTCCGGACAGTCAGGAGCGGTAGGTAAGTAGGGTTTGGAGTCTCTGAGACGTGAGACCCGTCGGGAGCCAATGTACGTCTACCTGATGTTACTGGGCTCGTTCGCGCTTACGTTGCTGGTATTCATTGTCCTGTACTTGGTTCTGTATCCGTATCTTGCGATCGCGCCTCCCACTGTAGGTGGAGTGTCAGGCGGGCCCATGGGTCCGCCTCCGTCTCTGCCGGGCAAGCTTCTCTCTGACCTCGCATACATGCTGGCATTCGCGTTCACATCGCGCCCTGCCTTGGCTCTGTTCTACACGGTCCTGCTGACCTCAACATTCCTCAACGAGTTCAGCTATTTTCCTCTCGCTTTCTACCACCGCCGGACCCAGGGGGGACGAACGAGTCAGGGACTAACGAGATTTCCCTCGATCTGTGTGATCGTCCCGGCGCATAACGAGGAGAAGACGATCGAGACCACAATAACAACTCTACTTGAGCAAAGCTACCCCAAGAAGGAGATCATGAGTGCCGAAATCATCCATACTTTAAGCGCGTTTCGAAACCCGCTCAAGGCGGACCGCACGATGCTTCGCTCAAGGACTTTTCGAAAACTGGCCGTGAGCACCTCAAATCCTTGAGAGAATGGCAAGACTTGTTCTCCCATGCTCATTCCGTCCCCTCCAATTGTCTCACTCGTGCCTGTTCGAGCTCGCACTGCCTTTGCTTCTCGGCGAAGCACTCGAGCGCCAAGAGAATGATGCCTGCGTAGGTGCGAGACACTCCGTGTCTTCTCCATCTCTCCAGCCAATCCCACTTCTGGCTGGGTAACCGGACTCTGAGCTCTCGCGTCCGGCGGCTGCCGGTTCCTCGCCGAGCATCCTCAGATTCAATCGATTTCATGTCGAGGTCGGGTACAATCACGTCATAGGTCATGCATTGGGAACTCGGCCCCGAGGAGCTTGAGAATGAGCGGCACACAGCTGTCGTACTGAGTCGCATTCGTCCTGTTTTTGCGTCCTATTTATTGGCACGAACTGCACATCAATTGTCCGCGATAAATGTCGCTGGGTTACCCTTGGCGCTTGGGATCACCGAACTAAAGCAGATTCTTCGGCGATGAGTTCAAAGTATGCTGCGCAGTTTTAGTGTGCAACTTGTTTCGATTATGCTGCAAGCCGTTCAAATCTCTCGGCGATCTGGCTCGTGTTTCGCTTCTGCTTGGGGTGTCAAATCCTGGTGGAGGAGTTTCTCAGCCCATCCAGCAGCTCCTGTTGGATCATGGCTCAGGCTCCCAAATCTTACCCGAGAGAGGAATTGTTTGTCCTCACTGAATGGGAGAATTGGGATTGAACATTTGAAGGATCCTCATGAGGTCCTCCAACGTTCTATTCACTCGCCCTCTTTGTAGCGATGATTTTCCATCCCGCGTGGCTGGCATCAGTCTTGCGATCAATACGATTAGATTGACCTGTCCCTGCTCGTTCGCTTGCAGACAATTCAGGCTGTCAAACACTGCACTGAGCACTCCGATTGCGCTTTCGGTTCGATTAGAGGAACGAAAGTGCAAACGTCTGCCTCGCTCTACCACGCTGAAGAAGGAAAGCAATCGGCTAACGTTCGTTTCATTGAGGCTATTCAAGATTTGTTTGATGCCGACCCGTGCACGGGGGCTTTCTTCCTCTAACCAATGGTTCCTGTCCTCTCGCACATATCCAAGGATTTCTCGCGCCTCGTCTTCACTGGTTGAATAGCGAAGCGCGAATTCAATTGCTGCTATCATGCCACGAGACTTCGGGGTCCTATACTTCTCAGGCAGCTTCTTCACATCGATCTTGCGCATGAAATGGTCAACATCCAAAGTAAGGATCACATCTGGCGGTAACTCAGCCCTGCAGGCCTTCCAGAGCTCCTCACGATCATCCAACACAACCTGAAGGATGTCCGCGCCGACATCCCGTACTGTTTTCAAGAATCTCCTGACAAAAACCTTGCAGTTTTCCTCCGTCTCTAGGCGCTCTTGAAAACTCGTGAAAAACATGCTCACAAGGTCACCCGTTACGAGATCGTGGGCCACCAGGCAGACTCGGAGACCGTCAATAGTTGCAATGAAGAAACCGTCGATTCCAAAGTACCCACTCAACTTCGGTCGAAAGAGTCTGGTGATCTCATCAGCCGATATGGGCGTAGCTAATGCAGAATACTTGCCGGTGACGCGTTTTACCGTTGACTCGCTGCACGACAAGTAGGTTCTGCGCGTCTTGCCGACTGTAGTCGATGACACGATAGCGTGTTCCATTGACGGGACAGTCAGCACCATGTTCTGGGCCAGTTGAATTGCTTGGGCAATAAATCGGAACACTATCGGGAAACGATGAGTGCTCACGTGGCCGAAGTAGTGCGCTATGATGATGGCTACCTCGACTCGCTGCTTCGGCTTGATGGGGTCTGTGTATGACTCTCTGCAGGTCGGGCAGTAGTATCGCTCAACGATTCCCCAAGTCGTATGATATGGCTCGTATGGCTCGACCCCCAAGTGACCTAGAGGACAAGTGCGTGATGGATCATATAGCATTCTTCTCATCTCAACAGTCGAGAAAGCCTCCAGTGGCGGCCCTGCGGCCCAGACGCGTCGCCCGTTCGTCATCCCTTCGCGCGTCAGAGAACCGCGCTCAGACATGCTCACTCAGCCTCCTGGAGTAGCTGTCTGGTTCGTGCTTCTTCGAGCTGGCACTGTCTTTGCTTCTCAGCGAAGCACTCCAGCGCGAGGACAATGATGCCCGCATAGGTACGAGCCACTCCGTGTCTTCTCCACCTCTCCAGCCAATCCCACTTCTGGCTGGGTAACCGGACTCTGAGCTCTCGCGTCCGGCCGCTGTCGGTTCCTCGCCGACCATCCTCAGACTCGATCGATTTCATGTCGAGATCGGCTACAAGAACGTCGTATGTCCCGCATTGGGAACTCCGCGCCGCTCATCTTGAGAATGAGCGGCACACAGCCGTCGTACTGAGTCGCATTTGTCCTCCTTTTGCGTCTCATTTATGGGCGTGAACTGTACATCAATTGTCCGCGACATATGCTGCTGGGTTATCCTTGGCGCTTGGGATCACCGAACTGAAGCAGATTCTTCAGAACGCAGGTCCTAAGACCATGAGTGAGTTGGTCAAACTTCACAAGATAAACAAAGACGTCATCTGGCGGGCTGCAAAGATCGGTGAGATCCTTGATGACGCCGTGGTCCGTGAGGGAAATCGATACGTCACATTATACTATCTTGAGGAACGTCAACTTGACCTCAGGGTGGACAAAGAGGTCTACATTCCCCGCTCAAACATCGTTGAGAACGAGAAGAAAGCCCTCGGAGAATACCTTGAGCTTCGTCGCCGAGAATCGTTCATCTATGTCGGTGATGCAGAACGGGAAACGTGTCTAACTCTTACAGATAACTCGACGATCTGTACGAGAAGACGGGACTTCCTCCTTAGGCTTGCCAAGGAAAGAGGCATGGAGGTGCGTAACGGGCTCGATGAGAATGCTCCTTTACGAGGCAGTAAGCGATGGTGGACCCATCACCTCAACGAGATTGTGAGAAGCATCGAAGATGTTCTGACGGCTCTGCTGCCGGCCCAGCCACCGCGAGATGACGACATCTTCCGGTTCTGGACCAAGGATGCCCCTCAGCTTCGTTTTGGATGCCGTCTGGGATCGATCAGTTTCCCGCCATATCGTGTGAGCATATTCGACGATAAACTGAAGCAGCTCCTGACAATGCCTGCTCTGCAACACGTGCAAATAGATATGCGAGCCGAGTTTGAGCAAATGATGAAGGCTGCAGCAGAACACTGCCGTGAAGCATTGAGGATCACAGCCGAGATCTGGAGAGCCATCGAGACGACCATCCAGAACATGTTGAGCGAGACGATCAATGACGTTTGGATCTCATCTGAGTCTGTCTACCTAAGCTATCATGCAATGTGTCTGAGAACGAAAGGACTCCCCACCGCTGATCTAGAGGTGATCAATCCGGACAAGCCCAGAATTGTCTACCGCTACGAGAACGCAGGCATTCTTCACGATGTGTATTTGGCGTCCGCAAGCGTAGAGAGACTCGAAGTTCTTGAGAAAGTGACAGCTCAGCTCAACAAGCTCATAAACAGTAGCGAGATGCATCAGCGTCTCAAGGACAGTCTTCAAGAAGCGAGGTTATCAGAAGAAGTGCTAGAAAAGCTACTTGCTGAAATCGGTGGTCTTCTGGAAACATGGAGAACCAAAGGGCTGACCGGCGAGTGCGAGATCTGTCGCGACGTCATGCCTAAGCCGTCCAGCTGGTGAGACTGGCTAGCGTCTTGATCCCTACGGGCTCAAGTCTCAGTCGACACTTGAATTGTCACCTAGCCGAGCCCGCCATTCCTTTCCCTAATATTTCCATATCTCTACCGCAGGAATTCTATCAGCTTGGGGATTCCAAATATGGCTACGACTTCGGTTCCTATGAGAGCTATCATCAAAGCAGGTCCTAGGGCGCCATAGAGTAGAAGGTCCAGCAACGCAAATACTGCGACAGCAAATCCGATGAACCCCCTCTTGTAGATCCTTGACCCTGCGATCATCTTCGCCCTTTCAGATTCCACTCCTTCAAGTCGTTCAAGCCTTTTTTCCACCTCAGCCATCTTGACCCTGTGCTTTTGCTCGATCTCGACGGCAACTCTGCTGAGAATCGGACCAACGACCTCCGAAAGTTTCGAAATCTCTTTCCCCTGCGCTCTGGCTTCCCGCAAGTTCTTGAGATGCTCTCTCACGAAATGATCGCCCACTATTCTTCGAAGATCATCTATGCTGAAATCCGAGTCGTCGATCCATTGGCCCATCAGGTCTGCTTTGGTGCTGTGCATGTCTCGCCTGACGGCTTTTTCGACGGCCTGATCGAGGGCTCCCGTTACAGGGACATGCCAGAACACGATTTTTCCACCCTTGGGCATGAGGATCACTTTCAGGCCAACCCTTGGACAATGCTGAAATATAGCCCCTACGCATAATTGGAGGGGACTACACTTGCCTCGCCAGAGAGGTCGACCGGCATACAAGACAGAAGGCCAGCTCAGAGAACTCGTCCTAGGTTTCATTCCAAGAGATGGCAGCAGAGTAAGATGGATCGATCTGGAGGCAAAAGCCAGGCAGGCCGGAGTGAGTCTCTCTACCATGCGCAAGTATCTCGATCGACTAGAATCTGGACCGGCCATAGCGAGGGAAGTCGATATGATCTCTAGGCCCCCTGCTGTCTACTACCGAAGAATGTATGACAAGTACTTCGAAGGCATCGACCAAGCGATCACTGCCGCAACTCCAGAATTCCGGGAGTATCTCGGAGAGCAGGCCCCGGCGATGAAAGAGAGCTTCAGAGGTTTCACCGAAGGCCTAGCGGGAAACACCAAGAGACTGCATGGAATCAAAGACTATGAAGAACTGACACAGCGGCAGGGTGAGCTCTTCCTATACTACGCAAACACCTTCCTTGCTATCCTGTCGCATATCTTCGAGGACTATTCGTGCACCAACCCCCCTGAGAAGGCGAGGGCTTTCCTGGACGAAGCCATTGAGGTTCTTGTCAAGCCAATGTTGCGTGGGATGGCGCAAATATTCGATCCCGAACTCCCAAGAGACAAGTATGCCATACAGAACATGCGGGGAGCCCTTTTCGATGGGCTTATCCAAGAACTGAAGAGGTACCCTGAGATTCAACGTGCGCTAGCTGAGAAGGGCAGAAGCGTCGCTTCTGAGACCCGCTGAGTTACCGCTTCGTGCTTGAATGGTTCTCTGTGCTGAACCCTTGAATCCTTCCGACCACCACGGCACTCTGAAAGCTAGTCGTCCACCTTTGCCCAGACGAGACCCTCCCTGCGGAGCCTATCGGGCATCTAGTCTAGCGGAACCTGACACCTGTATCTAACGACATCGTTCTCTGCATAATGATCTCTCAGGATTTCGTACCAAGATGCAAATGAGGCGGCTTCATCATATTTCGGCAACGGCCTGCCCTCATTCTGTGCCTGCACGAGATTCGTCGTTGCAGGAGTGTAGTCGATGATTCTTAGCATGTTAGTTCTTAGCGGCAAGTTTCGATGGATTTTCCGGAGCTCATCGAAGCATTCCTCGAGTCTGCTCGTTATGACGGACCTATTCTCAGATATTATCGGGAGAATGTATAGGTAGAAGTCCGCTCCGATGACATTGACCAAGTAGTTGATCACCTCAAACTGCTTCTCATAATGCTCTGGTCCAGCCTTTGTCACCGTCGAAAACTGATCTCTACCCGTCTTGCGGTTCCCAACTGACTTCAGGCATCCCACAAATCCGACATTTCTCTGTCTGGCTACTATCTTCAGATCACGTTGCAGATCGACCAGGTATTTCGAAGTCGAGAGATTGCTGTCAATCCAGAGATAGACGGATCTTGACATCCCTCTGCGATTGATCTCATCGTTCAGATCCAGAATGAGCTCCGGAACTAGAGTTGTAACCTCTCCTCCGCTAAGTCGAATCACTCCTACTGAGGTCTTCCTCTCTGAATGGTAATCTCTTGCTTCGCAGAAATTGTCTAAGATCTCGGTTGCGGAAAAGTAGCACCCTTTTCCCATGTGGGGATTGTTCAGCTCCCTAGGTACGAAGCAGAAGCTGCATTCGTAGGTGCAACCGTTGACTTGAAGTGTGAACGCATAGTTGTAGTCCCTCGGATCGCCCCCCAATCTGAAAGAGGCAACATATGGCGGGTTCTGGAACTCCAGCTTCTGCCGTCCGGTTTGATCCAGACCTAGAAACTCCGTGGAGAGTGTTTCCTTCAGGGGCGCTTGAAGCCATCTGGATGCCCATTCTGAGCCTCGGCGAACATTCACATAGTCTCTGACTCGAAAGTTCTCTTTGAAGACATCCGTATCTTTCTCTTGGGATGTTCCAGAAAGCGTTGCGAGCAGGAACTTCCTCTCGCCACCCTTCCATGTGATCATCCATTCTCTGTAGTCTTCCGCTCTCCTTTCCGGGTCGATTTGCTCGAAAGGAATGGATGTTCTCCTCCTTCAAGACGCCGAGTAGGCGGACACCACTCCACGGGCTAAGATTGGCTTCTGGCCCCCATTGTCTGCGCCACGATGTAGGTCAATAGCAGTAGGGCGATGGTTGTCACGACGGCGCCCATGACTTCCGCAGGAAAGGCTAGGAATTGCTCAAGAGTGGGATACGCCTTGCTAGATATGACCAGCTGACCGTACAAATACGCAAGACCAAGGAGCCCTGTGAACGCCAATCCAGCCCATCGCTCGCGAATGAACGCCCAGGCGCGAATCCTCCTCGAGGCTTTGGCCAGCTCGAGGTAGAGACTGACGCTTGCAGCCTTCTTGAAAGCCGTGTCCCTTGGTTCTATGGACATTCGCTTCGAATACGGCTTGTGAGGCGCCTGCCTGGAAAAGAAGTTGATCTGGTATCTCTGCGACAGGCCCCGGATTTCAAGAGTGTCAGGCCCATCGACGCATTTCGGATACTCCAAGTGCAGCGCTAGATACCCTGGGTGACCTTCCTCGGTGTGGCGAGGGAATGAAGAAGCCAACTCAATACGATATTCCATGTTCTCTTGAAGCGGCCAAACACAAGACGTAGCATCCCCAGAATCGGGCGTGACCAGTCTCGGTTGGACGGTCTTCCGACCTTTCTCATCTTTGGTCTCATACACCCAGAAGAACGCCGCGTTCTCCAGACTGGCAAGGCTTGCCAACGTGCGTGTAGCATTCTGCCAAGTTTTCAGTGATTCCTGCATGTCCTCGGGAGGAACTACCCTTAGACTACGAAGTTTGTCATAGGCGATGAAGCTGTGCACGTGTGGAGGAAGGATCGAGTGCGCGTTCTTGAGCTCGTTTAAATATGCTGAGTAGTCAGGGCAGGACACAAATCCCTGCGTTTCGACAACCAGTTCTAGCTGGTCCCCGAGTCCCCTTGAACGAATGACGTTGAGTTCTCTGAGCGGGTACGCGCCAAGTATCGATTCAGGGGCCTTGACCGTGTCAACGCATACCAAGAGAGCCTTCTTACCATCTAGTTGTTCAGGTTGACGAAAGATCTCAGGGGGAACCCACTTTGCGCTGTACGTCGTAAGTTGGAAACGAGCACCAAAAGGCAGGGCGAAGACAGTTAGCAGAGCCTGAGCATATGTGTCGCTTGTCGCTGATTTGAAGAGAAGCACTCTCTCTTCCATGGACAAACAAGCGCGCCTGCCAATCGCCAGATGAGAGAGATAGGCCTACGCCCCACCGGCGATTACAAGCTTG
>CAZRNA010000069.1:0-8521 GCA_964601325.1 uncultured Candidatus Bathyarchaeia archaeon
ATTCATAGAGAGCCTCAAACGAACAGCCACAAAGGAAACGCTGAAAGCGAGAATTCCATTTCTGCACTAGCGTGGTTTTCGATTTGAGCTGGTATTGTCCGAAATGCAAGAATTCGTTCACTGAATACCAACCGAGATGCCCATACTGCCTCGTACAGCTGAGGAAATCAAAACGATTCGATTGATTGGCAGACCCCCAGTGTGGGCAAGATACGGCGACGTTTCGGACAAAGCTCGCGAGGAATGACGGAACCGTAAGGCTTTAGCTATCAGATGTGCTTCTGTTGGCGCGAGCGGCCGTAGTCTAGTCTGGTTTAGGACGGGAACGCGCGCCTCTGCGCGCCGCAAGCCTGCCAACACCGGGCGGACCGCTTCTGACCTACAGCCGTAGGGGAGAAACCCGGGTTCAAATCCCGGCGGCCGCACCAGTCTCCTGCCCATTCGGGTCTTGTGTCGCAAGGATGGTGGTAAGACCCGTGTGCAAAACGGGAAGCTGACCGTTTGAGGCGGGCTATTCTGGTTTGCGTTAGCCATTGACGCCGATCCGGGCTGATCCGTTAAATATCCTCTGGCAGCACGTGGACGTTTTCGCGGTTAAGATCGGCGGAATCATGTTACCGCCCTAAACGCTCATGATTCAGCGGCGAGTCTGAGTTTTCAGGGATGGAATCTCTGGCAAAATCAGAATTCTAATACATGTCCCGAACGAGAAGGCCCGTAGGGCAGGCAGTTCTCGCATGTCTAGATGGTGAACCTATCGAGCTGGAAGGCCATGGCGGTTAACATACATGTGAGAAATCGGAAGAACAGTGCTCCCGACCCTTCGCTGGCAAAATGGAAGATACGCTGTCACCTTAGACCAGGTGATATGGGATATCTGACTCATCTTCACGGCATCACATACGCGAAAGAATACGGCTACGACCAAACATTCGAAGCATATGTAGCGGATGGGCTTGCGGAATTCATTCGATCCTTCAGCCCTGACAAGGATCGGATTTGGCTGGCAGAGACAAACAACCAGATCATTGGTTCCATCGCCATTGTTGGACATTCAAAGGCAGAAGCTCAACTTCGCTGGTTCTTCGTCCACCCCAAATATCGAGGAATCGGTATGGGAAGAAAACTGCTCAATGAAGCGCTTCACTTCTGCAAGGAACGCAAGTACGGAACCGTGTTCCTCTGGACAACAAGCGAACTAAGCACAGCCCAGCACCTCTACACCGGCGCTGACTTTGAGAGAACTCAGAAGAAGACGCACCGAATTTGGGGAAAGACGATAACGGAAGAACGATATGATCTCGATTTGCGAACACGGTGATCTAGTAGGCCCGATGGGACCGGATTGAGGCCCCAAGGGATCTCTTGTTCAGAGGGTGCCTCGCGTGATCGTTCAATTCTGGCGCATACATTCACGCCGGGTACGGCAATCCTCCACGACTAGATGGGGCTGATTAGCATCCGGCCCATCAACTAGGCTTTTCATATACAACGACACCACATAGCGAACAGGCAATTAGCAACGAGTGGAAAGGGATGATATGTCCCTCATGCGGCTTACCGGACCTGCAAGAAGACTCCCCAGGTCTACTGCAATGCCAGTCCTGTGGTCACGTTGAGGCCGGGGACTCGTTGCCTGAAACTGCGCTAGCAGGCAACTTGCTAAGCCTGAGCTAGATTTTCGCCCCAGTCAAGCGAGACGAGCGATTTCCTCCAGAATGAATAGAGGAATCTCAGGCCCATCAACTGTCCAGTAACAGCGACACACGTCTTCAGGTAGGATTATTGGGGCCATCGCACAGTGAGGCAGGCAGGGTGCTAGTCGTTGGTAGCAACAAGAGAAATCGACTTGTTCAAGAAACAGATGGCATTTGAGAAGCGTACAGCACAGACTCTTCGGGCGATGGGTGCGAAGACGAAGAACAATATTCCAAAGCTTCTCTTCAAGGGAATCGAGCTTGACACAACAAAGCATGCCCACATGTATGCAACTTTGATCGGCATGGCGTCTGGAGCAACGATCTCGAAAGTTGAACACTACGAGATGAGAAAGCAACTCGAACAGCACGTCGCAAACGAGAAGATTATGCTTCTTCAAGCGCAGAGAATTGCCAAGAATCTGACGGATCCCCGGATGAAGCCGCTATTGAGAGTTATCCTAGCGGATGAAAGGAGACACCACAAAACACTGTTGACACTGCTAAAGACGATTGCGGTGGAAGAGAAGGTCAGCGAAGACGACTGGTGGGACTACCTCAATCAATGGGCAAACTTCTCACAATGAGCACACCATTTCTTGATCCTGGCAAGTGCCTCTAGGATATTGCTTTGAGAGGTCGCGAAAGACAACCTGAGGTAACCTTCTCCAGCTTCTCCGAACGCACTCCCTGGAATGGCTGCTAGCTTCGCTTGTTCCAGAAGCTGTTCGGCGATCCTTGCTGAAGGAAGTCCGAGCCTGCTGACGTTAGGGAACGCATAGAAGGTTCCCTTCGGCGGCTGACACTGGAAGCCGTCGATCTCGTTCAGTCCTTTCACGATGAGGTTTCGCCGGCGACGGTACTCCTCGACCATTTCGCTGATGCAGTCTTGTGGTCCCGAAAGGGCTTCGAGCGCGGCCTTCTGCGCGGATGCACCAGCGCAAGATGCCATATACCCATGCATCTTCCTAATGCCATTCGTGATGGCTTCATTGGCAACGACGTAGCCGACACGCCAGCCCGTCATCGCATACGTCTTGGAGAAGGAGTTCACCGTTATCGTCGAGTTCTCGAATTCAGGTCGCGAAGCGATGCTGAAATGCTTGTTTCCGTCGAAGATTATCTTCTCGTAGACTTCATCCGTTAGAATGAGGAGGCCATGTTCCTTGGCGAGCTTGGCTAGTTCTAAGAGGCAGCTTTGCGAGTAGACCGCGCCGGTAGGGTTGTTAGGCGAGTTAACCAGAATCATCTTCGTCCTTTCGGTGATGCGCTGATTCACATCCTCACGACTCGGTTCGAAGTCCGGACCGCGCAGGGGAACGGGCACGGGCACTCCATCGGCGAGGAGGACGAACCCCGCGTATGACGGCCAAGATGGCTGAAGCACTATCACCTCGTCGCCAGGATTGATGGTTGCTTGGATTGTCGCGAATATTGCCGCGAATCCTCCTGTAGTGACGGTGATCTCGGTCTTCGGGTTCGCTTCGATGCCGTTCTCTTCGAGGAGTTTCCGCGAGATCTCCTCACGTAGTTGCAGCAGACCAGCGCCGTGAGTGTAGTGCGTGTAGCCATCATCCAAGGCACGGCTCCCGGCCTCGACTATGTGTTTTGGTGTCGGGAAGTCTGGCTCTCCAGCGTGAAGTCCGATAATATCAGGCCTTGTCTCGGCAAGATCGATTATCTTCCGTATCGGCGAGGGCTCAATTGATTGGACTCGCTTTGAAACGCTCAATCTCCCACAGGCCCAAGTAACGCAAGGATTCGTAGAGGGATATTTCGCCTTTTGCATCAATAGGCCATGCTGAGATGCGCGCCTGCTCACTCGAAATGCCCGCGGATCTCATCGTGGAGGAATTTCGAATCGAGCGTTTCGCCAAGCTTCTCCGCCATCTCCTCGACCGTGATTCGGCTTCCCTCTTTCCACAACTCCCTCAACAGAGAGCCAGAACCTGGGTTTGTGAACCATTCGTCTCCGAACTCGTCGACAAGGTACTTGCGAAGCTGGGCTTCAGCGATCCAAGATCGCAGGTATTCTGCACAATAGAATCCGTCGTCCACGTTGATCAGATAGTTGATTGGATTGAAGCGTACCTTCACAGCTTGCTCGTGGAGGTTCTGGTACAGCTGCTGTTTGCCTTGGATGCCTTCCCTGTGCAGGCGGAGTTCATACTCCAACTTTGCCGCGTAGAGTCTCGTTATGTACAGCTTGGAGAAATACGCAAAATCGAGCAGTTCCTTCGTGTCACCTATACCAAAGACCATTTGTAACCATTTCTCGTTCAACGTGAGATTCTCAAATAGAGATGAGTAAGTCTCGGTGAGAGACTTCTCGTCCGATAATCGAAACACGAAAGGCATGTCGGCGGGCGTGTTGGCATGATGGAGTGCATGCCCCGCCTCGTGTAGGACTGTTTCGTAGTCATATCGTCCTCCTATCGGCATCGCGCCGAGAATGATCTTCCTTGGAACATCGAGCGGAAAACAAGCAGCTCGCGGATCCTTCTTTGGACGCTCTTCAAGATCCAGCACTATGTTTGGACACTTCTCAAGCGGCAAATCCATCCCGTCGAGTGTCTTGCGGAGCGCTGTGACCACATTGCCTCTTGGAAAATACGCGTCAAATCGTTTGCCTCGGTAGAGGTATAGGACGTCATGTCTGCTCGCATCCTTCAATTCGACGCCAATTGATCTGAGCGCAAGTTCGAGCTGTCTGACGTAGAGCGAATCTGTTGCCTTGAGGTGTGCTTTCAGATCATTCAATAGCTTCTCGTAATCGATACTCTTCACTTCCGAGTACAGACTGGAATAGTCCGGGTAGCCTTGCGCCTTCGCAGCCTCGTGAAGCCTAACTAGTCTCTCCTCAAGGACAGGATTGAAAGTCTTGACAGCTTCCTCAGCGAGTGTCTGGATCTTTCCTCGTCGTGCTCTCTCATCTTCGTTCATCACCATCGGCTGCGTCGATCGGTATGGGATAGGCTTTCCGTATACTGTGATCTTTGTTTGGGTCTCGAGAGTCGTCGCTTTGTCTGTTAGCTCAGAGACTCGCTGTTCCAAATACGTGTCGACCAGGCTTCCAAACAGACGGTTGAACCGCCTTTGTTCGTCACCAGACGAAGCTTCGCGGGTTCTCTTGATGGCCGCGATATTCTCAGGCGTGAACAACTCGCTGTACTTCAGGAAGATCTGCGAGATGTTAAGCTCCTCTTTGAGTCCAGCCCAGTTCTGATAGTACTCGTTGAGGACTTCCTTGGAGAATTCCTCGTAGTCCCGTTCAATTTGCGATGTGTCCATAGAAGCGACCGCGGATGTCACCGTTTCTGGGCGGCTATTAAGTCTGGAGATGCTGATATTAGGCATCAGGTTCCATGTTTCAGGCGAGCTGTCGACGATGCAGGCGAACAACAGATACAACTACATAACCACCACCAGGCGGCGTGTCGAGAGCAGTATCGTCGGAAAGAACGAGAGAGACGAACTCGTCGCCCGTGCAGAACGCGTCCTCGGCAACGAGAGTCTAGGCTGGAAAGCTAGCATCGACGGATTCTGTATGCAACTGTTCACTAACAGCAACCACCTTGATGAGTTCTGGCGTGAGAACTGGTTCTCGATGCCTCGCGAAGTGAAATCTCATGGCAGGCTCTATGCCGTGGTTGATCCGACGTTAGAGGAGGGTAAGCCCCACGCGTTCTACAACCCAGATACTAAGACCGCGGTGATCTTCAACACAGAATACTACGGCCAAGTGAAAAGCTGGGCGCTAGGCGTCGCATGCGACATCGCAGAAGACCAACACGACATCCACAGCATCCACGGAAGCTGTGTCGAAGTGGACGGCAAAGGAATAGTTCTGATCGCACCCACTGGAACCGGGAAGAGCACCCACTCATACGCCCTGCTGAACATGGAAGGTGCGAGGCTCCATAGCGACGATTGGGTGTACGTTCGCTTCATCGGCGGAGAGAAGGGCAGAGCGAGTGCAGATATCAGCGAGCGGAAATTCTACATACGAACGAATATCGCTCGAGTCTTCCCAGAGATAAGACCACTACTTGATCGCTGCAAGCTGGAGAACGTGATTCCCCTTTCTCCGGAAGAAACTGAGAAGCTGCGATCACAGGGAATAAGCGAGGATGAGATACGGGTGCTCACTTCGGATCCCTACGTTGCGCACGAATACTCGCGTGCCATGCTGGATCCTCTGTGGATAGCGGGTCCGGAGAAGTTTGTTGACACAACTCGTGCGATGAAGGTCATTCTCCTGAGACGTGACAAGAACGATCCTGAGATAGCTCGCAGGCTTGAGATTGAGGAGGCGGTTCAGTACCTCGTCGCTCAGCCGGAACAATTCCTGAACCCATACCTGATCGTCAAGACCGACGAGAAAGTGGATGTTAGAAAACGCTTCTTCAGGAGGCTCTTCAGGCTCGCGCCGTGCTATCTAGTGAACACAGCTTCGGACGTGAAGACGGTTCAGCAGAAGATCCGCGACATCATCAGCAAGTAGTTCAGGGAATGCGACTGTCGCGGTATTGCCGCGCGGATCTGACTGTTGAACTATCTGCCCCGGAACTTGTCAGCGAGTGATTTCATTTCGCCGCTCTCAAGAACCTGAATCTTCGTCTCAAGCCTCACGTCTAAGCCAAGACTCCGGAAGAGCCACATCAGTTGCTCCGCGGTGACAGGGCCCTTCAACCTGCTCTCACGCACAAGTTTCGCGAGCTCCGCTTCAAGCGCTCGCGTAGGCTCGGGGAACTGGGCCGCAGCAGCGTCCAGCACCTCCCACGCTCTTCCGACGAGAATCGTCTTTAGAACATCTCGGGGGCGTGGCTGCTTCTGATCTGGTGCCTTTGCCTTCGTCTGTTCTTGTTCGCGGAGGCGTCGCTGCATCTCCTGCATCCTTCTGAGCTTCAGACGCTCCAGCTCAGAGTCCTCGGACATACTATGCTCTCCACGACAGCGCGAGTAATGCGTGACCCATTATTAAGTGCACAAAGTCATCATGCCTGAAGTCTCTTCTGGGGTAGGTGGATTCCGCACTCGTACTCGTATATGACTCTCGCAGCAACAACCCATGCGTCAAGTGGCTCCTTGTCGATCGAGAAGAGGTGGTTCGCAAGTCGCGTTGTTGATTGATTGAAGTGCGAGTGGGCAAAACCGCCAATGAGCACCGCCGGCGCATCCGCCTCTACAATCGGCACACAGGCATCCTTTACGGTCGCAGGCTTCCCGAGTGTACTGAATGCGACAACCGTCGAAACTCTTGACTCACTAACGAGTTCTGGCAGAGTACATTTCCGGATGCTCAGGAGCGACGGTTCACCTGGGGGCACGCTCTTCTCTTCGTAGAGTTGCTCGAGCAATCCAATGAATCTGTCATAGTTCCTTGGAAGCTTGACGCGGGGGTCCAGGTCGATCACATTGTCGTCGATGGTGTGAACATGCGTCCTCATGAGCCCCTCTCTGTTCAGCGGGGACCCCAAGGCCTGCAAAAGGACATGGAACGCGATATCCGGCCTTCCTCGTTTCAGGAAGTCTTCCGAGGGGTTCCTGCCTTCTGCTGCTTTGATCGCTGAATGGTGATAGCTTCTATCGAGGATCAGAGAGCTAGGCTCTCTGTTCTTCCTCCGAGCATGTGCAAGCACTGAGGGGCTCTTAGCCATCTGCGCGGGGATTCTCTCAATCGATGATTCTGCAAGGATCAGCGTCAACATGTGACCTTCCTCGAGAGTGCCACGCGCTGCTGGCTGAGAGTCAGGTTCAGCGGAGAGATGAGCATTGTTGTCGCTGAGATGTGGGCCTGGTGCGGAGACATGCGCAAGCCATAGATGCTTTCGAGGGGGGTACTTCCCTATGCCCGAACTGGGCGAGCGAGCACTGACAGAACTTGCCACGCCAGAGGAACAATGGCGACATACGTCAAATCGCGGAGGAGCGCGTTGACCTTCTCCTACGGCTCGCCAAGGACGCGGTGAGATCCGATCCATCTCTCTCCAAGAGATACGTCGAGCTAGCACAACGAATAGCTATGCGTTCAGGTGTCAGACTCGGCCGTCAACGGAAGCAGTTCATATGCAAGAACTGCAAGAGCCTTCTTGTCCCAGGCGTCAACTGCAGAGTACGGATACGCTCAGAGCACGGAACTCACGTCGTCGTTACATGCCTGGAATGTGGATCAAGGAAACGGTACCCAGCGGTGAAGGAGAAACGTCTCAAAAGAAGAAGATGAGGGAGCTAAAGCAGCGGTCGGTCGAGAAGGAGCCGACTGTCTGGATCGGCAAGAGCGGCGTCACGAACGCGGTCATGGGTCAGATCGACAGACAACTTGACGCAAACGAGATGATCAAGGTCAAAGTCCACAAGACCTCGCCTGAGGACGCCGAAGTCGCTGAGCTCGCCGACAAGATAGCTGAAGAGACGGTTTCTGAGATCGTCGATGTGAGAGGACGAACCTTCACCATCTACAGGGAGAAGAAGGCACGAAAAGCGGCGTCAAAACTGACCAGGTCAATCGCCTCCGCTTAGCTCAGCTCAACTTATATTTTGGCTAAAGTCCCTAGTGCGAGACTAGTTCAAGAATCGGAGAGACTACAGTTGCCCACAGCCTATGATGTGGAGGCCAACGTCCTCGTTGAGAGACTGGCCAAACACCTCAAGGAGAACATCGGAGAAATAGCGCCGCCAACATGGGCCCTCACATCCAAAACGAGCGCGCACAGAGAGCGCCCACCACAGAATCCAGACTGGTGGTACGTTCGATGTGCCTCACTTCTTAGGAAACTCTACATTCACGGACCGGTCGGAATCCAAAGGCTCCGAGTCGAGTA
>CAZRNA010000070.1:0-8518 GCA_964601325.1 uncultured Candidatus Bathyarchaeia archaeon
CTTCACTCGTTGGCGCCTTTGCGCTTGCTCCGATTACTGATCAAGAGCGTCCTCAATCGCAGTGATTATCCTACCAATCTCCTGAAAGGGCGTGCTTGTTTCGATTGAAAGTTCGAGGCGTTTGTTATTGAATGGAACTATTAGCATGTATGCTCTCTCGTGTTGTATCAATGCGAATCTCGCGCGTCCCAGAGATTCAGCCCATGTTTGCATGACCCCGCCGAGGACCGCCACCTGAAGATCGATCTTCTCCGCTTCTTTAGAATTCGCTTCTAATGGTGCGACGCCAGGTCGCATTCCTCCGGCCAGAATCTTGCACTCGCTGTCGGTCACAGTGACATATCTGATCCGCTTGTCGGCCGAGAAGATCCGGTTACAGAGCTGCTGGTAGTTCATTACCCTTAGCGCTGTACTGCAGTCTGTTGTAGTGTAAGTATAAAGCATGTTTGCCGGGAGATGTTCAGGAGCCCCGGCGCCTGTAGTCCAGTCATAATGAAACGTCCCCATTACGGGCCGCCACCGCTGTGGGAGGCGTGATCTACGCCGTATGATTATGTGCGTGCCCCACTTCTTACTGTCTAAGACTGCTTGAGCGAGACAAGTACTAGGTTTCGATCGACAGGCAAAGCGGAGAGGGTGGGACGTGTTCTTCTACTTTGCTGTTCTCTTCTTTAGTTCCTCTTCTTTGAGAACTCTGTGTAGTACCTTCCCTACATTACTAAGTGGTAGTGAGTCTCTAAATTCGACTTCTCTAGGTCTCTTGTAACCTGCCATTCTGGTTCGTGCCCAATCGATGAACTCTTCCGGAGTTGCTTTCATTCCGTCTTTCAGGACGATGAATGCCTTGACGAACTCGTTACTTGGCTCGTCCTCTCGTGGGATGCCGATCGCGGCGACCATTTTCACCTTTGGATGCTCATAGAACATGTCCTCGATTTCGCGCGGGTAAGCTTTCAGGCCTCCGACGTTTATCATCTGCTTCTTACGATCTGAGATAATGAAGTAGCCTTCTTCGTCCATGTATCCGATGTCGCCGGTCAGGAAGAAACGCCTGCCATCAATCTCTCTCATCACGTTCTCTGTCTCCTGTGGCTTGTTCCAGTATCCCTTCATCACCTGCGGTCCGTACACTGCAAGCTCGCCAATTTCCTTGACAGGCATCTCCCTAGTCCCTGTCTCAACATCAAGTATCTTTGCGACAGTATCCGAGATCGGTAATCCGATCGAGCCGAACTTGCGGTCCCTTCTGTTTGTAGGGTTGATGTGAGTCACGGGAGATGTTTCGCTCAGGCCGTATCCCTCGAACAGAATCGCGCCAGTCACCTCCTCGAATCTCTTCGCAAGTTCTGGCGGCAGAGGTGCCGCTCCAGAGCTGCACACCTTAACGGATCTGAGATTGTACTTCTTCACATCTGGATGATTGACTACGCCTGCATACAGAGCAGGCACGCAATTGAAAATAGTCCCCTTGTACCTCTCCAGTGCCTTGAGCAAGTCTGCCAATGGTGGCTTGCCGGCTCTTGGATCTGGGACGCATACTAGTTGGCCAGCATAATTTGTGCTGATCAACAGTGTCAAAGTCAGACCGTAGCTGTGGTACCATGGCAGTGCCCCGACGAACACTTCTTTCCCATACTCGATTTTCTTTGCTGCGTCGATGTCCTCGGGTGCTAGATTGACCCACTCGTAGATTTGGTGAACGTTGGACACGAGGTTCCTGTGGCTCAGAGCTGCTCCTTTAGGTGTGCCTGTGGTTCCTCCGGTGTACAATACCATGGCAACGTCGTCAGGATCAACGTCGACCTTCGGGGCTACAGGCTCGTTCTTGGTCATGATGTCCGCGTAGAAGAATGTCAAATCCTTCTGGTAGTAGGGACTCTTCGGGATCTTCCCGAGAAGACCTCCGAGCACAGCCTTGGCCTTGGGCAGGAAGTTCTTCGCACTGCACACGACCACAGTCTTGACGGCTGTGTTCTTGATGGCCTCGTAGCAGGTTGGCGTGAATGCGGGGTGATCCAACACAAAGACCGCAAGTGCTCCTGAATCCTTCAACTGGAAATTCAGTTCCCCTGCCTTGTACATGGGGTTGCACGTGACGACAGTCGCTCCAGTCTTCAGAGAACCAAATAGGACTGGGGGAAAGTGCGGGGTATTCGGCAGAAAGACTGCAACTCTGTCGCCCTTCTTTATGCCTCGACTTGCCAGGAAGTTGGCAATTCGGTTTGCATCATCCCTAACTTGTGAAAAGGTCCACGATTGCCCCTCCCACGCCGTGTATGGTAGGTTACCGTTCTTCTCGGCGGACCTATCAAGCATGGCAAAGAGCGGTTCCTTTGGATATTCCAGCGTTCTTGGAACGTCCGCAGGCCACTTGTGTTTGTGCCAAAGATACTCGTCCATCTTACTTCGTCACAACTCCCTTTGGTCTGATTGAGGAAGTAATCAAGGAAGAACGGTCTGATAGTCTCCGTAGTACTTGTTGATAATTCCTTCTACGGGCTCGGAATCTGGGTTCTGCTAGAGCGTCTGGTCCGCGGCTGGTCTAAAGCACAAGGAATAAGACGCTGGCTGTCGGACGTGGAGCGCTGTTCGATCGAAGCTCCAACGAAAGAAAGGACTGGGTTCCAGTTGAGGTTCGGGGAAGTTTTCGGGAATTTCGAACAGCAACTAAGGGAACTCTCAGGGAGCGGAGGAACGGTAATTGGCTATGTGTATCCGCACGCGCCGCTTGAGCTCGTATTCGCGCACGGAATCACTCCTTCACTAGTATGGACTAATCCGAGCGTTCAGGGCGGATTCGAGGCGAGTCTTCAGACATTCTCATGCTCGCTCACGAGAAACTTGTTCGGCCAACGCTCAAGCGGTGGACTACCATTCCTTAGCGGACTTCTTTTTCCCAGCAATACATGTGACTCGCTGCACAATGTGTCGGATGTGTGGCGGCGCCGCTTCCCGGAGGACAAGGTCTTCAGACTGACCTATCCGGCGGCCAGATTTAGTGACGACTCGGTTCGATTCTTGGCAGAGGAATTGAGGATTCTCAGTCAATGTCTGAAGGACGCGTACGGACGCCCCCTCTCGAATGACGCTCTTTCCGCCGCGGCATCTCTCGTCAACGATTTCAGAGACGCAGCACAAACCCTCTATTCGTGCAGAGTCGTAGATCCAAGTCTTGTTTCTTATTCCGAAGCGGCTCGGATGGTAAGGCAGTTCTTGGCCATCCCAAGCGCTGGCGCAGTCGATCAGATTAGCAGGTCCGCTAATGCTGCTTCGCAGATTCTGGAGGAGAGAGGTCAACTCACTGTAGTGAAGTCATTGCGGAAGGAATTGCTGGGCGGGGCGCTGGGCGATATTAGGATTGACGTGGAATCGAGCTACCCGAGAATCTTGGTCGCAGGCGGCATGGTGGAGCCGATGGTAGTCGCCTCTTTGTTCAGTGGCTCGGAGAGAATTGGCGGGGAGGTTGTAGTCTTCGATTTGCTCAGCTTCGGTTTCAAGACGGTCTTTACGCCTCCGGTTAGTCTGGAGGGCGATCCGTTTGTTGCTATCTCGAGATCTATCCTAGGTGCCTCCTCTGAACCAACTCAGGAAGGGCTCCCCGGCAGGCTCGAGTTCCTCAAGGGTGTCCTATCGGGACTTTCAATCGACGGGCTAGTGGTGTGCGAGCAATCATTCTGTGATCCTGATCAGTTCGAGGCTCCTTCTCTTGTGAAGGCGGCATCTGAGGTGAATGTTCCTTCGGTTCGATTGCCAATAGATCCTGAGCTATCTGATAGAAACAGGCTGGAGGGAAGGATCCAATCATTTCTCGAGACACTTGAAGAAGGTGCGAGGTAGGATGACCGAGATGAGCTCCGGAAAGGAAGAGAAAGCATACAGGCCTCTCAATACGCAAGACCTGCTGCAGGAAGTGCTGTTCCGCTACGTGCTTGAGGGTAATGCGGCCAGCGAGGAGGGTCGCCTCGCGTGGGTGACTTCGGGCTTTCCGGTTGAGATACCAGTAGCAATGGGCATAACGCCCACCTATCCGGAACAGTATGGTGCAGTTGTCGGATCGCAGAAGGTAGGCCCGACGGTCTGCGGATTTGCCGAAGAGCTTGGATACTCTCAAGAGCTCTGCTCTTACGCGCGCTCAAGTATTGGTTCTACTAGGAAACCCGAAGAGAGTCCTTTGGAGGGGCTTCCGAAACCCCAAGCGCTCCTTGCTTGCAACAACATATGCGGCACGGTCCTGCGCTGGTATGATACTATCTCACAGATGACAGGTGCACCTGTCTTCCTTCTGGATACTCCACCTTTCGAGGGGGAACAGCAACCGCATCACCTAGCTTACGTGCGCAAAGGCCTTGACCATCTCGTCGAGTTCCTGTCTAGCAGATTCGGTGTTTCACTTGAGGAGGAGCGGCTGAGAGAGGTAGCGGCTAACTCGAGCAAAGCAATCGGCCTCTGGACAAAGTCACTTGAAGCTTGTAAGAACAAACCGAGTCCCCTCAACTGCGCGGATAGATTCACCACGATGGCACCTGTGGTTACAATGAGGGGTGCAGAGCACGCCATTGAGTTCTATCAGGCACTCTATGATGAGGTGCGCGAACGTGTCTCCCAGGGTATCGGAGCAATAAGGGATGAGCGGATTAGGCTCCTTTGGGACAATATACCTCCTTGGTTCACCATCTTCAGATTCTTCAATGGATTAGCTAAGAGGGGCGTGGTCTTTCCTGCGGACACGTACACTCACGCTTGGTCAGGCTCCCTTGAGGGGAAAGATCTCTTCGACAGTGCGGCCACCATATACAGCAATGTATACCTCAACAAGGGTCTTCAAGCGAAAGTTGACAAGATGGTAGAGCTCATCAAGGACTATGATCTTGACGGGTTCGTCATGTTCTCAGTCAGGTCGTGCAAGCGATATTCCTTAGGGCAGCTGGTTTCCAAGGAACTCGTCACGGAGGCAACGGGCGTGCCAGGCGTGGTGATCGAGGGTGACATGGTGGACAGTCGCCTCTTCAACGAGGCCCAGATTCAGACACGCATCGACGCACTGCTAGAAATGCTCGAGTAATAGGAGAGAAACCAGTGTCAGGACGAAGTCTCGGAATCGGACTTGATGTGGGGTCAACCACCACTAAAGCCGTGATGGTTGGCTCTAGGGGGAACATCTTGGGCTCTCGCGTCGTTCCGACTGGAGCATCTGGAGTTGGTGCAGCGATGAGATGTCTCGGAGAGCTCAGCAGAGAATCTGGGGCAGATATCAAAGGTGCTCCTACGATCAGCACGGGTTACGGTCGATCTCTCATTGACTTCGCGGAGAAATCCGTGACTGAAATAACGTGCCATAGTATCGGCGTGCACCATCTGAATCCCAGTATCCGCCTCTTGGTTGATGTTGGTGGTCAGGATTCAAAGGTCATCCGCGTTGGCGGGAACGGTAGGCCGACAGATTTCGAAGTCAACGACAAGTGTAGCGCCGGCACCGGAAGGTTCTTGGAGGTCATGGCCCGGGTCCTTGAGGTTTCCATTGACGAGCTAGGTCCCTTTGCTCTGCAGTCCAACTCACCTTGCGTGATCAGCAGTACCTGCACAGTTTTTGCGGAAAGCGAGGTAGTTGGACGAATCGGGGCGGGAGAAAACCCAAAGGATATTGCGGCAGGAGTCCATGCAGCCATGGCGTCGAAGATCAGCACACTCTCGAAGCGCGTTGGTGTTGTCACACCCGTCTGTGTCACTGGAGGTGTGGCGCTGAATCCAGCTTTCCGATACTACTTGTCGAAACAGCTCAGCGCGGAACTATGGATGCCTGACAATCCGCAGATCACAGGCGCTCTCGGCGCCGCATTGCTGGCTCTGGAACCCTAATCCACGCCTGTTCCTGACACGTGGCCTAGATTTCCGGCCCTGACAAAGACTCTTAACCATATGTAGCCACGTACGAGCGGCACGTGGTTTCATTGTTCCACACGCGACTGCGGAGACCTCTCACAATACTGAGTGACGATGAAGTGGAACAAATCCACTCAGCGACCCTCGAAGTCCTAGAGAAAGTCGGGGTCAGATTCGAAGATGAGGCGATCCTGAGACTGCTTGACGACCAAGGTGCACATACAGATCCTAAGACGCATTTGGTGAAGATTCCCCCATCATTAGTTGAGGAAGCCATCAAGAAGTGTCCGAAGAAAGTCAAGCTCTGCGGTAGGACCAAGAATCACGATTTGACGCTCGGCGATGGAAAAGTCTACTTCACAGCAGGCGCCAACGCGCTCCATCTACTTGACATGGAGACTGGGATACGTCGAGTTCCCACCTCAGAGGATTGCGCGCAACTCAGTCGCGTCTTTGACGCTCTGAATCATGTGCATGCAATCTTGCCCGCGGTGATCCCGCAAGATGTTCCCCAGAGCATCTCGGATAGAGTGAAGTGTAAGATATCGTATGAGAACTGTGAGAAACACTACCTCACTGACGTTTATGGAAGAGAAAGCTGTAGAGATCTCATAAGAATGGCTGAGGCAGTTTCGGGTGGACCGGAAGAGCTCAGAAGAAGACCAATAATCTCCATCAACCCAAGCATCACAAGCCCGCTAACGTGGGGGAGAGACTCAACCGAACCGTTATTCGAAGCGGCCCACCATGGAGTCCCGGTGATCTTGGACTGCATGCCAAACGCTGGGGCAACCTCCCCCATAACACTAGCTGGCTCCGTTGTCCAGCAGAATGCTGAAAGCCTGAGTTTCGTTACGCTCGCTCAGCTGACAAACCCTGGAACGCCTACCATCCCATACACTTCGCCGGGAATCACCAACATGAGAACCGGCGGAGTCATCTACGGTGCTGTGGAAGTAGCGATTCAATGCGCAGCCATGTCGCAGATCTACTCGCATTATCAGATCCCATACATAGCCACAGTCGGGCTCACAGATTCCAAAATGCACGATGAACAGACCGCCTACGAGAGATCCGTATCTGTCTTGATGACCGCCCTAGCCGGCCCCAGCATGATTAGCACCCAAGCGGGGGCCTTGAACTCCCTGACCGACACCAGCTTCGAACAGACACTGATTGACGATGAAATCCTGGGAATGGTTTCTCGCGCATTGTCTGGCATGAGAGTTGACCCAGAGACTTTGGCTGTTGACGTTATCGCCAAGGTCGGGCCGGGACACCATTTCCTCGCTCAGAAACACACGAATGACATGTTTCTCAAGGAACATTACCTTCCCGGACTAGCGGATAGGGAGAGCAGGAACAAATGGGAGAAGGATGGCTCAAACGACGTAGTGAAGAGAGCGAAGGAGAGAGCTAAGGAGATTCTTAGAACTCATCAGCCAACGCCTTTGTCAGATAACGTGCGAAAGAAGCTCGATTCCATAGTAGAGGAAGCGAAAAGGAAGAAACAGTCGGACTAGACTCGAAGCCAGAGGTCATTCTCCTAGGTGACGAGGATAGGCCGGGCTCTGAACACATAATCGAGCGATTCCCATAGCAGTGGGCAGACTAACGTAAGACGATTGAGTGAGAAAAAGGGAGGTAGGTCCCGACGGGCGATTAGGCTCTGTTTATTCCGGCGGGATCTGCTTGAAGGCATACGACAGGTCGATGCCTTCTTTCGAACGGTAGGCTTTGGCTGCGTAGTACAGAATTATGCCGAGTATGTATGTCGCTACGATCACTCCAGTTCCGATAAGAGAGCCCATGCTGATGCCGACGACCGGGGAGTTGAACAGGAAGTAGAAGACGATGAGTAGTGCAATGGTTCCGAAGAAGCCTGCGATGGTCATGTAGGGTAATCCGCCAATCTTCTTGTTTGCTGGTGATGGGAATGTCTTGAAGAGGTCTTTCTTGATGTATGGGAAGACCATGGAAGTGAGCATGACGATCAGGTATATTGACGTCCACGCTACGATTGAGTTGACGTAAACGCCCAAGAATGCGTAGGCGGATCCGACCAAGAAGAAGATTGAGCCGAGACTCGCTAGGATATTCGCTTTGACTGGTGTGTGGAAGCGCTCGCTAACATCTGCCAGACTAGTTGGGATCACACGGTCGAATGCAAGTGAGAAGATCAGCCTTGAAGCTACGAAAGCTTCCATCACCATTAGCAGCAGTTCCCACGAAAGCGCTGAGATTGTCATGAAGATGTTCAGTGCTAGATTCGGGAACATTATTCCGAAGAATAGGTTAGTGAACGGAGGTGCTGGTAGCGGATAGCCGGCTGCTCCTGAGAATCCGTAGAATGCTGTTGCTTGCACGAAGTCAAATCCGAAGACACCGTATGTCACGCGTCCCATCAAGTAAGTGGAGACACAGATCAAGACGACGCCGAGTGCTAGGGATAGCGGTATCTGGCCTTGAGGACGTTTGGTCTCTCCGGCGGCGTATACCGAGCTCTGTGGAAATGCAAGCGTCGCGTAAACTATGGGCAGAGCTGCAATTGATGCACCTATGCTGAAGGGTGCGACAACTGCACCAGCCTTGACTGCGTTTTCGATAATTCCTGTATAGGAAGTTCCGAACTGAGCAC
>CAZRNA010000071.1:0-8508 GCA_964601325.1 uncultured Candidatus Bathyarchaeia archaeon
CGGCCGGTGTGGCGCTGCAGGCAGATCTTTCACACTTGAAGAATGATTTCAAGCTTCAGGATATGGTAGTTAGTTCCCCCACGAATTGGATGACTTACATGTTTGGAATGGCCCTTTCCGAGATCGTGTATTCTTTTCCAGCCCTTGTCGTGCTCGGGGTACTTGCGTATTACTTCATGGAGCTCAGCGCGACTGGCATCTTGGCGCTTATCGGGGTCCTTCTCTTGATGTTCGTCACTTCAGTCGCGATCGGTTTCACACTTTCAACATTCTCATCCGATATAGTTCAGAGCTTTGCCTTTTCTAGGCTAATATCGACGCTTTTCTCGACGATACCGCCTGTCTACTATCCGATCACTTACATTCCGCTTCCGTACAGATATTTGGCTTATCTGTCTCCGACCACGTACGCGGCTGAGCTAGCTCAGAATGCTGCAGGATACCTGCGTCTTTCATCTACTGCTCTGATCCTTGACTGGGCCATTCTGCTTACAGTGACTATCACGTTACTCATCGTGGCGAGAAGCAAGGCTAGATGGAGAGAAACCTAGGGCGTGCGGAAGGCATTTAGTGGAAGATAATGTTCGGCTCACCCGAGAGGTTCTAAGTTGCCATCTCATGATGATTTTGCTTCCATGAAGAGGCCGTGAACAACAGTACGTCGATGAAAATGGTGGACCGGGCGGGATTCGGACCCGCGACCTTCCGGTTCCTCGGGCAATGCCTTGCGAACCGGACGTTCTTCGGCCCCGTCTATGGGCATACCAGGCTGAACTACCGGCCCAATGCGTCGTCGGAGTGAGGTCACATGCCCGCTAATAGCGGTTTCTCGCCGAAGTGGAGACCAATGCAAGGTTTCTTACTATTCCGGATTCGCTGCTTAGACCAGAGACAAGTCTTTAAGCAAACTTGGAGGCTTCTAGCTCTCGCAAATATGGGCCTGTAGCTCAGCATGGTGGAGCACACGGCTGATATGCGGTCGTACTCCGCTTTGCCACCGTGACGGGCAGGGGATCAGTCCCTTTCCCGCGGTATGGGTCGCCGGTTCGAATCCGGCCAGGCCCACCACATTCCAATGAAACCGGCAGAACATGCCTACTCGAATCAAGCCTCAGCATTCTAGTTCAGCGTAGTCTCGGCACGATGATGACTCTTTTCTCGGGAAGTTCGGTTTTGGTGACTGTGAAGGTTGGGCCTTCGAGCTTTCTGACGTTATCGTCCGGTCTCAGGAAATCTTCGACCTTCTTCAGTGCGTTGAACATGGCTGACATTCCAGGTGCTTTGTAATGCATGGGAACTGCAATCCTCGGCTTGAGTGACTCCATGACCTCTCGTGCTTGTTCCGGATCGATAGTGAAGAATCCTCCTATCGGGAGGAAGAGAACGTCGACCGATCCTATCTCGCTCACTTGCAATGAGGTGAGCTCGTGTCCTAGGTCTCCCAAATGACAGAACGCCACGTCCTCGAAGTGCACGACGTACACGGAGTTTCGTCCTCTCTTGCTCCCTTGAGAGTCGTCATGGAATGCGGGTACTCCTTTGATTGAGACATCATCAATCTGTCTTGTTCCAGTGAATGCCTCCATAATTACGCTCTTCTCATGGCTGACCGGCTTCGTATTGTTGTGGTCTTGATGACCATGGGAGCAGAGCACTATGTCGGCTTTGGCTTTCGGTTCAGGAAGTCCAACTCCCTTGAACGGGTCGAAGATCAGGGTTTTCGTCTTACCTCTCACGGCAAAGCACGAGTGTCCAAGCCATTCGACATCAGCCAAACGAAATTCTCCTCAGGGTGTCTACTCAAGCATTGGCATCTTAAGTTTGTTTTCGCGTGCGACTTTCTTCGCTTGTTCGTAGCCTGCGTCAGCGTGACGGACGACGCCGATGCCTGGATCGGTAGTCAGGACGTTCACGATCTTCCTTTCGGCAAGGTCCGTTCCATCCGCAACGAGGCACATTCCGGCGTGAATACTGTAACCAATTCCCACGCCTCCTCCGTGATGAACTGAGACCCATGTGGCACCAGAGACAGCGTTCAGGAGCGCGTTCAGGATTGGCCAATCGGCGATCGCGTCGCTTCCATCCATCATGCCTTCAGTTTCGCGTCTCGGAGAGGCAACGCTTCCCGTGTCCAAATGATCGCGTCCTATCCATATTGGGCCGTGAAGCTTGCCGTTCTTGACCATGTCATTGATGCGTTTGCCGAACCTTGCCCTTTCTCCCAAGCCAAGCCAGCAGACGCGCGCCGGCAAGCCTTGGAAGCGCACTTGTTCCCGTGCCTTCACTATCCAACGGCATAGTTCGCGATTGTACGAGAAGACATCCAACACGACATCATCGATCGCATGGATGTCCTCGGGATCACCGAGCAGCGACGTCCATCTGAAGGGGCCCTTGCCCTCACAGAAAAGGGGCCGAATGTATTTCTGTACGAACCCCGGGAAAGCGAACGCCTCGTCAAATCCACGATCGAGCGCCTGCTGACGTATGTTGTTCCCATATTCGAAGACGGTTGCGTTACGATGCATCATCTTGACCATGGCCTTCACCTGGTCGCGCATACTCTCTCCGGCGCGTCGCACGTACTCCGGAGGATCCGTCTTCCTCAGTTCGTCAGCCTCTTCCTTTGAAAGTCCGGCCGGATAGTATCCATTCAGTGGATCATGTGCAGATGTTTGGTCTGTCACGATATCGGGAATGAAATCTCGCTTGACGAGCTCCGGATAGACCTCCGCCGCGTTCCCCAAGAGGCCTACACTGATCGGTCGTCCTTCCGTCTTGGCCTCGGTTGTGAGTTTGATCGCGTCATCGATATCGTCGGTCCACATCTGCAAATACTCATGCTTCAGCCTCCGGTCTATTGCCGTCTTATCGATCTCAACGATCAGGGCAACGCCATCGTTCATCGTGACGGCGAGAGGTTGCGCGCCACCCATCTCACCCAACCCAGCGCTGAGAACGAGTCTGCCCTTCAGAGATCCCCCGAACTGCTGGCTGGCGGCCGCCGCGAGCGTCTCGTAGGTTCCTTGGAGGATCCCTTGAGTTCCGATGAAAGCCCAGGATCCAGCTGTCATTTGCCCGAACATTATCAGGCCTTTCTGCTCGAGTTCGTAGAAGTGCTCCCAAGTCGCCCACTTGGGCACCAGCATGCTGTTTACGATTAAGGCGCGAGGTGCCATCTCATGCGTCTTGAAGACCGCGACTGGTTTACCGCTCTGTATCAGCATGGTCTCGTCGATGTTGAGATCCAGGAGTGTCTCTGTGATCTTCTCGAATGACGCCCAGTTTCGAGCCGCGCGGCCAGTGCCGCCGTAGACGATGAGATTCTCAGGGTCCTTCGCGACTTCAGGATCTAACACGTTGTGAAGCATCCTGTAGATGCCTTCAATCTGCCAATTCTTGCAGTGAAGCTGGGGACCGGTAACCACGCGGACGCTCTTCCCGACCTTGAGCAAGTCTGTCCACGTGTCGTCAGCTGTGAGAGCGAATGCAGATTAATCTATCCATACTCAATAGGCACTTGGAGAGCCTTAATGGTCGAAGGGCCGCATGCGATTACCAAAGAAAGTCCTGTCATAGTTGACGACACGTTCTGTGAGGTCTTCTCGGCCTATTTCTCAAGGGTACTAATCACGGCCGCGACGAGTCGATGGGCAATGGAATCCGCGCTGGAAGCGAAAGGTCTTGGAAGATCAGCAACTCTGCCTCCTTCCGAGGCGTTCATCGAGCGCGAAGCCCGAACCACTGAGAGCCCCGACGGAAGACCAGGATGCCTATTGCAGATTGCTGATCGCAAGAGAAGCGAACTTGAGTACTGGCTTGTGGCGAGAATTCGAAAGGGTGTACTTCCGTTTCCGACCACCGCGGTGTTTGACGCGTTCCCTGAGGGCAGAGTGGAATACTCTGTCAAGATAGAGAATACTCCCATCCAATTGTTCGGCGATGGATACGAAGAGATTACACATGCTTTCGGAAGAAGAGTGTACAAAATCCCTCGTATGGACGGGGTTTTCCACGTTGAAGAGAAGTTCGGTATCGGAAAAGGCGTTTCAGGTGGCAACTTCCTGATAATGGCCGATTCTCAAGGTTCAGCTTTGCTGGCAGGCGAGACAGCGCTGGATGTGATCAAGGAGATTCCATATGTGACAGGAAGAATGGCGGCATCTGGGAGCAAGGTTGGTGGACACACGTACACAAATGCCGTTGCCACAACAAACGACGCGTACTGCCCAAGCATTTCAGATAAAGTGGAACACAGTGAAGTGGGAAGTGGTGTGAACTGTGTTTATGAGATTATCGTCAACGGACTGGATTTGGAACATGTGAAGGCGGCGATGAAGGTGGGGATTGAGAAAGCAAAGGGCGTGCATGGGGTCAGGAGGATTACTGCCGGAAACTACGGTGGGAAGCTTGGCAGTGGTCGCATAGATCTTCGGGATCTGGTTGGGAAGCAGTCATGAGAATACGTGAGGTTCTGGTTTCGAGTCTAGAGATCCCGATGAAGAAGACCTTTGCAACTTCGAGGGCAAAGCAAGACATCGCGAAGCACGTCATAGTCCAGCTTCTCTCCGATGACGGCCTCGTGGGCATCGGTGAAGGCGCCCCACGGCCCCACATATCTGGAGAGACGATTGAATCCGCCTTTATGCTGATAGAGAAGTATCTCGGGCCGCTCCTGATAGGCAAAGATCCGACGGACATAACAGCTATTCATAGAGAGATGGATCAGAAAATTGAATTGAATCCAGCCGCAAAATGTGCGATCGATCTGGCCCTATATGATCTTCTTGGCAAGCGATTTGATGTTCCAGTCTACGAGTTGCTTGGCGGCAAGACGAAGGATAGTCTCCACATCAACGGAACCTGTGACATCCAAGAACCTGAATTGGTGTCTGAGATTCTGAAGAGAAGGGTCAAGGAAGGATTCACGTACTCGATCAAGGTCAAGATCGGCACGGACCCAGTCAAAGACGTAGAGAGAGTCAGGATTGCGAGAGAAGCTATCGGACACGGAATAGACCTAATCGCAGACGCCAACCAAGGTTGGGACGCTGCAACCGCGATCAGAGCGCTCCGAAGGATGGACGATTTTGATCTCCAAGTCGCGGAACAGCCCGTGTACTGGAGAGACATTAGCGGATTGGCCCAGGTCACAAGCGCAGTGAGATCATCTGTGATGGCCGACGAGTCTGTCTGGTCACCTCATGATGCCACGCAGATCATCCAGATGAAAGCTGCTCGCATGCTTAACATCAAGTTGATCAAAAGCGGTGGGTTGCATGACGCTCACAAGATAGCTACAATCGCGCAGGGAGCAAACATGCGTTGCATGGTAGGATGCACTTTGGAGACAAGCATACTTTGTGCAGCACAAGCGCACCTTGCCATGGCCTCAGAGAACATTGTCTACATTGATTCGCTGACTCCGGGGGAGTTCCTTGTGGAAGATCCCGCCCAAGGACTAAACTGGACCGGGGACCTCGTGGTCTTGCCGGACAAGCCAGGACTGGGAGTAGAACTCAAAGAGACGGTAATGAATAGATACACGACGCGACGCAGTTCGATAAAGGAATCGTGACGCAACCGTTATGGAGTGATAAAATCTTGGACAAAGCCCAGCTAATCAGGACGGTTGAAAAAGAAGGAATAGAATTCATCAACCTAATGTATGTGGATTTGTTCGGACGAACCCGATCAATGCTCCTGCGGGGCAGCAAGCTCAGCTCACAGCTCGAGAGCGTTCTCGGAACAGGATTTGACGGTTCTTCAGGTGGACTTGGACTAGTCATAGAGAATAGCGATGCGTTCCTGAAAGCCGATACGTCTACCTTCACGTTTCTTCCATGGGAAGGCAGAAAGACTGCCGCGCTAATCTGCGACGTCTATGGACCTAATGGTGCACCTCTCCAGAGTTGTCCGAGATCGATTCTTCGAAGATCAATCGATCAAATGAAGGTAGAACTCGGGCAAGATGTCGAAGCTATTCTCGGTCCCGAGATGGAATGGTACTACCTGAGAATGGTTGACGGGAAGCTCAGCGTCGCGGATGAAGGCGGCTACATGTCACCGCCTTCGTCGGACGGAGCGTACGAGGCTAAGAAAGACATCGCCGCCGCACTTGAGCAAATCGGGATCATGCCAGAGAAGATACATCACGAGGTTCCCCACTCGAAAGCTGAGATAAACTTCCAACCGGGTGCGGCGCTGGGTATTGCGGATGCGGTCGTTCTCTACAAGACCGCGGTCAAGTCACTTGCTCGATCGCACGGCTTGATCGTGACATTCATGCCCAAACCATATTCGGAGCGAGCAGGAACCGGAATGCACGTACACCTGAGCCTTGCAGACAGCAGATCCGGCACCAATCTCTTCTCAGACGCCAAGTCCGAGCATGGCCTCTCCAAATGTGCCCTACATTTCATCGGTGGACTGCTGGAGCACGCTAAGGCTTTGGCGGCGATCGTTACGCCGAGCGTGAACTCGTACAAGCGATTGGTCCCAGTCCCCCGTTTTGAAGCCCCAGTGTATTTGGCATGGGGAGTCTACAATCGATCCGCACTAATTCGAATCCCACCTTCGCCACCAGAGAGCACTAGGATCGAATACAGGCCAGTAGACGCCTCATGCAACCCGTACCTAGCTTTCGCCTGCATTGTCGCAGCGGGGATGGATGGCGTGAAGAGAAAGGTGACGCCGCCTAGCCCCGTTCAAGAGAACATCTATCATATGAGTGCTGAAGACAGAAAGAAGAAGAGCATAGACAGACTGCCGTCTTCGCTCGGAGAGGCTCTGGACGAACTGCAGAAGGACACGTTGATCCGGAAGGTGTTGGGTGATCAAGTCGCTGAGAAATATCTGGCTATGAAGAGAGATGAATGGCTAGACTACTGCACCTTGGTCACTGATTGGGAGAAAGAACGATATCTCGACATCTGAAACTAGTCGAAGAATAATCGGTCTCTTGCCCACAGATTCACTGTGACGCGGCGAGCTCAAGCTCAACTTGTCCATTGGAACAATCCTCGCCCACCACTACCGTTGCCGCAGCTTTGGAAGACATGCGACCAAACGCTTATCTCATTTCCGAGGCCGAGGTAGTTAGCGATTGTTGGTGAAGTCAATGGGTGCTGACGTTTCACGGGACATCTCCAGCTGGAGAGAAATCGATTGGAAAAGGCTGACAAAGCTCAATGTGAAGAAGCTCCAAAGACTGATGCGGGACCACCAAGTTGACGCGCTGATCGTTCAGAGCTTGGACAACTTTCAATATATCACAGGCTACCGTGTGCCTGCCAACATCAACTTGATTCCCTACTTGCACCGGCAGGGAGCGATCCTGCCCGCTGAAGGAGATCAGCCAATAATGCTAGCCGGCGCAGCAGACATCTTCGACGCAAAGCATTTTCACTGGATCGAGGATGTGCGATCGATGCCGATTCAAATCGAGCTGTGGCCGAAGATCGTGAAAAGTGCGCTGGATGATCATGGGATAGTTGGGACTGTTGCACTCGATTCCCGAATGCAACATGGACTAGCGGAAGGGATCAAGCAAGAACTGGGAGCAACTTACAGGTTCGTCAATGGGTCAGAAATGCTTGAGACCGCCAGAGCGGTGAAGAATGACGAGGAGATCAAGGCCTACATCAGAGCCCTCGCCTTGGCTGAAGTTCAGATGAGAACTGCAAGAGATACCGTGAGAGAAGGAGTTTCAGAATCTCGCGTTGCCGCTGAAGCGGAGTACGCTTTGAGAATGGCGGATCCAGATGCTTTTCCAGCTTGGTCACTGTTTGTCATGTCCGGCGATAGAGCGGCCTATTTGCAGCGTTCTCCCTCCAGCAAGATAATTCGGAGAGGCGAGATCGTCATGATAGACGGAGGATGCCATTGGAATGGTTACTACTCTGAGTTCTCACGTCATGTGATGGTCGGTGAACCAAGCGCCGAACAGAAGAGGATCTATGCAGTAGCCTTCGAGGCCGAACAGAAAGCCGTTGAAGCCATCAAACCAGGCGTAAAAGCGTCAACGATCGACAAGATAGCGAGAGGGATCATCAAGAACGCAGGATACGAGAAGTATCAGCATCCTCACATCACCGGACACGGACATGGTCTAGAGATTCATGACCCTCCTCTGATTGGTGATCCCGGCCAAGTGAAGGAATGGGTATTCGAGAAGGGGATGATAGTTGCTATCGAACCAGGAGTCTTCAAGCCCGGCGTCGGTGGTGTCAGAGAAGAGGACGTAGTTCTTGTAACAGAATCCGGCCACGAAGTGCTAACAAGAGCCGAATATGAGAACAAGCTTCTCTCAAAGTAGCACTACTGCACCCTCACTCAGTTAGAAATATCCATCGCCGGTCTGTCAAGGATTCGCGGAAATCGGAGCTGCGAACTGTCGATTGTCGAGTGAAGAGTATTGGCACCTACATTGAAAGGAGCAAGTCGAAAATTGACGCTGTGTTATCACAGGACATCTTGCACATCTCCAAAATAGACTTCGGCTGGAGT
>CAZRNA010000072.1:0-8506 GCA_964601325.1 uncultured Candidatus Bathyarchaeia archaeon
TCTTCGATATGAAGGCGTGATCCTTCTTGAGACAGGGCATATTGTCAGTCCGACAACTTCAGTCAGCAAGCAAAGAGCAGGCCTCGGCTTGCCACCGGGAGCCGCCCTCAACGTCCAAGCGGAATTGGCCACAAGATCCTGGAAGAACATCCGAGAGAAGGTTACTCGTAAGGCTGCGATATCATCTGGAGGCATGTACGACAATGGTAAAGCATCTAGCCGAGCTAACTCCGTCACAGCCCAGCTATCAACCCGATCGGTCTTGATTCGCGACTCCGCGATTAGCCGAGTCTTCTTCGGATGCGAGACGAGTATCTCGTAGCCTTTCCCTCGCAATGCTCTGTAGAGGGTCACGATGGACGTGGATGACTCCATCGCGACCTTATCGATCGGATATCGACTGAGGAAGTTCACGACCTCATCGTTTGTGAGCTTCCTCTTGTCGACGATTTCTTCACCATAATTCATTACGGTAGCGTAGACGTTGTCCTTGTGGACATCTAATCCGCAGACGAGCGAGCTCATACGACCCTTTGAGCTCGCCCGCCATCTTACCCCTTTCTCATCGCATCACACAAGAAAATGCTCGTCCATGAGGGTTCAAATTCTAATGCTCGCACCAGAGAGACCACACAACGCCGTATCAGAGGAGTCCTCTCCGCCTCCCAAGATGATTTGATGGTATGCAAGTCTACCATGTTCAGATAACTTCAATACTGATGGCGCACACGACGAGCCTCGAGCGTGAAGAAGACGAGGCGAAGGTTCGCGAAGAGGAGAGGACAAGCAAGAACCGAGATGAAAGCGCTGGAATGCCCGCGTTGCCATTCCCATGTGAGGTTGGACGAGTATCGAGACCACATAGCAAAATGTAGTGGGCAGGAACTGTCCGAGGCCGAGATTTCAGAGAAGACCACAACTCCGAAACAACTGTAGTTTGCCGGTGCATATGGACCAACATCAGAGACCTACACGCAAAGTCAACAGGAACATCTCTCAACTTCTGTCCTTGAGCAAAGCAAGGCTGCAACTGCGATGAATGGCACCTGGTGACCGCCACCGTCTTCTGACACCTGATCTCAAGCGTTTCAACCGCTTGTAGCCTGTCACGGAGACTGACGGGATTGGTCATGACGCTGGAATAGCCGGTGGAGTTGACATAATACTCTAGGTTTCTTCGTCTAGTGTCTCGAGCGTCAATGTCACTTTCTTTCCAACTGTAGGACCGGATGCGCGATCAGCGTGGAGCAGCCACTCCTCAACATGCTGGTTGCCCAATGGTGAATGTCCAGGACCCGTTATTACTGCGCCAGGTGTGGCGCTTCGTATCTGTTTGGCGATGCTCTCACTCATCGTCTACAGATGCATGGTGTGTGGCCGAGTTGCTACAGCCAGCAACCTACGCGGGGTTCAGCTCTGGGACGGGGGAAAACGAACCTACTGGGAACCGTGAGGGTTCTGTTAACTTCTGTGACGCGATCTTGCCGCTATCCGTTGCTTGTGTTTCCGCCCGCGCCGATGCAGGCGGAGCACATTGTTCCACTGAGGGTCAGTCATAGCCTTGAATGCCATGCCACACTGTAGACACTTTCTCCTTCTGACTCTCTTTGGTTTGGTCAAATCATATCTTGTAGATGAGGGGTCGGTTCATGGTGAAAAGCCTTGCTAGCCTGAGACTACGTACGTGTTGCTGGCGATAGCAGCCATATTGGTTGCAACAGGGGTCGCGCTCGATCTCCATGACGAGCTAGGCACTGAGTGGAAGCGCACCAAGAGACCCAACGACGAAAAATGATGGTTCAAATTCAGTTGCCCGCACTAAGAGACCAGGGATATAGCTAAGAGTGGGTTTTGGTGGGGGACGTGATACAGGTCGGAAGGGACGTGTCAAGTGGACGTGTAAATCCGCTTGGCCTTGAGGAGTATCACGTGTAAATCTGAGACAGCATCAGGCAAGGAATTTCTTTCTGAACAAGGAAATTCGTATACTTGAAACTATCTCGAAATTGCTTCACTGAGGCATATTGCATAATGGATATGGAAGGCGACGTGGAACTCGTACCCGATCACATGCAAGGATTTGATTACACTATACTGATTTGTATAGGGCATGTTTGAAGTCAATTCCAAAGGCTCTGAACCAAAAGTGTAGAGCTGGGAGAGAGCTCTGAGCACACCAGACCCCAGATCTAGGCTGCGATTCTACTGTTGAACAGGAGCCTACCTCGGGAGGCCAACATGAGCCGCGATCTATAGCCGGATGGTTTCCATACTCCAACCCACCCTTCAGGATCGAGCCTTCTTGTGCAGAATTGGATGGTGTCGCTTCTGTGTCGGATGACCTTCAGGTAGATCTGGTTGCGGTGCTGGCCGTCTTTGTTGACGAAAACGAGTTCGCCGTCTGTTAGGACAAAGTTTGCAGTTCCTCTGAACTCTCGATAGCTCCTCATCGTTGATCTCTTGACCGCTTGGAAGAGGCTTCTAGAAGTCTTCCTCGACAACCAAGTTGAAACCTCATCTCTCATGAACTCAAAGAGCCTAGCAGAATCGACTGTTGCATCCAACCTATCTCCGGTTGTCTCGTAATCAACGGACATCGACCCATTATGCGCGAACATCCAAGAACGTCCAAGGAAACTCAGTAAAAACGGATGAGCATTAATGTCCAAGACGGTGTTCTTTCTTGACGCATCCCTCAGGTGCGCCACGACGATTCGACTGGTCACTACGCGAGCTGCACTAGCATACTCGGCACTCGTCAATGCTGAGCCGGCCTTCCTGTGGATCGAGGCATTCCCATTATCATCGTATGAGCCGATGCCCCATCCATCAGGGTTGCGATCCGCAAATTCCCTGAACGCAGCAAGTTCACTGCCTGGATTCAGCGGCGACGAGCTGCACATAGTGAAGAGCTCGCACATTGCCTACTTCGCCATCCTCTCAGCTTTGATTCCCAACTCGTTTCTGCGACGCACGATCTCTCCTTCAGGCATAACGGGGTTCAGGGTTTCCTCTACTGCAAAAACGTTTTCGCAGATTGGACATCTTGTCGCTTTCATCGCGCTCTAACCTTTTGATAGCTACTGTACGAATAACGTGGGCGTCTATGTTTATCGAAGGCGTATCGGCTGTGAAAACAGGCTTCGCACCCGCAAATCAGGACGGTTTGGTAAAGGGGGCGCCCTTTCGCGTCCTTCATTGAGTCGTTGGATCGGTCATGAATAGGGCAAGGAATGAGCCTATCATGCTTGGCTTCGCAGCCGCAGATGTACTTCGTCATTTCTCTTCCCACTTACCTGATACGGTTGGGTCAAGCTGTCTTCTCCTACGTTGCCGTTCAACATATGTCGGCGCCTATATTTCCGCATACCTAGAAGAGAACTGAGGCTCTCTCTGTTGTGCGGGATGGTCTACTGTCGCCGTTAGGCTGGTTTTGTCACCGTGATCTCGATCGTTGACACGTTTCGTACTTGTCCTTCTTGGCCAAGCTGCTCGGTTCCGATGGTGATGTTCTTTACGTGAAGCTTGCCTTCGAAGAATCGTCTTCTGCACACTTCAACGACGTCAACGGCTGCTGATATGGCTCGCCCTCTCGCTTTGACTGAAACCTCATTGCTGCCACTAGTGAATTGCATCAGGAGCGCTGTAACATACGCCATGATAGGCTTCTGTCCAATGAAGATGGTGTTGGAGGGTGGTCGGCTCTGCCGGGTAGGTGGGGTTGGCTCAACTTTGTGTTGTTCCGTGATGTTCTGTTCACCTCTTCTCAGTGCGAGTTTGCTGCATTAATTGGTTCTCGATGACTTGAAGCCTACCATTTCTGCCAACGCTCACTTGCAGTTCGCCTCTGAAGGTTCTTACTCGTCCGTTCTCGATTTGAACTGTGTCACCAATCGAGACTCTATCTATCTGGGCGTTCCACAGCGGCAACCTCATGGACCCGGTGCCATCGGAGATTGTTGCGATCGATAGAGCGAGGGGATCGCCGGACCTCGAGAAGACGTACCTCGGATCTGATTTCCGAACGACCCTCGCTATCAGATTGACCCATTTGACTCCAGCATCTATGTCTTTGATTTGGACGTTCGTCGTTTCCAACGTTCGCATTTTGTTAGGTGAAGTGAATTCTATGAATGGGAAAGCTGCGAGGTCCACTTCCGGGAGATACTTCAAGAGCTTCTGACTAAGGTGTAGCTGCGCGATCACCTTTTGATCTTGCGTAACAAGAAAGATGCCGCCACTGTTTGTTCTTTGGCGGAGTTGGATCGATATGCCATTGTGCGATGATCTTTCATGAGTCCACGCGTCTGGAAAACACATGAGAAATTTTTGTGTGTCCAATCCGTATTTGTTTGAGAGCCTAATCAAATACCATAGACGGCCCATTTCGGGCGCAGATTGCCTTTGGCCGCGTGGTCTCCCCCGCCCATGTTGCAACATGTCTCTTGGAAGGCCTTTCAGCAAGATTGCCATGTAGAGGCGCATGGGTTCCGTTGCTCTTTAACACCCCTAACATGGGCTGGGAGATCACGTTCACTCTTGTGGGGGAATCGGAACCCATAACCGGAGTCGCGAACCAGTCTTTGCGTGAAAGCCGGGAGAGACATGTTGCAAGAAATCTATACGTTTGCAGACCTGCTTTCTGATCAAGACCCTCATATTTGCAGTCTGCACGGTATGCTGGAGAATCGGTGAGTGTGGAGAACCCCCCTCTACCAGGCCATCCGAGCTATGCGATGTCGGACGTCACATGGACCTCTGGAGGAAGCAGCGGCTCATCCACTATCGTGTACGCCACATGGTGTTCCGCTAGAACCTTGCTAGGCCGCTCGCTCGCGAATTATTGCGACTCCGACGTACGAGAGCGTGCCTCGAAGGAGTATGAGAAAGGCGGAACCGTGATGAAAAATACGAAAAAATACGTCGATAGTCTTATGCGAATGCATATGCGACACTGGGACACATCGGGGGGTGAATAGCGGGTGGGTAAGGTAGGAGAGATCACACTAGAGCTCGACAAGGACGCCAAGAAGAACGCGAAAGAGAGCCTGAACAGCTTGTTTTCCTACGTAAGCAAAGGAAAGAACGAGATCACAATCCTTGAAGACGCAAAGAAGGCGGCCAAGGTCAAGGTCACAATTGAAACCGTGTAGCAGTACACGGACCCCTCTCCCCTTTTTCTTCACGATTCAAGCGCGCGGCCTTTCGGCCGCGCATGAACTGAGGCTCGGCTCATGTTGGATGTGCGCGCCTCTCTTTGGTCAAGCATCTGTAGGAGAGACTCTCAGAATTCTCAGGCATGTCGAACCACAGGCACTGGTTACTCTTGGATACTTTGAAGGTTCAATCGAAGCGCCGCCGAGAAAGTCGATGGCGGAGACCGTGCACACAGACCGTTGGTGAACACTTGATTACAGACCTTGCCGTTATCATGCTCGCGCAAGGTGAAGAACCCTGCCAATGTTACGGACCGGTAAGAGTCCATCGCTGCGGTGCACGGGCCGAACCGTTCTGACGACTGCTGATTCTCAGAAACCCCGCTTCCGTCCGGCCTTCAAGCGAGTCAGATACTCATCGTAGGGGAGTATCTTTACTTTGTCCGGCTCGTATGAGAGACTCTTGTGGCACTTCGGGTAGCTCCCATTGTATCGTAGAATTATCTCCGAGGGCGATTCAAGTTCGGGTCCATCGTAGAGAGTGGCACCGCATGCGTCACAAAGACACGTTGAGGCACATCCGCAGCCTCAGTGAACGACTGGGAAGTTGCATTATCATACCTTGTATATCTTGAGAGACTCGGGCACTATCACCCGGACGTTAGGCGATTCCTTCTGAAGCCTTTCTCGGAAGCCTGATGCTTCCCTTTCGGAGCCGTGTATCGACACAGCGGTGCTACATCCTAGAGCCTTGACTATCTTGACGGCGTCTGCAACGGAGGCGGTTGGTGAGGGCCTTCCGACAGGGACGAACGCAACCCTCGCTCTACCTCCATACCTCTCTATGGCGCTTGTGTACCCGGAGTCCGACCCGTGGAAGAGCGAGATCTCATCGACCTGTACAATGAACATGATGGGTTTCTTGCCAGGATGGACTGCCTCGATCGCCGTTACTTTGGCACCTGTCACCTCAGCGGTCTTATCAGGCTCCAACAACACGAGCTTCTCCGGTGCAACTTTACCTTTCAGCTGGGCGTAAGCGCCTAGATTGCACATTATGACGGCGCGGGTTGTCTCCTGCATCTTTACGGTGCCGCTAGGATCGAAATGGTCATAGTGCCCATGAGTGACAAAGACAGCGTCAAGCTCACCTAACGAGTTGACGTGTTCAAGGCTGAAGTAGTTCGCGGGGTCTATGAGGAATCTGTGGTTACGGGTCTTCACGGCCAAGGCTGAGCTCTTGTAGAACACGAATGCTGCCTCGCCACTCCCCACCTCAAGCTGGCCCAATTCCGAGAATGCCTCAACAATTCTCAAAAGTCACACCACACCATCATTACATTCGACTAACTCAGAGACGGGCCCGATATATACTGGCTTGCAACTCTCGCAGATTATCTTCGAATTAGAGGAGTTATTCGATCTTTCAAGATGGCGGCAGCAATTCGCGAATCCTTAAAGGGTCTTGACGTATTGTGGCGTGATCACCTATCCTCAAGCCGTGTGCTACTCAGGGGGTGCTGCTTGCACCCTTGATCTTGGCGCTCTTCGTGATCTCGGTGAAACTCACAAGCGTGCCCCTCGGGTGTCCAGTCAACATGGAAAGCACATCATCAACAATGATGCTTGGCTCAGTCAACGGATTCCGCTTGCTCACAGAGATTTGCCTCGGACAGCATACAGGCGCTAGTGGTCATTTGAGAGTTCAGTATATGATCACCGTCAACGATGGGTTGTTGGAAACCCTCATCTAGGCAGTTTCAGTTCCATCCTACGCCGACACGGAGGCGCCTGAGTGATAGTCGTTTTTGCCTTCGTGGATATTGTCCATCGTCGCGAGCTCACCGTGGTTCGCTCGGGCGTACCATGTGAGAGGTGTTGATTCGCCTACCCGGGCTTGGGATTACTAGTAGGTTATCAGTCCCTTCTCTTCAAGTGTTTCCTGCAATTTTGCGATGGCCCTATGTACTTCCGCCTCTTTCTTGGCGCCTGTACACACTAGCTTTCCGCTCGCAAAGATTAGTATGACTACTTTGGGGTCGTCCATTCTGTAGACAAGGCCAGGGAACTGTTCGGGCTCGTACATCGTCCTCTTCAGTGAATACGTTGTCTTTTCGAGGTCGATGTAGCCTCCCAGCCCAGCTGAGGCGACGATGTTCTGGACCTGGATTTCCGGCTTTCCAAGGATGACTATGCCGCCCCTCTTGAGCTCATCGACAACCTTAGTGACTGCTTTCCTTGCTTGCCTCTCGGACTTTGCGCCCGTGCAGACCATCTTCCCAGAGCTGAAGATCAATGCCGCGGTCTTCGGCTTCTTCAGCCGGTATACGAGTCCGGGGAACAGCTCAGGCCTATATTCGACGCCAGGAAAGAGCCGGACAATCGAGTTGAGGTCTATCCTCTGGTTCAGTGTGGCCGTCGCGACGACGTTCTCTATGCTGATGAACGCTTTGTGCGCAACCTTTTCTCTTACCTCCCAGCCCAGCAAGTCCCGATAATCTTTGCCTAGAAGGAGGCATTCTGTGGCCGTGACTGAAAGCAAGAACTTTGGCTCAAGCAGAGTCTCAGCCGCAATCATACCGCACTGCCAGATGTGGCTCGCGTGCCCGAACGCACTTATCCCTGTCGCCCTCACACCTTCACGTTGAAGTCGACGTTGGACAAGCACGGGGAGGAAGCGCTTCACGTTCTGCTCGCAGCATCGCTGGGGCCTTCACTGAGCCTTCTTCTTGTAGGACAGTTTCAGTCCTCCCTCAGCCGAGAAGACCACGACCCCACCTTTCAATGCGATCGTCACGTCGAAGCTGTCAAGGGCGTATCCGTCGACCTCTTTCAGCTTCTCGGCATGCTTCTCCAGGAGCGCGAGGATGTCAGCCAATTTCTTTTCTAGGTCCTCCGCTCCGAAGCGCACCAGCCTCTTCGTGGCCACATCCATGAGAGCGAACTCTTGTGCTTCAGCCACCTACCTCACCTCGGATCCCATTGAAGGCAATGCGAGTGTATAGGTCTTCTCGATGCCGCAATCGTATAACAGCTTGCGCGTTGCTGTCAAAGGCTTGCCTCCGGAAGCATGGGCAACAGGCATTCCTGCAGGAGATGCTTACAGAAAGGCTTGAAAATTGGCAGGGCAATATCCTTCAAGCCGCGGCATTTTCAGTTGTACACATAGGATACTGTCCTTTCAACGCATGGTCTCTTTTCGTGCTCGTATTCCCGGTGGGCATAGCCTTTGGCTGGTTGGAGATGAAGAGGCAGACACTTATTGTTTGAGAATGCTGCAAGAGGGAGAGACGGCTAGAAGGCAGGCTTCTCGGTTAGAAGTTTGCTCTATTCCTCCTCGAGTCTTGGGG
>CAZRNA010000073.1:0-8496 GCA_964601325.1 uncultured Candidatus Bathyarchaeia archaeon
CCGTCGCGCCTAGACGCAGGTTCATGACGCGTTTTGCCATGATGATTCTTTCGCCGATCTTAAGCAGGTCTTGCGGTGTAGATTTGAGGCCTGTACAGTGCGACAACATGCCCGCAATGTCTTCCGCTGGTGGGCTGGCGAATATGCACATCTGCATCGCGTTGTAGATAGCGCGATAGTTCTCGCTGTTGAAGGCGAGTTCGGCTTTTCCATCGTTTGTGACCCTGTCTTCCGATGCGATTCCGAGCTCTGGAACGATCTGGCCGATCTCGACCATGTAGAGCATGGAGAAGTTGTGGCAGGCCCCTCTGGGGGAGACCGCGTAAGAGACGGCTAGTCCACTGACGCCTCTAATGTCATGAAAAGGCATCTCTAGCCCCTTGACCTGCATGGCGTCTTCCTCAGTGCCGAATTTCTTCGACGTCTCTCGCGTTCCTTCGGCGAGGAGATCGCCAAGCCCCCGTCGTTCCGCAATCATGCGGACTAGTTCAATTGCCGGATCGATCTCTCCCCAATCAAGCGCTAGGCCTCCCGTGTCCTTCTTCGTGAGCACGCCCTTTGCATACAAGTAGTATGCGAGCCCTATGGTGACAGAGCAGCTGATAGTGTCGATTCCAAATCTGTTGCAGAGTTCATTTGCGTATGAGATCCCCTCCAAAGATGTGCACATCAAGTTTGATCCGAAACCACAGAGGGTTTCATACTCTGGGCCGTCAGTCCTACCGATTGCGTACTTGCCTCCGTTAATCGTTACTATTCGTCCGCACCGGATTGGACAGCCGAAACATGCGCTTGTTCCCGTGAGAATCGTCTGTTTCATTTGTGTGCCGTCGATCTTGTCGGCTTCTTCGAATCTTCCGCCCGTGAAGTATTTGCTTGGCAAGTCTCCAATTTCGTTAAAGTATGTAGCGGCAGCGGCTGTCCCGCAGACTCTGAAACTTTCAGTACCGCTTGATTCCCGGATGAATTTGAACGCGCTATTAGACGCTTTCATGAACTCCTCGGGCTCGGCAACCGTGACTTTGGCTTGCCCGGAGACTGCGATTGCCTTCAGATTCTTGCTACCCATCACAGCGCCAAGTCCGGTCCTTCCTGCAGCACGGTTCCAGTCATTCATGATAGCCGCATACTTGACAAGGTTCTCTCCTCCCTTGCCTATGCATGAGACACTTGCCGTCCGGTCGTGGAGTTCTTCTTTGATGAGCGTCTGAGTGGACTGCGTGTCCTCGCCCATCAGTTGTGCGGCTTTTCTAAGTTCGGCTTTTCCATCTTTCACTGAGATGTAGGTTGGTTTCGCTGCTCTTCCTTTCACGATGATGACGTCGAAGCCCGCAAACTTCATCTTCGCCCCGAAGAGCCCGCCTGAGTACGATTCTCCCCAGAGTCGCGTCAGGGGCGATCTTGCGCACACGACGTGCCTCCCCATGTTTGGGGCTGCCGTGCCGACGAGTGGACCCGTAGCGAAGATTAGCACATTCTCTGGACCTAGCGGTTCTGTGGAAGATGTGAGATGATCGAGGGCGAGTCTACAGGCATATCCGCTCCCCCCAGTGTATACCGTGGCAATCTCTTCGTTTGTCGGTTCAATGATGATCTTGTCGCGACTCAGATCAACGAAGAGTGTCTTCCCAGTGTATCCGCCGATCAGTTCTTCCACCAGATGCTAGAAGTCCACCGGTTTTCCTTCGTACATGTAGACGAACAGCTTGCGTACCTCTTCGACGTCGGGCACTCGTGGGTTGACGAACGTGCACGTGGCTCTGTTAGTTTGCTCGATCAGGGTACCTAGGTTCTCTTCGAAGGCCTTTTGGGAGATACCTGCGTCGCGCAAACACGGCGGAGTCTTGAGGTGAACCATGAGGTCTCTGATCGATTTCACAAGCACCTCCGTAGCTTTCGGGGCTGACTTTTCTTCGATCCCGATTGCGTGAGCGATGTCACTGTAACGTTGTGCGGCGTCGCGACTTGAGAACTGGATCACGTAGGGATTTGAAATTCCAACTGCAAGACCATGCGCCATGTGAAATATCGCACCCAGCGCGTGACCTGTGGAGTGTGCTAGACCGACCTGCGAGTTGCCAAAAGCGAGCCCTGACATCGTCGCAGCGTTCTGAGTCTTCTGTCGAGCAAGTAAGTCGTCAGGATTGTCGAACGCTCTCGGAAGGTGCTCAAACAGGATTTGGATAGCTCTCAACGCTAGGCCATCAGAGAAATCGTTTCGCCATTGATTCACGTATGCCTCGATTGCTTGGTCGAGCGCATCCAGACCGGTATATGCGGTAGCTTCTCTCGGCAACTTGAACAAGAATCTAGGGTCCAGTATTGAGTAGTCAGGCACGAGTTCTCGTGAGGCAAAATAGTCAAGTTTCATATTCTGTGCTCTGTCGGTGAGCACGGCAACCCAAGTTGCATCCGAACCAGTCCCAGCTGTTGTCGGGATGGCCACCAGTCTTGCTTTCTTTCGCAGATCAAGCTTCGTCATTGGGCTGACTGCGTCAAGCTTGAGATCAGGCCGCTCGTATAGTACCCAGGCGCCTTTCGCTGCGTCAATGCACGAACCTCCCCCCAGAGCCACAATGAGATCTGGCAGAAAACTGCGTGCGACGCCGGCGACTTTCTCAACGTTCTCGAACGACGGCTCTGCTTCGACGTGGTCGAAGACTTCAACTGCCCGCGGTTCCTTCCCGAGCTCGTTGGCTACGATTTCGACCATGCCGAGTTTTCTAACGACCGGGTCGGTAACTATGAGTACACGCTTGCCTTCGATACCGCTCAGTTGTTCTAACGAGTCTTCACCAAATACGATCCTAGGACTGATAAACCACCACAATCCAACTCAGACCTGCGAGATCCAGAGATCACACGAACTCTGTGGGAACCTTGGTGGCAGTCTCAACTAGTTCCTTTGCGGCCCTGACTGCACGCAGGACCTTGGCCATGTCTCCTTGTAGCTTGAACTTCCCGGTCAACAGACCTTGAATCGGGTCGATCTGTTTGTTTATGAGTTTCTTCCAGTTGCCGTAAGGTCCGGAGTAGGTGAATGCTGCCTTCTTGTCCTCACCGGGGCTCACTAGTGCAACGCTTCTACACTTTCCATGCCACAAGTCCATGTACATTGTCGATGGTTCCTTCAGTTCAGCATCGGCTTGGATGACGAACAGAAAGTCGCCTTCCCACGTTTTTGCGGCCTCTTCGTAGTTCTTGTTCGCGTTCAGTTGCTCCATGTAGAGCTTGACCCATTCCTCAGAAGGAAACTTCGCCAAATCCATCACCGTTGATAGGAATGGTCCGTCGCAGGACATACAAAAGGTCTATCATCTCTACAAAGATTGACCTTGCTTCCCAGAAATGGACCTCCTTGCAGCAAGAGGGTCGTCAGCTCCCACGAGGTATCTTTTCAGCTTCCCAAATCGCTTCTTCCCTTGTGACAAGAGCTTTAAGCGGGTCTCGGGCTAGCTTCGTGCGCACATTTGCTTTGGAGTGAGATTCTTGTCTCGAAGAGTCGCCGTTGTGGGGATAGGACATTCCGTCTTCGGCAACCGTCGCGACGCCAACCTTCCGGAAATAGCGTTTGAAGCAATAAAGCCAGCAATACAGGACGCTGGCATTACGCAGAAGGACGTGGGCTTCGTGAGCGTGGGAACCGCGGGCGGATGGTACGAGGAATTCCTTCCAGCAGTTGTAGTTGCCGAATATGCAGGCCTGACGGGCGCCGGGTTAGTCAGGTGCGAGGCCGCGTGCGCCTCAGGAAGCGCTGCCGTTGCATCGGCTCACAATGCAATTGCAAGCGGCCAAACAGACATAGCCATGGCGGTCGGGGTTGAGAAGATGACCGAAGTCGATATCCTGACCTCCATCGAGCTGATCGGGAGAGCTGGCTACTATCTCTGGGAGTTCCACAACTTCGGCATGACATTCCCAGCATACTATGCACTTCACGCGACCGCGCATATGAAAAAATACGGAACTACGGAAGAAGATCTTGCCAAGGTTGCCGTGAAGAACCACAAGTATGGTTCGATGAACAAGTATGCTCATCTTCATAATTTAGTGAAGGTCGAGGACGTTCTCTCATCAAGAGTGATTGCTTGGCCATTGAAGATCTTCGACTGCTGCCCCGTCAGCGACGGAGCCGCTGCGATCGTTCTGGCCTCTGAAGATATGGCGAAGAAACTCACTGACACACCGGTCTGGATCAAAGGGCTTGGGATATCCTCAGGCACAGCCAATATCAGCAAACGCGAAGACTGCACGTCTTTGCGTTCCGGCACTATCGCCGGACAGAATGCCTACGCCTCTGCCAAGCTCAAACCGAACCAGCTGGACGTTGCCACGGTTCATGACTGCTTCACGATCGCAGAGCTACTCGCCTACGAAGATCTAGGATTCTGCGAGCGAGGAGGAGCAGGCAAGATGATCCGTGAAGGCCAAACCGAAATCGGCGGCAAGATACCGGTCAACGTTGACGGTGGTCTTAAAGCCAAAGGGCATCCGATTGGGGCGACGGGAGTGTCCATGGCGGCGGAGGCTACACGGCAGCTACGAGGACAAGCGGACAAGAGACAGGTGCCCATCAAACACGGTAACGCCCTCACCCACAACATCGGGGGAACCGGGCATTACGCTTATGTGACAATCTTCGGGAGGGATTGAGATGACTTTTGGTCCTCCAACACGAGCCCTGAAGTCCAGACCAGTCACGTTCATCTTCGATGTCCCAACGAATAAGATATCAAGATTCTGGGATGAGCTCCAGAACGGAAAAGTCTACGGCACGAAATGCAAGAAATGTGGACACAAATACTTCCCACCTGCCGCGGACTGCTCAGAATGCCTCACATCAGACATGGAATGGATCGATCTCACCGGCGATGAGGGAGAGGTCGAAACATTCACGCACGTGATCGTTCGACCTCCAAGCTTCGCAGAGCACGATACGTACACAGTCGCCGTGGCCAAGATGAAGCAGGGAGTGAAAGTGCTCGCATGGCTGTCAGGAGTGAAACTTGGTCAGGCCAAAGTCGGCATGAAAGTGAAACTCGTTGGCAAACCCTCGCGCGAAGGAGACAGCTACGAGCTCCTACCAATCCAATAAGTGAAATATGCAGACATACACGACAATGATAGATGTGATGTTGATGAGCAAACAACCTCTGAAAAAGGCGGCGATAATTGGAGCAGGATCGATGGGCCACGGAATAGCGCAACTACTCATCATGACTGGCACTGAAGTGACTCTAGTCGACATCAGTGACGAAATTCTCGCGAAAGCCAAACAGAAGATAGGGTGGAGCATCGACAAGTTTGTGGAGAAGAGAACGGTCAACGAGACAGACGCGAATGCAGCAAAGGCGCGCCTCCACACGACCACGAACATGAACGAGGCCTTCAAGGACGCAGACCTAATCATAGAAGCAGCTCCCGAAAATCTCGAGATGAAGAAGAAACTCTTCGCACAGATTGACAAGGTGGCACCGAAACATGCGATCCTGGGATCGAACACTTCGACGCTGAGCATCACCGAACTTGGGAAGATGACGAGCAGGCCTGACAAGGTCGTCGGACTGCATTTCTTCAACCCGCCACAAATGATGCCGCTCCTTGAGATAATCAAGGGCGCACAGACCAGCGACGAGACAACCAAATTCGCATTGGACCTTGCCAAGAAACTCGGAAAGACACCCGTCCTGGTGAAGAAGGATGTCAGAGGGTTCATCGTAAACGGAATTCTCGCTGCCGTCTTCAATGAAGCATTCTGGGCTGTCGAACGCAAGGAAGCAACAAGAGACGAAATCGACTCCGCTATGAAGTACCAAGCAGGTTTGCCAATGGGGATATTTGAATTGGCGGATTTTGTCGGTCTCGACATACTCAACAGCGTCGCGAAAGAAATGGAAGACGCTTTGGGCGCTCGAGCCAAAGCCTGCCCAATCTATGAACCCCTCGTCAAGGCCGGCAAACTGGGCCAGAAGACGGGAGAAGGCTTCTACTCTTGGAGCGCTGGACGACCTAGAATACCATTCGAGCTTGCAGACAAATTCGACCCCAACAGGCTGTACACAATGGCAGCCAACGCCGCTGCGTGGCTAGTTCACGAAGACGTAGCTAGCCCAGCCGACATAGACACCGCAATGAAGTTTGGTACTGGATGGCCGTCAGGGCCGTGTGAACTCGCGGACAAGATGGGCATCGACACGGTGGTCAAGAATCTGAACGAACTACACATGAAGCATCCAGAACCCATGTACGAGCCATGCCCACTTCTTCTTGAGTACGTGAAGAACGGGCGGCTTGGCAGGAAAGCCGGACAAGGATTCCACAAGTACAAGTGACAGACTCACTGATACTAGGCTCAACGGAGCTTGGAGCGGGTTTCATATAGTGGTAGTGCAACTGCTCTTCCACCAGAGGTTTTCAATATTGAGCGAAGGTAAGACCTACCAAGACATCATAGTGAAGAAGGAAGACGGGATAGGCTGGATCACACTCAATCGACCCCACAGACTCAACACCATGACGATTGACATGATGAACGAGTTCATTTCAGCACTGAACGATTTCGAGTCGGACAAAGACGTGAAATGCATCGTCGTCACAGGCGCCGGAGAGAAAGCATTCAGTGCAGGAGCAGACGTCACGTCATTCACGGGCGTAACCCCATCGATGGCAGTGGATGCCTCGATGAAAGGTCACGAGCTTACGGGTCGAATAGAGGGGATCGGCAAGATAGTGATAGCATGCATTAACGGCTATGCACTGGGCGGCGGTCTAGAGGTCTCTCTCGCCTGCGACTTCAGGATCGCGTCCGAGAGTGCGCAGCTCGGACCAACCGAAATCAAGCTCGGCTTGATACCAGGTTGGGGAGGAACACAGAGGCTCACCCGTATTGTCGGTTTGGCCAAGGCGAAGGAGCTCGTCATGCTCGGGGACCGAATCAAAGCTGAGCAGGCGCTGAAGATTGGCCTGGTCACCAGAGTTGTGCCTCTGGCTAAACTCGTCGAAGAAACCAAGGCTTTTGCCAAGAACTTCGTCGAGGGACCGCCGGTAGCTCTGAAAGCTGCCAAACACGCTCTGAACTACGCCACGCAGGTGCCGCTGGACATAGGACTTAAGTTCGAATCCGAGGCATTTGGAATAGTGCTTTCGACCAAGGACGTGATGGAAGGTGTCTCGGCCTTTATGTCCAAGCGAAAGCCGGAATTCAAAGGAAAGTGATTTGTCATGCCCATAGATTTTGGTTTTACCGAGGAACAGGAGCTTTTCAGACGAACACTGAAGGACCACTATGCAAAGGTCCTGACGCCAAAAGCCAAAGAAATACTGAAAGCGCGTATGATTACCCCTGAAGTGCACAAAGCGATAACAGGTCAGGGCATGCTCGGACTGCTGCTACCCAAAGAGTGGGGAGGAAGTGAGGCAGACTATGTTACATTCACGATCGCGGTGGAGGAACTCACAAAGGCCGACCCAACTGGCGTTGCAGGAATCCCTATGTGGTATGGGGCTGCGTGCGCTCGTGTTCTCGCGGTCTACGGAAACGCGGAACTGAAAGAAGAAGTTCTCCCCAAGGTCGTGAAGGACGGCTGGATAACCCCGCTTCACAACACTGAGCCCGGCTGCGGAACCGACTTCACAGCGATCACAACGACTGCGAAGAAGAGCAACGGAGACTACATCGTCAACGGGGAGAAGCAGATACTCAGCTGCGTCCCGGAAGCTATGAAGTACGGTGGAGGCTTCATCACATCTGTCAAGACGAACCCGGAACTCGGTTCGAAGGGTCTCAGCCTCCTCTACATCCCGACCACCTCAAACGGCATCACAACGTCGCTCTTCGAAGGAATGGGCATCGACCTCGGAGGTGTGAGATACGAGAACACGAAGGTCCCGGAGCACTACCTCATAGGCTTCGAAGGAACAGGGTACCAGATGACTTACGAGTGCTTCGTTCACGCACGGGTTCCAACCACAATGGCAATCGTGGCGGGCGCAGAGAAGTGCCTCGAAGCCGGGATGGAACATATCAAGCAGCGAAAAGCGTTCGGTCGACCTCTGGCTGGCCATGAAGGGATACAGTTCGAACTTGCCGAAGACTATGCGAATGTACTGGCTGCACGATGGCTTTGCTACCGCGCGGCATGGCTCGTGGACAGATACCACGATGGCAGGGCCTCATTCTATGACGCAATGATGGCTGCATCCTGCGCCAAACTCGTAGCCTCTGAGATCTGCATGAAAACGATCAGCGACGTGGTGGAATGGTTCGGCGGGATGGGAACAACAACTGATTACGATGTACAACAGGCATTCAGGACAACTAGACAAGCGGTTGTTGCAGAAGGGACAAGGAACGCCCAGAAGATCGTAATCGCTCTTCAGTTGCTGGGATCAGACTTCGCAGCTTGGAGAAAATGGGACGAAGCAGGAAAATAGACGGATCGCCGCCGACGCCCGAACTTCCAGTATCTCCCTTTTTTCGTTATTTCTTTTTCATTG
>CAZRNA010000074.1:0-8454 GCA_964601325.1 uncultured Candidatus Bathyarchaeia archaeon
TACTCTGAGCCTGTATGTGCTCTAGCCCATCGGTCAATCGCACAAAATCCGCGAGATCCTTTGATACAGGTCTTCTGATTTCAGAGGTTTGCGAGTCAAGCAGGTAGAGGGCTGCAGAGCCCGGATCGTAGTGGACCCGATTCTCTTCGAGGAGCAGATCATGTCTTCCGTCGCGACTGTACAATCTGATCGTTGACGGAGCCTTGACCAGAGACTCCTTCACTAGATGCTGCGGGATACGAGCGATCTTCTTTGTCCAGTCAACAGCTGCTCCAGCATCAGCAACCAGCTTCAATGCAGTGTCGCTTTGTATCATCACGCCAATTTCTTCCAAGATCTTCAGCGACTTCAGATGAATCGTTTCTATCTGTTCTCGCGATAGCAGCTGAAGCCAAGGCTTGCTCGAAAACGAGAACTTCGTCAATGCCATTCCCCGATTCCCAAATATCACATATCAGGAAGTAGGGATGCCTTCTTGTGCCTTTGCATACGCAACGTTGACACGATGGCGTTTCCGGCTATCGCCATTTCCACTATGACCGCTCAGGAACACAGTAGCAAGTGGTCGCAATCCATGCTATACATCTGATGTTTCTTGTCGTTTCCATCTTAGAAGCGAGAAAGGTAAGGTGAGATATCCTACGGTCATCAACGCGAAGTATGCGAGAGAAGCAAGATCGGTAAGAAATGGCGTGGGTCGGCGTTCATCTCGGCGACGTGGTCGAGTCTGAAGGCGACATTTCCGGTGACGCGGTCAACGTAGCTTCCAGAATAGAGCCGCTCGCGGAAGACGGTGGAGTATGCCTGACGCGTCAGGTCTACGACCAGGTCCAGAACAAGTTTCCCTTGCCCATGGTAAGCATGGGGGCCAAGGCACTGAAGAACGTGAGCACTCTGATGGAGGTCTATAGGATAGTGATGCCTTGGAGTGTTGAGGTACCTGCTCCTTCGGTCCAGCTAGACAAAAGGCGGATTGCGGTCCTGCCTTTCGCGAACCTGAGTTCTGACCCTGAAGAGGGATACTTCGCTGACGGAATGACTGAAGAGTTGATCACATCACTTTCGAGGGTGAGACAGCTGACAGTCATCGCAAGAACCTCCGTGATGAAGTACAAGGGATCCCAGAAAGGTGCCTCGGACGTGGGAAAAGAACTGAACGTCGGCACCTTGATTGAAGGAAGCGTCAGAAAGGCAGGCAACAGGGTGAGGATAACGGCGCAGCTCATCGACACATCAACCGAAGGTCACCTTTGGGCCCAGAACTACGACAGACAGCTGGAGGACGTCTTCGCGATCCAGTCAGAGATTGCTGAGAAGGCGGCTGGGGAGCTTAGGATTCGGCTCGTGGACTCGGAGAAGCGCGTGATCGAGAAGAAGGCTACTGAGAACACGGAGGCGTACACCTACTTCCTGCGGGGCAGGGAGCTGGCTCGAGAGATGACCGAACCTTCGCTTAGGCAGGCCAAGGGGCTCTTTGAGAGGGCGGTGGAGCTGGACCGCTCCTTTGCGAAGGCCTACTCCGGACTCGCTGACTGCTTCATTTCTCTAGCAAACGATAGTTACGACCCGTACGAGCAGTCGGTTCCAAAGGCGGAGCTTTCAGTGAAGAAGGCGCTCCAATTGGACCCAGAACTTGCCGAGGCCCACGCGATGCTTGCGCTTATCGACTTTCTTGAAGACAATATAGTGGCTAGCGAAACCGAAGCTAGGCGGGCAATCGAGTTGAACCCCAGCATCCCGGAAGCGTACTACGTTCTGTCCAACGTAGCTTCGCTCAAGGGACACCGAGACGAAGGAATCAGAGCCGCCGAGGCCGCCTACCATTTGGACCCCGTCAGGCCACGATATGTCGAAAGGCTCGGACTGTTGTATTTCTACATGGGAAGAGAGAGCGAAGCCCTTCAGTTCTGGGAGAAGACAGCCCAGCTTGCTCCGGCTGGAACCTACAGGGACATGACCGAGTACTACATGTTCAAAGGCAACCACGAGAAGGCGAAGGAGTACTTCTCGATGGCTGAGAAGCTGGAGCCCACCAACTCCTGGGTGCCCTGGATGAGGGGATTCATTGCAGCACAGACGGGGGACAGAAACACGGCTCTCGAGGCCATCAGGAAGATCGAGGAAAAGTGGAGTGGTTCCCTAGACCTCAACGGCATCGGATTCATCCACTACGCGCTAGGCGACCTCGATTCCTACTTCACATACATGGACAGGGCTGCAGACCAACACCTGCTTCAATACATATACCCGATGTACTGTCCGCTCTTTGCCCAGGGCAGAACCGACCCGAGATATCAGAAGCTCTTGGACAAGCTCAGAGAAACATTCGAGACGGAGACGAAGTCAAGTTAATCGGCGGATCCTCGATGGTTGATGTAAGTCTAGAGGCTAAGATGAATCTGGTGACCCGACGTTGGCATATCCCATATAGCAATGTCTCCCCTCCGATTACAGAATTCCGAGTGTGTCTCAGATCCTATATGGTTAGGTCTAGCCTCCGGAGACTCACGATCTCCGTGTCCGGAGTGCGCTGACTCGTGCCGACTGTGGAGGTGTAGAGGGAGCAGATGATGAGCGGAGAGCAGAGAAGGGGACCTCGAGAAGGCTAAGGAGTTCCATCTGAAGGCCGAGAAGCTTGAGCCCATCCGTCCTCGGGTCATCTGGATGGGAGGCGTCATCGCGGCCTTGGAAGGCGACAGGGAGAAGGCGCTACTCGCCGTCAAGAAGATTGAGGACGCCAAGATAGGGCCGCTCGGCTTCAACTACATCGGGTACATCTACCACGCACTCGGAGACCTCGACTCATTCTTCGACTACATGAACAAGGCCACCGAAACCCACGCATTAATTCCTTCAACGCTGATGTACTCGCGCCTCCTCGCCAAGGCAAGAGCGGACCGCCGATACCTAGAACTGATAGAGAAGATCAGAAGACAGCTGGGCCTAACGAAATAGAAGCCGTCGTCGCACCACGAGAGATGCACACACATTTTCACGCTGCTCGTGTCGCTCGCTGATACTTCGTTTCTATTCTTTTTTCAGTTTTTCACGTTGTCTAACATCGTAACACCTACGGCAACGACGTGAACGTATCTTATATCTGCTCAGACGACCTATGATATGTGTCGAGGTGAAAATGCTTGGCTAAGCCAAAGATGTCGAAATTACACAAACGAAAGAGTAAGACCGTGTTGCTGCACCCCCATTAGGCAATGCAAGTCGGATACTCGTAGCTGGCGTGGCTTGGGGTCCGACATTGATTGTGCGATGTGGTGCGACGGAGCTGTGCAGAAGGAGCCTGGGCCCTCCGGAATTAGCGGAGCGAGCCCAACCCTCGGTTTTTGATCTAGTTTTCTCTTGTGACCGCTAATCCCCGAGATCTGATTCAAACTAGCAAGTACTATTAACGCAGCGACAGTTTCATATCACGAGAGGCATCCGAACAGCAAGGGGTTTGGAAGAATGTCTTCTGACCTGCCAGGCTCGAGAGAGGACATACTGCATCGAGTACAGGATGACGGAAACTACAAACCTTTGCGATCCTCTCATGCCTCGCTGATGGGAGGAGATCCCGCCAGCGGCGTGCCGTACGTTCTCAAGAGTAAGTCTACGGGCGAAGAGTACAATGTCGACTTCAACACGGTCAGTATTTGGTGGCTGCTTGACGGCGAACATACGGTCGGCCAAATAGTAGACGAGACTAAGGACAAGTTCGAGACATCTTACGAGATCGTCCGTGATGCAATCTCCTTCCTTGGCGACGAAGGCCTCTTGGCCGGAACAGAGCCTCAGGTTGTTTCGTCGAGGCGTCTGAAATTCGTTTCAGCGTTCGAGTTGGATTTAACCATCGCCTGGGAAAACTCTCAATTCTTCCTAGGCTTCAGGAGGCTCGTAAGAGTATTCGTGCAAGGTGTTGGGCTGTGGGTTACTCTGATTCTGATTGCTGTAGGTGCGGTACTTCTTGCATCTGATTTCATGTCGATTCTCTTCAGCAGGGCGAGTTTCGAGATCCTAGGCTCGTCAATTGTGGGCATGTTCTACTACTATCTGCTTCTTTTCCCTGTCCTGGTTGTTCACGAAATCGCGCACGGGGCTACGTTGGCATACTATGGAGGATTGTGGGATGTGATGCCGGGGGAGGTTGGTACGGGTTTGTACTATTTCGGCCCAATGTTCTATGTGGATACCAGCGACACGTGGGTTCTTCCGAGGAAGATGAGGATGATGGTTTCACTTGCGGGGCCACTATCCACGCTGCTTGCAGGTTCGCTCTTGATTCTCTCCAACTTGATCTGGCCTAGTCAGATCGTCAAGATGATGGGCTTCTTCTGCTTCTATTGGACGCTATGGAACTTAGTCCCTCTAATAGAGACTGACGGATACTATGCAGTAATGGACTTCGCGGATATACCAAACCTGAGAAAGGAGGCTTTCGATTGTCTAAGATCGGAAATCCTTGGAAACAAGGGACCCGATGAGGAGAAGTTTGAACCGAGGAAGAAAGCATTCCTAGCTTGCTTTGCAGTGATTTCTATTGCATTTGCCCTGTTCCTTGCCTACCAGACCTATATCATATTCCAGTACATGGCATCAGACGTGCTCAGCGCCCTCGGGAGAATCTTGCAGGCAAGAAGCCCCTACCTTGTCGTTGACCTTGCGTCGGTTGCATACTTCGCGTTGATGGCCGTAGGTTTCATCGCAATGCCAATTTCACTTCTGAAGCGGAGACGAAAAGAAGCATCAGAAGTGTGAAAGACGAGAATGCGTTCCGAGATCCATTCATTCTTCTACCAGGTGGACACAAACATTAAGGACGAGTAGGCTTGAAGTTCGTGGGGTTCGAAAGATGAAACTCTTGCGCTCGGAAAATGACGCCGTTATCGATATGCTTGAGAGGTCGCCTCTATGGTCTGGGATAGGCAAGCAAGATTTCAAGGCAATTGTAAAAGTGGCTAAACAGCACAAGTTTGAGAGCGGAGACACTATCGTCAAGAAGGGAGAAGAAGGAGCCGGGTTCTACCTTGTCTTGGATGGCGCTGTAGAAATTAGATCAGATGGAAATACCCTCTCAAGACTCGGTCCCGGGCAATTCTTTGGGGAAATGTCGGTCGTGGACGCTCAGCCTAGATCGGCTGACGTTGTAGCGGTTGAACCATCACGAGTCTTGGTTCTTTCCGCTTGGTCCTTCAAATCGCTCGTATCGGAGCGACCTAGGATCGCAGTCAAAATGCTGCAGGAGTTCGTCCGCCGATTACGTAACACTGACCGTGCATTGAGCGAATGAACGGGCAATGTTCCATTCTCTTGCATCGTCATTGGGAATCACGATTTCGGGGAACGAGACTGGTAGAAACGAACCGCAAGTGTTACAATGTTGGTCAGTGCAGTAAGTTATGGATGAATTTGGTCGATCGAAAGACGCAGACGGTCCTTAGGGGCGTAAGGATACCAACCCAGGTCAACGAGCTTCTCCAAAAAGATGCGAGGATGGAAAACAGAACCGTAAGCGCCTTGGTCGTGTCGATCCTAACCAAGTATGCGGAGTGGGATCGTTATACGCAGAAGTTCGGTTTCGTCACGGTCCCACGCTCCAATTTCAAGCGCATGATCGAAGCAATGGACGAAAGAACCTACCTGACTGCCACTGAAGAGGCGCCGTCCACATTCCTTGAGATGATTCGCTTCTGGTACAAGCGCGTCGACCCAGCGACCGTCTGCGCCTTCTGTGAGAGGCTATCCAAGTATGTTGGGACTACTCGATGCGAGATTGACGAGAGGGACGGCAACTACACTATCACCCTTGAACATGACTTCGGCATGAAATACTCTAATCAGCTGAAGCGGGTTTACGAGACAGTAACACGTGAAACTCTCGGAATTGAGCCAAAAATCGAGGTCACCAGCAATTCAATCTTCATCAGATTCTCTGAGCGTTCGCCCAAAGTGACTAGGCTGCCGAGCTAATTCTGAAGACAAGTACACTTTCAACGCGAGCGGACGAGCATTCGATAGATCGAACACGTAGCAGCAATGCCGTGCACACAACGACGTGAACGCTATCGGCGAGCAACCCTTATCCGCGCATTACTAGATCGTCGGACAGGATACAGAGGTTCGGAGGCGGGACTTCGATGAGGCTCGTGTTGCTTGGGACTGGTGATTCTTTCTGCTCCGACGGTCGCGCCTCCACAAGTATCCTAATTGATGGCAGCAAACGGATACTGCTGGACTGCCCTCCGCAAATCGTGTACGCCCTCCGCTCAAATGGGTACTCCCCGAATGACTTGGACTATGCCCTGATCAGCCACAAGCATGGTGACCATGTGGTTGGTCTTGTGTTTCTTACGGAGTGTCTCCTCTACAAGGACAAGGGCACCTTGGAGATCTATGGACCCAAAGGCCTGAAGAGTCTAGTCTACAGCCTCTACTACAAACTGTTTCCCAGGGAAGATCTCTCCAAGATTCTCAATTTCCTACCCGACCTACGTGGTCTTCCGTTCACTTGCACGAAAGCAAGAGGCGCTCATTCGCCTCCGGACACGATCTACAGGATCGAACTTGACGGCACCACGGTAGTCTACACCGGAGACACGACACAGATCGATCTGTCCAAGATCGCAAGGAACGCAGACTACCTCATTCACGAAGCTGCAGAGACTAACGCGGTGGTGGCGAGGCGACTCAGACACTCAACTCCAACTCAAGCCGCCAAGGCGGCAAAGAGGGCCAGAGCAAGAAATCTTGTATTAGTTCACAGCCCAAGACTCACGCACAAACAGAAGCGCGAGGTCACCCGCATTTTTCCAAGAACAATCTTCTCCACTGACGGCCAAGTCATAGATGTACCCTAACCGAGTATCGTGGGATACGCGTGGTAATTCAAAGGCAGAATTCCCAGAACGATGAGGGTGGCGATTCAATTTGCGAGACTCGTGCGAGGGTTCCCTCGCTCAAGAATCACTCTGGACGATGGTTACTCTGGTGTGCACACACTTAGGTTCCGTCAGCGAGGTTTGACTGCCCGAATGTAGAATACGGGCCAGTCGAAGATGAACGCATCGTCGTGCACGAACTGCTCCAAGGCAGACCGGAGGTCGCGGAGAAACATTCTCCGATTTGAGGCAGTCATCTCGGACATCTCTCTACGAATCGTCGACCGGCAGAGACGGAGTCTCAGGAAGTCTTCTATGCTGTTCAGACGCACTCGGTGCCTGCGCTTGACAAGTGACGCCTTCTTGAACCCAGCCTCTAGGAGAATGTGGAGTTGCACATTTGCCTCGACAAAATCCGCAACGAGCGCTGCTCTTTCGCGAGCCAGTTGCGGAGATGGTGTTGCGGTGCTATATCTTCCTAGGATTTCTCCGAAGATCCTGTGCGGTTTGACATCGGTGAGGTTCCAGTCATTGAACACGAAGACGCCGCCTGGTCGAAGGACTCTTGAGATTTCCTTGATGCATTGAGGGAAGTGTGCAACGTTGATGCCGCAGTTGGAGATTACGACGTCAAAGAAGCTGTCTGGAAAGCGTAACTCCTCTGTAAGCGTCTTAAGAAACTTCACGTTCCTCAAGCCCGCTGAGACGGTCCTTTTGCGTGCAAGTCGTATCATCTCTTCAGACGAATCAATTCCCACGACGAGTCCCACGGATGGTGCTGTCTTGCATAGCTCGCGAGCGGCTAAGCCGGAGCCGGTCCCGACATCAAGGATAACATCGCCTGCCGAGGGCGAGGAAACGAGCGCCAGTTCTTTTGCGAAAAGTGAGAAGATTGGCACCCAATACCTGTCCCATGCGAGCGCATCGCTTTGCCAGAGGGACTCAGCAACAGAGTCAGCCTCTGTAAGCGAAATCCTATCATGTCGAGACGACCTCAAAGGAACTCCTCTCACGACGCGACCATTCGAGACATTACGACTTGAGTCCGCTCTACCGGCTTCGCCCCAGACTTGCATCAATCACCGAGGGTCCGCCGATTATCTTGACTTCGTCTCCGGCTTGAACATTTCTCTGATCTTGTCCAGAAGCTCCTGATACCTTGGGTCGGTCATTGCTTCAATTCTTGCTCTGTTGGATTGTTCTTCACAGCCTCGCTACTGGCCGAGTATCTGAGCATTCATGCTCAGTCGACGGACGGATTCCTGCAGCAACTTCAGCGCCATCTTCGGATGGTTGGACACAATGCTCTTGAAGCTCCATGAAGTCAAGGCGAGGCATCTTGACGGTTCAAGTGCCACAACATCTGCTGACCTGGGCTGATTGTCCAAGATTGACATCTCGCCGAAGAACTGGCCGGGTCCGAGTTTGGACAGGACTTGTCCGTCTGATCGAACCTCCACTGTGCCGTCCGCTATGAGATAGAAGCCAACGCCTGATTCCCCTTTTTGCACGATGATGTCGCCGCTCTCATACTTGAGCTCCTTGAATGAGCGTGCAATGACCTTCAGCTCCTTCTCGGTGA
>CAZRNA010000075.1:0-4884 GCA_964601325.1 uncultured Candidatus Bathyarchaeia archaeon
GTGCGAGCTGCGTACTCAGATTCCTCTTCATGCAGTCGCAAGTACTCTCGTTTCAGGTCGTCCAGATCCAGGTTGACCCCGTGCTCCGTGGACGTCTCGTAGATGGCCTTCATTCTCCATTCTCTGATCTGCTCCCAGGTTACGGTAAGGTGCATCAGTGTCTCTCCGAGGTCGAAGATTGCGCCCTTCAGCAAAGCGATCTCGCCGCAATCTCAAGGCAACCTACTGATAATCGTTGCCGCCCCGCAAAAGCAAGAGAATATCAAAGCATTCCGCAATAGTGCTCGCAGAGACGTATCCGTTTGCGAGAATCAAACTCCAGCTTCATTGCGCTCGGCGGAGTCGGAGAGATAGGCGGCAACAAATTCCTCATCCGAGACGGCGACACTAGAATTCTGCTAGACTTCGGAGTGAGCTACGCAGACCGCAGAAGATTCTACTCAGAGCCGCTGCTATCGCCGAGAGATGAGAAGGAACTGTTCGAGTTCGGAATGCTCCCCAAACTCCAAGGTCTGTACAAGTTCGAGGAATCCGAACCCAGCATTCAAGGCGTCTTTCTTTCGCATTCACATGGAGACCATTCAGCTTGTATCTCATTCCTCAACAGGAAGATACCGGTCTATTGCGGAGAGACGACCGCGACTATAATCCGGGCGCTGTATGAGACTCGAACTAAGAGCTTAGAAGCAGACATCTCAGGTCTTAGGTTCGAAACATTCAGGACAGGCTCGAAGATCCGGCTGGGATCCATCGAAGTTGAGCCGATACATGTCGATCATTCTGTGCCCGCAGCATATGGTTTCATTGTGCATACATCCGAAGGCACGCTCGTCTACACGGGAGATCTTAGAGTCCATGGACCGAAATCACGAATGACGGACGACTTCATCGAACGAGCACGCCAAGCGAAGGCAGACGCACTGCTGGCAGAAGGAACAAACCTCATCGGTGCAACTTTGACTACAGAGGCGGAAGTGCAGTCGAAGATCTCCTCGGTCGTTAAGGCAAGTTCGAAGCTTGTTTTGGCAGACTTCTCAAATGTGGATGTGGACAGGTTTAGGACCTTCTACAACGTCGCAAAAGAGAACGGACGGATTCTGGCAATTTCGCTCAGGCAGGCACACTTGCTTTCGAAGCTTGCGGCCGAAGGTCGAATCGACATCCCAGATGTTACTAATGACAAGAACGTGGTCGTATATCAGCGTACCAAGAAGCGATATTACGAATGGGAGAAGAGCGTGCTCTCGTTTCAAAACGTTGTGGAAGCATCTGGCATCAAGAACATGCAGAGCAAGACGGTTCTCGTGAGTTCAGCTAGTTCCTTCAAGGAACTGGTTGATATTCGTCCAGAGCCTGGGAGTTGTTTCATTCTCTCGATTTCCGAACCCTTCAATGAGGAACAGGAATTCGAATTTGAGCGTGTCGTAAACTGGCTTGACCATTTCGGATTGCCGATGTACCATGTGCATTGTTCGGGTCACATAATGCCTGATCAACTCAAGTCGGCCATAGCCAGAATCAGTCCCAAGACGGTGTACCCTATCCACACCGATCATCCGGAGTTGTACGCGAAGTTCATCTCCGGAGTGGCCAGTGTGACAGTGCCCCAGAAGAACGTGGCCTATCCTGTGAGATCGTGAGCGGTTAGGATCTCTCAAACTCGATCCTGAGGCTCATGTTTCGAATTTCCTTCGCGAGCCCCTTCACGAGCGCGAGGTCGACCGGCATTCTTCTCGGTTCCCGGCCGCTGACTATCGCCTTGGTCTCTGTGCTGCCATCAGGAATCCAAATAGTGTTCAAGGTCAAGATCGAGAGCGGGCTTAGGAGGTCTTCCAAAAATTGTCGGTCGTCTCCTCCATAGCTGAGGATCTTCACTTTCTTTCCGACCGAGTCGGATATTGCATGAACCGTCTTCGCTCCTCCTGAGAGGATCTTACCCATGTCTCGTCTGTCAACGAGGATTACCACATTGTTCTCAGCTTCAACGGCTTTGTGGTACGTCACATCCTGCAGCGCAGGATTCTCTTTCTCAAGTTCGGTAAGAAGTCTAATGATCTTCAGGTCAAGATCCGTTATCTGACCTTTCTCAATCTTCTCTTGGCACTTGCGGCAAAGTATGCCGCTCTTGACGCAGAACGCGTCCAGGATAGTTTTCACCATTATTCTTCATCGTTTCGTTGCCCTTGGCTGTCTCTTCAACGTCCCGCTCCGTAGAGCGGAACGTTTCATCGAGCCACTACGACTCTGCAACTCTAATTAACCTTGCTCGGTCCCTGAGTCCTCGGCGTCATTGGGAAGAATGTGGCTCGCTTGTTGGTCCCGGAAGGCGTTATATCAACCCGTCAGAAACAATAGGCCGCTTCCGAAAGCTCGCATATTGAAGGTGGAGACGACTGAAGATCTTCGAGTATGAGGCGAAGCAGATCGCTTCTAGGTATGGTCTGCATGTGCCCCCTGGCTATCTTGCATCGAGCGCTCAAGAAGCAAAAGGAGTCGCGGAGAAACTCGCCTGCCCAGTAGTGGTGAAAGCGCAAGTTCTGGTTGCGGGAAGAGGGAAAGCAGGTGGGATAAAGATCGCCGACACGCCGGATGATGCCGAGAAGGCTGCGTCTGCCATCCTCGGATCCAAGATCAAAGGGGAGAAAGTCACCAAACTCCTCGTCGAGAAGAGACTCGACATCGTACGTGAGTTGTATGTTGGGCTCGTAGTGGATCGTCCAGCCAAATGTTACACTCTGCTGGCTTCTCAGGTGGGAGGCGTGGACATCGAGGAGGTCGCCCAGAAGACACCTGAGAAGATAATCAAGCGTCCCCTCGAGCCTGGGAGAGCATTGGAGGGATTTCAGGCTCGTGAGTTGGCGCAATCCCTCGGTTACAAAGGAAAGCAAGTCGTGGAACTTGGTGCCTTCATTACGGAACTCTGCCTGACGGCAACTGAGTACGACAGCGAGCTCGCTGAGTCGAATCCACTAGTCGAGACGAAAGAGGGAGAATTCGTTGCCGCAGACCTTCGTATGATCGTTGACGACAACTCATTGTTCAGGCACAAATCCCTACTCGAAGAATCAAGGGAAGTCGGGCATGAGCTGTCGCCGCTTGAGGTGAAAGCGCGTGAGAAAGGGCTTGCCTACGTCGAGCTCGACGGTGACATCGGGATAGTCGGCAACGGCGCAGGCCTAGTCATGGCAACTTTGGACATGATTCAGGACTATGGTGGGCGGCCGGCAAACTTCTGCGACCTAGGCGGAGGCGCAAATGCGGAGCGGATCGCGAACGGTCTCGAAATAGTCCTGGGCAATCCGAAGGTGAAAGTACTCTTCCTAAACATCATGGGCGGAATCACCCGTTGCGATGAAGTTGCGAAAGGATTGCTTGATGTTCGAAAAAGGCTCGGGCTCACGAAACCAACTGTCATCCGCCTCGTAGGCACGAATGAAGAAGAGGGACGCAAGATCCTCCAAGACGCTGGCATACCTTCGCTGGAAACGATGGAGGATGCTGCAGCAAGAGCCGTTGAGCTTGTGAAAGGAGCGAAATGACATGGCCGTACTGGTTGGTTCGAATACGAAGGCGATTGTGCAGAATATCACAGGTTCTCAGGGTACTTTTCACACGAAGCTGATGCTCGCGTATGGAACCAAGATCGTTGGAGGAACTGCTCCCGGAAAAGGCGGCATGCAGGTTGAAGGTACCCCTGTCTTCGATACGGTCAAAGAGGCAGTTTCGAAGACTGGTGCCAACGCGTCGATTATCTTTGTTCCAGCTCCATTTGCTCGCGATGCTACACTCGAAGCGATCTCGCATGGACTGAATCCGATCGTGTTGATCACCGAGGGAATCCCGATCAGAGACTCGATGGATATCATGGCTCGGGCAAAAGAGAAAGGATGCGTCATAGTTGGTCCCAACACTCCAGGAATCATCACGCCAGGCGAGTGCAAGCTCGGCATCATGCCCGCACACGTGTTCAAAAAAGGAGAAGTCGGTTTAGCTTCACGAAGCGGAACGTTGACCTACGAGATAGCCGCGAGTCTCAGCCGAGCTGGCCTGGGGCAGTCAACGTGTCTAGGTCTTGGAGGCGACCCGATCGTAGGCCTCAGCTTTGTCGAAATCTTAGAAATGTTCAGGAAGGATCCGCAGACGAAGTCGGTCGCGCTGGTTGGCGAGATAGGCGGTAACGCCGAGGAACTGGCGGCACAGTACGTTAAAGACACAAAGTACCCTAAGCCGGTCGCTGCGTATGTGGCCGGCAGAGCTGCTCCACCGGGAAAGCGTATGGGTCACGCAGGAGCAATAATAATGGGAAAGACCGGAACTGCAGAATCGAAGCTTGAGGCCCTTAAGGCCGCGGGCGTACGAGTTGCCCTCAAGCCCGGAGAGATCGCCAAACTGCTCGCAAAGAAATGACGAGGAATAACGAATGACACTGGACAGCTTGGGTGATTGGAGAAGATCGCACTACTCTACTCAAATTACCCCGGACCTGGATGGTCAAGAGGTCACTCTGTTCGGCTGGGTCGAGGACATACGCGACCTAGGCAATCTCACTTTTCTCACTTTGCGCGACCGAGAAGGCATCGTGCAGGTTACGATCTTCAAGAAGAACGCTCCCGCCAATGTCGTTGAAAGGCTCGCCACCGTGGGTAAACAGTACGCCATTGGCGTACGAGGGAAGGTGAAGGCTCGGAAAGAGGCTCCACGAGGCGTCGAAGTAGCTCCCACCGACATGAAACTTCTAGGCGACGTTGTCTATCCGCTCCCCTTGGATCCTACAGGGCGAGTGCCCGCGGACATCGATGTTCGGCTCGATGCTCGAGTGATGGACCTCAGAAGAAGCACTTCACGAGCCATCTTCAAGATACGCCACGAGATCCTCCGTGCCAC
>CAZRNA010000075.1:4984-7843 GCA_964601325.1 uncultured Candidatus Bathyarchaeia archaeon
GAGCGGCTGATTCACGAAGTGTACAAGGCGGTTGTCAGCCTTTGCTCAAGAGAGCTGGAGACATTGAACGTCCGCCTCGAAGTGCCGCCTCTGCCTTTCAAGCGCCTCACCTACGATGAAGTGATCGGGAAACTCTCGAAGGAAGGTGTCGAGGTAAAGTGGGGAGAGGACATGCCAACGGCTGCCGAGAAGAAACTCGGCGAACTCTATCCGGGATACTACTTCCTGACTGACTGGCCGTCGGCTATCAAGCCGTTCTATATCTCCCCGAGAGAGGATGACCCGAAGTATTCTGACTCGTTCGACATGATGTACGGTGCGCTAGAGCTGGCTTCAGGCGGAACCAGAGTTCACGAATATTCCGTGCTGCTCAGAAGACTGAAGGAACAAGGGCTCAATCCAGAGAGTTTCAAAGACCACTTAGCCGTCTTTCGAATGGGCCTCGCCCCCCACGCCGGCTGGGCGATAGGCATTGACAGGCTCGTCATGCTCGTAACAGGCGCTGAGAACATAAGAGAATGCATCTTCTACCCAAGAGACCGAGACCGACTACGCCCCTAGAATCCTGACTACGCGATTGGGATGGGCACGCCACGTTTAAGTGGCAAAGTAACCGCAATTCATAATCATGACTCGACAACGTTCCACCAAACATGTCTCGGGTTTGCTTACGGAGCGCCAGATAGAAGTCCTGAAACTCAGAGCACAGGGGTACACGCAGAAACGAGTTGCCCAACAAATTGGAACGAGTAGAGAGAATGTTGTTCTCTTGGAATCACGGGCGAAGATGAACATCGAACGTGCTAGGGCGACTCTCGACAACCTGAAGCATCAAGGGTTGGCTGTTTCAGTGGAGATTCCGAAAGGAACTCATCTCGTGGATATCCCACGAATAATCCTGAACCGCGCAAACCGTGCAAAGATCAAGCTAGGTGCGAATTTCACTCGAATCTACGAGGACATGCGTTTCAAAGCGAGGAATCATGTGGTCGGCACACGAGTCTCCAGGCCGATTGTGGTGACAGTGTACCCGGACGGCGACTACTCAATCGAATAAGCATCACCGACGAGCGTCGATGACGGGAGAGAGATGTCACGGATAGTGCTCGTTCAAGCGGCACGACCTGATTTGCAGCGCGGACACTCGTCCACACCCTGCCAGAAATGGTACCGAAGCTCTACCCGACTGCAGTTCGTGATCCTGCAAATCTTCGCCAAATGCAGACGTTCTCTCACGCCTGGAGCTAGCGTTGGCAGCTGTACGAATACCCGAAAGAGAAGATTGAGAGATCAGAAAGCCGACACAGTCCCCAAGTCGATTCTCCTCGCGTCTCCGAGCCTACTGAGCCGAGGACACCCAAGTTCGGCACTTGCTTCAAGGTAGACATATATCAGTGCCTCAGGCCGAATGGATAATCTGAGGAAATCCGTCTCTTCTGGTTTGACGTGTACCGGTGAGGCATGAAAGGATTGTCGGCCTAGCCGACAAGAAACGCTCCATAGAAAGACAGATTAGCCCAAGACTGCGGGTTATCATGCTTGGTGAGAACTGTAAGTATCGGTCAAGTCTTCACAGGCGGAGATGCCCCGGTCTCGGGCAATTATCGATGCGAGGTATGTGAAGGTCGAGGCAAGATCATCGACATCCCGCTGGCCATACACAACAACTTTCCGCCGTGTGGAGCCTGTAACGGCAAACGATGGAGACTCCTCCGCCTAGTCTAGGTACAGCCTAGGATGCGATGGTGCCAAGTAGTCCGAGCGGAGCGTGGGCCTTGCTCTGGCCGCTCGTCTCTGCCGCTCCCATTCGAGGAATGCGCCCTCTGCCCACAGCCAAACGCAGCTTCATTTCTTGAGGTCCGACAGCGCAGAAACTCCTAGCAAAGCAAGTAGTAGAGCCGTCCAATACATGACCAAGGCCGCCACGTCAATCCAAATAGCCCAAACTACGGCAGCAAACTTCGCTGCGACGGTTGCTCCCAGGAATCCCACAAACCAGATCATCATGACAGCAAGTTCCGACCGACTAAACCCGAAACTAATGCGCCTGACAGTATGTACCTTGGCGATTGACGTGTAGATACTCGAATAGCAGTTCAACAGATCCTTGTCTGGTTCTTCCTTCGCAAGCTCCTTCTTCAGCGCCGAGTCAACTAGGGCTAGGATTGAATCAGGTTGTGTCTCCGTTTGTACTGTCTTGACTCTCTGCTCTGTTGGGATGTAGGATCCACCTCCACCCGGTCCTCTCTCATCAACTCTCTGCCAAAGAGGGCCTTTTTCGCTCACTTTCTCACCTCCTTCCATCTGTACTACTCTATTCATGAAGCTAAAATGTCAACGCGATGCAACGTGTGCTGGGGCCCCGATCATCTGAGGCAGAGTGTGTTTAAGTAGAAGATAACGTACGTCATGCTTTCGCCGGTGCAGATGACCGGAATGCTAGGCCGTATGACGTGGAGAAAAGGCAAGTACGGTTTGACATAGGTCATGTGCGGCAGGCTCTCCGTTAATGGTCACCAGAGAGAACGTAATGCGGGCCCTCAAGAATGTGAAGGACCCGGAGATTGGCGCCAGCATTGTGAACCTTGGCATGGTTAGAGCCGTTGAAGTGCATGGAAGCACAGTGCGCGCTGAGATCGCGCTAACGATTCCCCACTGTCCACTTAGAGACGCAATCAAAGACGACGTGATCAAGGCCGTCTCAGAAATGGAAGGAGTTGCTAAGGTGGAGGTTGAGCTCTCCTCGATGACCGACCCGGAACGAGGACGAGTCTCACAGATGTTGAGGAATCGTCCGACCGAGGAGCAGAACAATGTTCAGCAAACGTGGCGTTCTCAAGCAACAGGAATTGAGAGACT
>CAZRNA010000076.1:0-7804 GCA_964601325.1 uncultured Candidatus Bathyarchaeia archaeon
AGCTTCAGGAGCCTATGGCGTAGGCCTTCGGGGGTTCGAATCCCCCCTCCCGCACCAATTCTGAGATTTGGATCGTGACTGTGATATCCCATAATTATTTCGCATCCTGGATAATTTGAGGAACATTCTTTCTGTCTTCGGGTAGTTTCCTCTGGAAAGCTTGAATTGGCGTTTCCAGGTTCTCCCAGTCCAAGCTCATGTGTGGTTTGATTTCGTTGTGCCAGTGGACGTATTCGGGGATGGTGGCGATTTGGGCGCGGTGGATCATCTTGTCTTCGAGGACGCCGTAGAACCGTTCCAGTTTCCCGTTGGTCTGCGGATGGTTGACTCGGCAGAGGATATGTTTGATTCCCCGGTCGGCTAGGTATTGTTCGAATTGGCTTACGCCCTTCTCCTTCCTTTCGCCTTCGCTGGCGTAGAATTGTGTGCCTCGGTCGGTTAGGATCTCGTCTGGGCATCCGTACTGGGCTATGGCTTGTTTGAGTACGGTTAGAGTGTTCTCGGTTGTGGCTTCCGTGAAGACTCCGTAGGCTACGATGAATCGTGATGCATCGTCCATTATGGCTAGGAACCATTCCCCTGTGCTGAGCTGTTTCCAATCCATGTGCCACAAGCTCATGCTATGCGTCCGCTCGTATCGGACCCAGCTGCGCCGTCGCTGCTTGCTGGGTTGCGGTACGGCTTTCTGGTTCATGCGGAGGACCTCGTGGATGCGGTTGTGGGGTACATGTACGCCTAGTTTGATTTTGATTATGTTTTCGAGGTTGACGGCTCCGAGTTGGTGTTGGTTGTAGGTTTCGAGGATCACGGTGGCCTCATGGAGGTTTCTGCTTCTTCTTGGGCGGCCGGGTTTCTTGAGGGTGGGCATGGTGCCTGTTAGTCTGTATGCTTGCCAGAGTTGTTCCACGCGTCTGCGGGTGACCTTCTGTATGAGGGCTAGCTCGCCGCTACCCCTCCCCTTCAGTTTCTCCTGGATGAGCCATCGGACCTTACGGTCGTTGGGTTTCACCCGTAGTTGCCTACCTTCATATACGAAATTATTTCGGGACAGGAGACAGGCATGCTAACGATGTGTCTCAATGCCAATCTAGGAGCCGACGTTCACCCTCAAGCGTCTTGATCGACGTGATATCCTGCGTTACCTCGAGGGTTCCAGCATATCGTCGTTGCCTGTCACGAACTGCGAAGTAACGTATGTACACAGACTTGTCCTTCAGGTTAATCCAGAACTCGGCGACATCTCGCTTCCCAGCCTTGAACTCCTCCAAGATTCGATTGACGATGTGCACGCTCTTCGGTGGATGACAGTTCTGCACCTTGCGGCCGATGACTTCTCGTGACCGTGGAAAGATACGCTCCTTCCCTTCCGAGTAGTAGCGCACAACATCGTTCTCATCTATGAACGTAATATCAACAGGAAGATGCGTGAGGATGAGGTTCAGTTGCTCGGCGTTCAATAAGCCTGTGTCAAGTGACAGAAGCCCTTCGACGCCTACCGCTTTCGGCATTCCTTTCTGGGCATTTGCGTGCAATATCTCGTCCCAGTCCTCTCTTGTGAGCACCTCCATGGCCATGGGAAACAGAACCTTCGTCTCCTTGTAGGTCATATCCTCGACCTTCTGCGCGAGCTTCTCTCCACAGTCGACAAGACCAGCACTGTCTTCAGAAGACAAAGCGGCTCTCGTGTTCTTGATCAGCTTCCTTATCTCGTCATGCGTTGACCACATAACCTGAGGAGGGGCGGTTATTCCATGCTTCTCAAGGAGAGGAAAGAGTTGGTTCTCCTTGCGCTGGTAGTGCACTTCAACTTTGGCCAACGCTTCTAGTCTGTTGCTGATCTCGGCTTTCTTTGACTTCAAGCTCGCTGGAGGTTGCGTTTGTAGCAGGTTTATTGCTTCGTGGAACTCCGTCGCTGCCTTGGCTATCTGCTCATTCTCGACCCTAAGCGCAGTCAGCGGGTGTTTAGTCCCAGTTTCGAGTCTTGCTTGTTTTTCCAGCCCCTCTTGGAACAACTGGACGTGAAGATCACAGAGCCTCGTGATTTCCTGCGGATCCAATCCCTCGCGAACCAGTTCCTGCTCAAGCTTGCCTATGTCTCCAGGAGTAACATCAGTCAGAAGCTCTGCGAATTTTGCCTTCAGGGCCTCCGGGGACTTGCCTTGGTGGAGCTCCCTGACTATTGACTTGAGCGCATCCTTTCGTGATTGTCCTCTAGAGTCCAAAGGAATACGTCTCTGAGGGGCGAGAGGCTTCGCTCACATTTAGATCTGCTCTCGGTTCTTGTGAATATCGAGTTGAAGGCCACTTTGAGGTCAACGGTTCGTCCGAGGCTCTAGGGCAGAGCTTGCATATGAGACGACCGTCTCACGCTGCTGTCTCGAGTCGGCAGCAGTGAGGTGATAGTCTTGGCTCATTTGGTCATGGGGAAAGCTTGATTATTGTTCTACTCGCAGGTTTACGCGGGGTTTGGGTATGGTTCTCGATTTGGTATGTCAGATGGAAGTAGATGAGAAGACCGCAAAATGGAAGTCTGATCACCGGGGGAAGACCTACTACTTCTGCGCACCAATGTGTAAGCAGAAGTTTGACAGAAACCCGGAGAAATACGTCAAACAAGCGTAGGCTGCATCGGAGGTTGCGCGGACATGGAGAATGTGGTGTATCACCGTGGCGACCTTGTCGAGAACGCGACGTTCAGAGAGAGGATTCGGCGTGCGGGGGAATTGATGGAGAAAGTCAGTCTCGACGCGATCCTCCTGACGAAACCTTCGAACATGAGCTACATAGTAGGAGACGGTAGGCTATGCGCGTTCGCAATCGTGTCCAGGACCGGAGCGACCTACGTGGGAGTCCCCAAGACTGATGTTGAAGACACGAAGAGGTACTGTGCTTCTGACCACATCCTCGGATTTGAGGATGAGGTCGGCATGCTTCACTCTCTAATGCACATCTGGAAAGAGCTTGGGTTGGAGAAGGGCAAGGTCGGAGCTGAGAACACTTGGTTGAAAGTCTCGATGCTTGAGATGTTCAAGCATCCGCACGCCAAGCCGCCGGCGCTAGAGTTCGCAGACGCCACCGAGATCATGACCGACCTTAGGATCATCAAATCACCTGAAGAGATCGCCAAGATCAGACGAACCGCTCGAGTGGCTGACAAAGCAATAGCTGCGGCCGTCAAAGCAACAAAACCAGGCGTTACCGAAACGGCCATCGCTGGAGAGGCGGAGTACGTGATGAGACAGAACGGGGCAGAGGAGTTCTTTAGAACATACGTCGCGTCAGGCGGAAGATCCTCGATCGCTCATGGTTTAGTAGCCAGAAGAAAAGTGCGAAGAGGCGATGTAGTCATGATTGATCTCCATCCAACTCTTGACGGTTATCATGCGGATATCTGCCGAACCATATGCGCTGGAAAACCCTCCGAGAAACAGAAGAAAGCCTATGAGGTGTATCTAAGAGCCCAAAGAGCAGCGGTCCAGACAGCGGGTCCGAATGCCACGATGACGCAACTGGAGAACAAGATGCATGAGATCTTTCAGAAGGAAGGATACGAGGAGTACTTCGTAGGCCCGCCCATACACGGCGTAGGCTTGGAGTTCGAGGAACCACCACTCCCCGCTGGACATGCATTCTTCCACGGCGAAGAGCCAAAAGACGAACTGAAGCCCGGCATGGTCATAGCGATCGGAAACTGCGGCCTCTACCTTGGCGGGTTTGGCGTACGAATAGAGGATACAATCGCTATCACCGAAAAGGGCCACCAGGAGCTTACAAACTATCGTAGAGCGCTATGAGACGATCGGCCAAGAATCGGCATCCCTTTCTCCCACACGCCTGCTATGCGTTCAATCAAGAATGGTCGAATGACAGAATTGGGTTTAGGCAGTATTGTAGAAATCTCTCGAAATGTTTACTCGGTGGGTACCGTTGACAAGGATCGCAGATTATTCGATTCCCTGGTTCCATTGCCTGAGGGAACCACATACAATGCGTACCTAGTGATGGGCAAGCAGAAGACTGCGCTGATCGATACTACAAATCCCGGCTTCGAGAAGAGCCTGGAAGACATAATCAGAGAGGTCACAAACCCCGCTGACCTAGACTATGTGATAATGAATCATGCGGAACCGGACCACGCTGGCGCGATTCCACACATGATGACGCTAGCCAAGAATGCGACACTTGTCACAACGAAGATCGGCGCAAAAATGGCGGACACATACTACAAGATCCCAGCGGATAGAACGAGAACGGTTGCCGACGGAGACACACTCGACCTCGGCGGAAAGGCATTGCGGTTCATCGAGGCGCCCATGCTCCACTGGCCGGAGACTATGTTCACGTACCTTCCAGAGGATAGGATCCTGTTCCCATGCGATTTCTTCGGCTCGCATGTCACCAACGGATTCTACGACGATGAGGTGAAGGACTTGATCGTTCACGCCCAGGAATACTTCGGCGAGATCCTCATGCCCTTCAGGAGTATGGCTCAGAAAGCACTTGAGAAAATCAAGGACCTGCAGATGGAGAAGATAGCGCCAAGCCACGGGCCGATATACAGAAACCCTGAACGCATCCTCGAACCCTACAGTAGGTGGGCGAACGGGGAAACCAAGCAGAAAGCCACGATAGTTTACGTAAGCATGTGGAAGAGCACAGAGAAGATGGTACACGCGATCGCGGAGACATTAACGTCAGACGGGATCGAGATCACCGAATACAACATGGCTTCCGCTAGCTTGGGCGACGTGGCAAGGGACCTAGTTGACTCTAGGGCAATCGTCCTGGGAGCACCCACCGTGTTAGGGGGAGCGCATCCTCTAGGCTTACAGGCGACTAACCTGGTCAAGGTCCTCCGCCCACCCGCAAGATTCGCGGTCATCCTAAGCTCCTATGGATGGGGCGGAGGTGCCGTAAGACAAATCCAGGAGACTCTGGGACCGTCGAAGATTGAAATTGTCGGAGCCATCCAGGTCAACGGTCCCCCGTCAGACAACGATATCGAGGGAATCAAGCAATTGGGCAAGACCCTCGCCAAGAGGATCAAAGAGGAAAAGTAGGACGGTAAGCAGCTTTCTGCTGGATGTGTGAATGATGAGCGAGAAAGGCAGAGCGGTGGAATTGAGTGCCGAGGAGTTGAGGCTAGCCAAGGCGAACCTGATCTTTTCCATCGAGAATTGCCCAGTCGAAGGCGGCATCACGACCGATGACGGCAGCGTCTCCTCTCGTGACTCTTTCGAGGCATTGCTGAAGAAGCTGGAGGCGGTGCAGGTAGAGCCGGTGAATAGACTCGACCTGAGCAATGAGGATCTCGGTTACCTCATAGCAACCGCCGACTACACTCTCACCTACTGTCCCGTCGAGGGCATTATGATCGAAGATGGACAAATGGCTTCGAGGGAAGCCTTCACCGCGTTACGTGAAAGATTGAAGAGCCTTCGGTGACTGCGCTTATCTCCCTCTAAGTCAAGCTTAAGCTAGTGTGCTACTTTCGGCTGGGTCTACGTGGATGACGCAGTATCTACCCTCTATGATCTGATGGACTCGGACGCGTACTTCCTCTGCGATGCGATCTGCTTCTTCAATCGGGAGGCCTCGTGGCACCTCTATATGCATTCCAACATGAACGGCTTCCGGCCCAATGTATTCCGCCCGAAGATCGTGAATACCTAACACTCCTTCAACTGAGCGGGCTGCGCCCTCGATCTTGGCTACCAATTCAGGGCCTGGAGAGCGTCCCAGCAAGAACGACAGGTTCTCTCGGAAAAGGCCTAGCGCATTGAAAGCTATGATTGTCGCCACAATGATGGCGGCTATGGGATCCGCGATTGGAGCCCCGTTAGAGACGAGTATGGTTGCGACGAAAGCAGCTGCCAAGCCAAGCTCATCGTTTATCAGCTCCATGTATTGGGCCTTGGCTGCGGCACTACGCTCTTTCTGCGCGAGGATGCTCACCAGCGGCGCAGCTGCAATGAGCATAGAGACAGCGAGCACTCCAAGAGCGACCGGTAGGTTCTGGTAGGCTATGCCGTTTTGTTGGAAGAGCCGAGGGATTGCCTCCTCGTACAGTCTGAGGCTTGTGAAGGAGATGAATAGGGTTGCAGCTACGAGCGCTGCAACATTCTGCGCTCGGCCATATCCGAACATGTGAACCTCATCTGCTTCTCTGCTAGACCAGGTCGCAGCCACCAGCAGAAACGTGGAGACGAATATGTCGCTTAGAGTGTGCAGCGCTTCGGCCAGAACAGCCATGATTCCTGTCATGAAGTAAGCGGCCAGTTTCAGAGCAAAAATGAGAACATAGACTCCCACTGCAAGTTTCAGGCTTCGTAGCTCTTTGGACTGCTTGGAGGCCTTCATTTTGCCCGTACCAGCAACTCCAAGAATCCGGCGCCGCTAATGAAGTTCGTTGGGTGTCTTGAGGGCAAATTCGACCGCATATGCTGCGCGTTCTCTTTACTCCGAGAGCTCTGTGATCTTTATCGCCTGAACCGGGCATTGTATTTCACAAGCTCGGCAGAATATGCAGTCCTTCTCCCTTATCGGGTCTGATTTGTCTGTGCGATATTTCTCATGAAGCTCAGCGCTGAGAGGCCAAAGATCGTTACCGGTACCCTTCACGCCTGGCTTAAGTTGCCATTGGAACACGTCGACGGGACAGACGTCCATGCAGACGCCATCGGCTATGCAGGTCTCCCAGTCTACCGCAACCTGAGTTCCATGGATCCCAAGTTTCGTGGGGTAGGGCTTTCCCTCTGCGTCGAGTCTTTGCCTTCCCTCAGCCCTCACCTTGTGCCCTTCATGCTCACCCGTGACCGGATACTCGGTGGGCTTATCCAGGAAATCGCCGTCAATGGGTTTCGGTTTGTAGTCTACCTCTCGAACCAACCAAGTAAACCCGTTAGTATCTGGGCACATTCGTACTATAACTATTCTCACCGCAATTGGTTGAGGAACGCGTCGTGTATACGTGATCCCTTGGGGCGCACACGCAAAGAGGGATTCTTTTGGTTTTGGAAGGTTTCGTTTCGCGCTTCTTCCTCTTCTGATTGAGGCAAACCTATCCCTCTCTCGAAGTCGTCACTGTCTAGGAAGTTGCACTGGTTGGACAAACGTGCAATAGGACTTGTTCTCATTGCGGTGGGAGTCATCGGTCTTCTGGCCATTCCTCTGTACGTAGGCTGGGCTTGGAGCAATGCACGGCCTTACGGTTTAGGATCACTACGGAATCCTGGAATGATGGGTCAATGGTCTGGACGGCCTCGAACCTTCGCGGCTGTGCCGATCACTCTTAACGAAGTAAAGGCGATTGCTCAGCAGTATCTCGTGTCTTTAGGGAACCCTAACTTAGCCGTCAAGGAGATAATGGAATTTCAGTACAACTTCTATGTCATCTTCTACGAGAAAGACTCCGGTCTCGGTGCTTTTGAGATGCTGATCTGGAAGCAAGCACCATCCTCAGAAATGATGAACGGCAACATGGGAATTGGCGGCGGCATGATGAGCGGTGGAATAGTGACCGGCAAGATCGTGCCTGAACCCGGACCGAACATGATGTGGAACACCAAATACAGTATGATGCAGGGCATGATGGGGCCACGTGGACAGGCAGACATCTCGGGTCAGATGCAAGTCAGCGAACAGGACGCTAAATCCATCGCCGAGACCTATCTATCACAGAACTTCCCTGGATCACATGTCGAGGGCATCACTCACTTCTACGGTTACTACACAATCGATTTCCAGAAAGACGGCAAGATAGTCGGGATGCTCAGCGTGAACGGATACAGCGGACAAATCTGGT
>CAZRNA010000077.1:0-1675 GCA_964601325.1 uncultured Candidatus Bathyarchaeia archaeon
TGAAAGCGGCACAATCAGGAAGAGAAACAACGGCGGACCATAACGCCTCAACTGGGCAGCATCCCTTACGACGTTTGAAAGGGATTCATCGCTCACTATGACGTTTGCGCCGAATCAATCAATGCGCTGCATCATCAGTCACGTCATCCGTCGGAGACCGGACGACGAAACTAGTCTCCTATGACTCCTCTTGGCCTTGAACTATCGCGCATACAAGTGATGATTCTTATGGCCGACCTTCTGTTGTTCAAAGCGGACTTGAACCCCCCTCTCGTCACCGCAAAGGAAATCGCCGGTTCTTTGGTTACTTCTTCGGTTTCTTCTTTGCTTTCTTCTTCGCTCTCGGCACAGAAATCACGCGTAGATCTAATGTCGCTATCGCAGGATTCTTCGGCTGGGCCTTGAACACTAGCGCGTAACTTGTCATTGTGTTCGAATATGTCAATATCCCTTCGTCCGTGCCATTTATGAACAAATGCAAACTTGACAGCGGAACACTCCCATTCACGAAAACCGTCGCCGACAGGTAGGGACTCGGATACCAGCAGTTGCTTGCACACAGGGATACACCTTGCAGGGAAATCTGATTTCTCATCGGAGCATGTGTAGAACGTGTGCTCCAAGGGACGTAATAGCTACCCGCAAGAACTACGGCTATCAGAACAACAGCTATCAGAACAGGGACAAGCAGGCTCAGACGTGAACGAGACAAACAGTACACACCTGGATTTTGCGAAGCTGCCTCTGATACGGGAGCCATATAATCTCAATCTGCAACAGCTATCCCCGATGCCGCAACCACGCAACATCCCACGCTTGGGTACCCCCTAGGGGGTAGTCTGTCTTACTCATGCCTCAGTCGCTCGCTTTGGAAAGTGGTAGGGCTCCACTTCCAAGCCGACCCAGTTCCTTTCTCAACTCTTCTGAGCGTTTCTTCTCAGAGTCATCCAGCTGTAGCTGACTGTCAACTCGATCTAACAGGGCACGAAGCTTTGAGAGGGCGAGGCCATCGAACGGTTCAAACAGGCTACAGATACAACTCCAAAGCCCGCCTCTTGACGAGCAGGAACATTATCACCACAGTCACAACGAATTCTCCAATAAGGTAGCTCCCGTTGTATATCGCAGAATAAACAAAAGCGCTCATGCCCGCCGGCGCGAACATCGAGAAGAAAATTACCCCTGAACTGAAATGCGACAAGAATCTCCCAAAGATGCCCACGCCGACGCCTACTAGCGGTTGCCTCCTGAACGCGCCAGCCAGTCCCAAGGCGCCAAACGCGATAGGATAGTCAAGCAGAAACTGCGCAGGATGGACAACGTAGAAATCCACGGGATTGAGCATCACAACGAAGCCGAACACCACGCCAGCGAAAACCCCCCACTTGACTCCACGTCGAAGTGCGAACCAACAGATAGGGACCATCGCTCCCGCCGTGATCGAGCCTCCTTGGGGTAGAGTGTAGATCTTTACGAAGTTAAGAGCGCCCGCAAGCGCCACCAAAACGGCTGCTTCACTAAGGATCCTTGTTGTCGGCTTCATTTTCTCCTCTTCGGAGCAACTTGACTCAGCTGAGAATTCTCCATTCCCTTCGCCAGCATTGCCTGGATCAGGTTCATGGGGTCGACGGCTCCAGCCGTCCTCTCAGCCGGGTAGACCCAGCTCCCCTAGTTC
>CAZRNA010000077.1:1775-7762 GCA_964601325.1 uncultured Candidatus Bathyarchaeia archaeon
GGCTTCTATTCCTTGGAGATTTCTTCGAGGATCTTTCCCTTGGTCTCGATTCCGAGCAGAGCCACCCCGGTCGCACCAAAGATGTGAGCGAGAGCAAACATTGTAAAGGCCGCTCCGAGACCGCCGTAAGCGAACAGGAGCGGAGTCGCGGTAGGCGCAATCACTCCCGCGGCGCGCCCGATGCTGGCTGCTGCTCCTGAGCCGGTCCCTCTCACACGAGTAGGGTACAGCTCCGGTGTATACGCGTATAGAGCTGACCATGCCCCAAGATTGAAGAAGGATATCACCATGCTCCACAGCAGTATGGATGTCGGCTCGCGGGCGAGGCTGAGCAGAATGCTCCCAACGCCAGCCAAAGCGAGATATGTGATTGCGATTGGCTTTCTGCCCACACGGTCCAGTAGCAATGCTGCGCTGTAGTATCCTGGGATCTGTGCCAAGGTAACTATGAGTACCCATTCGATGGACCTGACAACAGTTAGATTCAGCGGCGGACTCGCATAGAAAGTCGGAAGCCACGTGAAGATCCCGTGGTATGTGTAAACCAAGACAGCCCAAGAAATCCATAACATCGCTGTTCTCTTTCGGAAAGCCGGCGACCAGATTTCTCTCAGCGCAGATTTGATATCGTAGTTCTTGGCGGTCTTCTCAGGAGCTATCCGTTCCTCAAAATCAGAGGCAACTAGGTGATACCTCTTGAGCAACATTATGGCTTCGCTCGTTCTCCCCTTGAGTTGCAAATAGCGGAGAGATTCGGGAGCAAGAATGAGGATCACAGGAACCAGAAAGAGCGGTAACAGAGCTACCAAGAACGTTGGGCGCCACCCAAAGCTTGGAAAGAGAAATCTGGGAAAAGCCAGAGAGAGTAGCGCTCCATACACCCAAGAGGCTTCGACTAACCCCAGGAACCGTCCTCTGTATCTCGCGGGTATGTACTCCGAAACATAGATGCCTGGCTGCGGCAAGGCGCCACCCAACCCTATTCCTGCCAGAAATCGCAGGAAGGCCATCGTCACCGGGTCGGGAGCAACCGAGTTGAGTGCAGTGAAAACAGTCATAGTCAATATGGTGAGAAGAAGCGTGTTCTTTCTCCCAATACGATCCGCGAGAATGCCGCAGGATAGCGCGCCGACAAACATGCCTAGATAACCTGCGCTCAGAAGTAGACCTGAGACAAGCGGATGCTGTTTAAGCCCGAATTCGTTGATTATTGGCGTAAGTACTGCGGCTATGAGTAGGACATTCATCGCCGTGAGTGCGTAAATTAGGCTGGCTAACAGCAGTAATCCATAATGAAAACGCGTAAGTGGCGCTTTCTCGAGATGTTCAACAAGAGTTTCGCTCAATCCAAAGCCCTCCTTTTACTCAGGAGGCCACGCTGGCAGTTTCCATAGCCCGAAAGGATCGATCTGCGCATGTATTTAAGCGCGTAAACGAAGAGGCAGCTTTCGGTACGGCTACGGCGAGTCTCCGCAGTTCCTTGCGATTCTTGAGTCGTCTATGAGAGAGGCCACTTCAAGATTCTGCTCTTCTCAAGTGCTATGAGAGCTGGGACACCGACGACAGTGGCAACTGCAACCGTATAGGCTGCTTCGAGAGGGGTCTGGATTGCGCCTGCAATGAATATCGCAGGAAGTGCCTCTATGGGAATCGGGTAGAGTTGATAGAGCCCACCAACTATGAGCATGAATATCCTGACCATCACGTCCAACTCGACAGCGACAAAAGCTACCGAAGCAACCACAGGAGCCAAACGAGATGGGCTCAACTTGGCATGTTGGAGCCTGCGCACAAGGAAAGCCGCAGCAAAGACGGACAGGAACCCGAGATAGGTGTTCCAAAGTGTCCACAATGGAATATGCCGCGCCAGCGGATGCACGAGAAACGCCAGCAGTTGGGCTCCGTAGATTCCAGCCGTCAGATACCACTTTCGTGACATCAGGAAGCCCGCGCCTAGCGCTCCGACAGCCTCGGCAATTCCGAAGAGGTTCTCGATCCAGAAGGCATCAGGCCTGATGAAGCGACCCCCGATCCAGCCCATCGCTGCTGCAAGGAATCCAAGGTAGGGCCCAGCGATAATGCCTTCCAACGGTTCCATGACTATGCTCATTCTTCGAAACCCAACGAGCGGCGGCGCGTACGAGAGAACAATATGAAGAGCCGCCAGCGTTGCAACCACGGATACGCACAAGCTTCTTCGCCCTCTCGAAGTCATGACCTTTCACCGACCACGTCGAGATGTGTGCGAGAACTATGTTAAGGGCCATCTGAGGAGGTTTGCCTTTTCGGCAGCGACGAGAACCGGAGTAAGTACGAGCGCGCAGACGACTCCCACAAGAAGACGAACGGCCGGGTCAAGGAAAGTGTAGGAGATGAACAGAGCCGGGAGCATTTCTTTAGTTAGGCCGAAGATAGGTCCAGCCTCCAGCAGAAAGATGAGGTCCCCGGTGCCTCCATCCATCTCTGTAGCGATGAAGGAGACGACCCCTATTCCTGGCGGGAGCGCCCTCACACTTGCACGCTCCCGCATGCCACTTTTCACGAGCTTGAAAACTGGATAGAAATCCCAGCTGCGACGAGCGACCTAAGCGATTTTACTACTGTCTTGTTTGAGTACCCGAGGGTCCTAATGAGTTCTTGCCGGTAAACTTCTTTCTCGAGAGGCATGTGTCTGATGAGGTTCATTGAGGCTTCTGACCTGAACACAGAGAACAGCAGCCTCGACTGCTGGCCTGCGCTTGTAGGAAGAGGAGTGACGTATGGCCAAAGTCCGGTCGCCAACTCAGGCGCCTTGCTCAAGGCGTCAACGGGCCTCCATCGCTAGGTTCATCGCTCACCCTAAAAGCGGTTTCAGGACAAGAAATTAGGTTGCGTGTCCTTTCAGATCTAATCGTGCTCTAATACTGAAGCAGTTGAGTCCGAAGCTAGGTCCGAAGGCAAGGCTTCCGAGAAGCTCACTGACAGTAGGCCCCCACGATTTTGGGATCCTCATGAGAAAGGCAGCGAACAAGGTCAGCAACGGGATCGAGCAGAGGGACGCGGCGGTTAGAGTTCTCGGACATGTCCGATGAGGTCTATTCGTTTCAGATCCCTCCAACATCCGGACGAGAGCTGAAGCGACAATTGCTTCGACCCGTTGACTTGGATCGTTGTGGTTACACGTAACTTCGCTGAAGTCTGGAGCCACCGTTTTCCTAGGAAAATGCAGTGTCTATACTATGCCTAGCCTGATACCCAGGGGGAAGGCTTTGCTCAATCGCTTTGCTGGCTTCCGTGGGATGGCGCTGTGCCCCTGCCCGGTCGCGATATAGGTTATGGAGCAGGAGTCGGGAAGGTGAGAAGGGCATCTCGACTTTAGGAATCCGTCTTGAATGACAACGGAACGATCTGCCATCCAATCCTGCAACAACCACCCAACACCAACAAGTAGCTTCAATCCGTCTTCAGCTGAGTGAAGATGGGAATCATGAAGAGTAATGTAGATGCTCCTTTGTCGAAGTCCAGAGACTAGAGAACGCGGCAAGCAAATGCCAGCGTTATCGAACACTGCTGGCTCGGCGAGTCATCGCATCGATCGTCTATCGAGTTTTCTTCGCTACTGAGACCTCGTCAATACTGTGTATGACAGCCCCCAGCTCTTCGAGGGTCTTCGGATACTGTCGATCGCGATTCCGGTTCCCTCAATGGAAACCTTGACGCTTTCGGTACTTTGATCGATCTCGGCGAGCGAGACGCTGGCACGATCCACGCCTTGAAGAGACGCAAGCCTAGAGGCAAGCTCGTGAATCGGCGGCTCATGCGGCTTCAGCACGTCCAGCACGATTCGTGTCATCTGAGTGCCGACCAATCACTCCAGCACCGCTTCGCGCCAAGCATAGATCAGACACAACATTTCACGGAGGTAGCAGAGATTCCCTTATAATATCACTTCTCCGCTAAGGCGACCTCTGCTCGTCTTGATCCGAACTCTTAAGAGGGCCAGTCGCTTGCTAATACGAAGTCCACTGCAGCCATTCTAGCGCACGCCAAAGCTGCCCAGCACCATCAAGACCACTGCTGTACAGATGCCCACCGCCAACATCCGCAGCCCAGCAGCAAGCATGTTTTCGCGAGAGATCTTCCCCAAGAAGGCTCCCAATATGAAGAGAATCGCCAGGATCAATAGGATTGAGGCCGGGAAAGCCGACCATCCCGGTACAATCCCGAAAAGTGCCAGTGCGTATGGGATCATCGGTACAGCGGCGGCTATCGCTGGCGAGAAACCGTCTACCAACGCGGCCCACACCGACGCAACAGAGGCTGCCTTCACGTGGATTGACCGGCGGAGGTCAGATAGCATCGCTCTCTTTAGCCCGCGCAACCTCCTCGCGCGCTCAGCTTGCTCAGTGAGGTATGCCCCAGAAAGGCCCGAGACACCCATGGCGAAACTGGCCCCCAACCCGGCGCCGATAACAAACTTTGGATCCACGGGGCCGGTGGCGCTCGCGCCCAAGAGTATCCCAAGCATGGTCATGGCCCCATCAAAAGAATTGATGACAAAATACCTTCGCGAGATGCTCGCGACTCCAGCAATCCGGAGGTATTCCCTTAGTCGCCTGATTCTTGATAGCATTCAGCCGAACCTCTGATCATGACTGAAGGCAGGACGACACAACATACAGCTTCCTTCAGCGGAACAGGGAGCACTGAATCCAAGCGGCGAAAAAGGGGCCTGTCTGCTTCGCGGCCACGCTGGAGTCATGTATGAACGTACGTGCGGGGTTCCATACGGACACCTTCCGACCACCCTTGGTGGAACGCTGCCTCTTCATAGCTTAACGACTTATGCGCGCTGGTACCTGTACTTGTCGGTGCCGGATCCAGTAACGGACACGGTCGAGCACGACCGGAACTGATAGCACGAGCGTACCTGCCCGACCGCGCTTCATCTGCTCTCGCGCAGCCTAGTCGGGACCCAGTAATGGCAAGTTCTGATGGACTAACTGACACACGCGCGTCTGGCACACTTGTCCTAGGGATCGACCAAGTGCGTGCAAACCAGCCTGTTGTCGACGATCAGCGCACAGTTCAGTTCTTCCAATGCCGATGGCTGGTCGATGAATAGTCCGAAAGGAGTGATGCGAGCTTGCCGAATCGCACCAAACAGGATAGTGATGGGATTGAAAGGCTACACTTCAAGGATCTTGCGAAAGGAATTTCCTCAGCTACGAACCAGCCTCCCCGCTCTTTGGACAAGGAGCTACTTTGTTTCCACCCACGGGCATGTTTCCTCCGAAACGATCAAGAGATGCGTGGAAGAGCAAGAATGCTGACCGTATACAAATTCAGGCTGTACCCAACAAAGACGCAGGCCAATCTGATGGGCGAGACTATTAAGACCTGTAGACGACTGTACAATGCTCTGCTCTCAGACAGAATAGAAAATGGGAACGGGTTCTACGAGCAGAAGAGGCCGCTCGCTTCGATGAAGTCAAACAGCAAATTTCTCAGGGCTGCGCATTCTCAAGTCTTGCAGGATGTTGCCTTGAGGCTCGATAAGGCGTTCGGGTCCTTCTTTGCTGGATTAGCAGATACCCAAAATTCAAACGCAAAGGCAAGTACACCTCCTTCACCTATCCTCAGTATGGCGGATTCAAAATAACTGAAGATGCAATATCGAACCTGTCGAAGATAGGCTCGGTCAAAGTGAGGATGCATCGCAAGATTCAAGGAACGCCGAAGGCTTGCGTAGTGATTCGAGACATCGACCAATGGTACGCTTGCATATTCACAGAATTGGAGCAAGGTGGAGCAGAGAATCACCGTGGCGAGCCGAATAAGCCAACAGTCGGGGTCGACTTGGGCATTTCGAATATCGCGACCTTGAGCGATAGAACAACCCTTCCAAGCCCTAGATACGTGCTCAAATCAATTCAGCAAATTAAGGGGCTTCGTCGCCCGAGGATGAGGGAGACGTGCCTTGACCTACGTTCTTCTGCACGATAGGG
>CAZRNA010000078.1:0-7643 GCA_964601325.1 uncultured Candidatus Bathyarchaeia archaeon
TGGCGTCGGTGGTTCTTTCGCTTCGAAGGTTTTGTCTATCGTTGCCACGATTTCCGTGAATGCTACTGCTGCAGGAGAGTCGGAGTGCTGAGTTATGAACGGGGTACCCACGTCGGAATCCTCACAGATTCTTGGGTCGAGAGGTATCTTGCCCAGGAACGGAACTCCTAGTTGCTCTGCAATCTTCTGCCCTCCTCCGGTCCTGAAGATGCTGGTCTCTGTGCCGCACTTGGGGCAGACGAAACCGCTCATGTTCTCAACGATTCCCAGGACCGGCGCGTTCAGCTTGCGTGTGAATGTGACAGCCTTCTTGACGACTATCTGCGAAACCTCTGACGGGATGGTGACTATGATCACTCCTCCGATGCTGGGAATTGACTGCATTATTGTGAGAGCTTCGTCTCCGGTGCCCGGAGGAAGGTCGACGACAAGGAAATCAAGATCTCCCCATACAACATCTGCCAAGAACTGCTTTATGGCCATGGATTTCAATGGTCCACGCCAAATGACAGGCGTGTCATCACTTGCAAGAAGAAAGTCCATCGAGACGATTCTCATATCGAGAGGACCGATGGCTGGAAAGACCCCGGGCAGCCCCACATCCAGTCTTTGACCTCTCACTCCCAACATCTTGGGAATGCTCGGACCTGTGATATCAGCATCGAGAATTCCAACTCTTCCGGCAGGTTCTCTCCTTGCCAATGCCATACCTAGGTTTGCCGTGACAGTACTCTTGCCTACCCCGCCCTTCCCGCTGAGCACGACTATCTTGTGTTTGATCCTGCCCATCGAGGCCTTGAGCCGGCGCTCCTGCTCCTCCCTTTCCGCGCTGCGATCTCGCGAATCATGTCGCATCTCCGTCGATCTCCGACTGTTATCTGATGGCTCGGTACTCATGTCCTTCCGCTCGAAAAGGAGTTAAGGAATAAGTATTCATAAGTCTTTCATAAGGGGCCAAGAGTGCGGAGAAAACAGGAACAGCCTCCTAAGTGGATCGGTGTAGAGGATGAGAAGCCCCGGCCGTAGGAAAGAAACCTGGATCTGTCCTCATTGTAGGAGTGAGTGGCATCTGATGGAAGGCTACGAACTGCTGCCAGACGGCACCAAGGTTTGCAAGAACTCCAGATGCAGAAAAGGAGTCACTGACGAAGACATCTGCCGATAGCCGACATCCGGTGAGTGGCGCCAACGCCGATGACTACTATGTTGGTCTTTCGCGGGGGCATCTTGGTTTTTCTATTGCTCGCGATTGACATTCAACCTCAGAAAGTGCGCCGAGCAGGAGATGCATGGGTCATAGTTGCGCACTGCCTGCTCACACTGCCACGTAAGCTTAGCGTGTGGAAGCCTCAGCCTCTTCGAGACGAACTGCATCAGGTCGCTCTCGATCGTCTTCTGGTTCTGCGATGTCGGCGGTACGATTCTAGCATCGAGGATTGTGCCCTGATCGTCGATACGATAGCGATGGTAGAGTATGCCACGTGGGGCCTCTGTGCAGCCGTAGCCCATGCCAGCTCGCACTTGGAGCGCCACGGCCGGTTTCTCAGGCATCTTGTATTCGCCGATGATGCGCAACGTCTCGTCGTAGGCGTGCAATATCTCCACGCTGCGCACTATGATTCCTTTGAATGGGTTCCTGCATTCCTCTTCCAGTCCCGCAGATCTTGCTGCCTTCTGCGCTGAAGATGACAGCTTATCAAAGTTCAGGTTGTACCGTGCAAGAGGACCAACGAAGTATGCCCCTCGCTGCCTCAGAACGGAGTGGAGTGCAGTGGAATGAGGTACGTGCTCTTCGAGGAAATGGTTCTCATATTCGCGGACTGGAATGTCCAATCCCTTGTTCGAGACGAGTCTTCCTTCGTTGAATGGATACTCGTCAGGATGCCGCAGAGCAACGAATTCGTATTTCTGCTCGAACTTGGGAAAACGGAATCCTGCGACCCACTCGACCGTGTCGAGAGCTACCTTGCGTGCCCACTCAAGACGAGGCACAAGGTTGGCCAGTTGCTTCTGCGTCGGAACCCTGTAGAAGCCTCCCACACGAATGTTGATCGGATGAATCTCTCTTCCTCCAAGGAGTGTGACAAGCTCGTTGCCTATCTTCTTCATTTGAAGGGCGCGTTCGACAACCTTTGGATAGCGTTTCGCCATCTGAATAGCGTCGTCGTATCCGAGGAAGTCTGGAGCGTGCAGCATATAGACATGCAAAGCGTGGCTCTCGACCCACTCACCACAGTAGATAAGCCGGCGAAGTGCACGTAACTGTCCTTCGACCCTTACCCCAAGGGCATCCTCCATTGCGTGTACCGCGCTCATCTGATACGCAACTGGGCAGATGCCACAGATCCTTGCAGTGATGTCCGGCGCTTCGGTGAGCTTACGTCCGCGCAGGAACGCTTCAAAGAAGCGGGGCGGTTCGAAGATCTTCAGTTTCACGCCCACGACTTTGTTGCCCTTGATTCTGACGTCTATCGCGCCTTCTCCTTCCACTCGCGCGAGGTAGTCCACCTTCACCGATCTATTCTGCATGGGCATCACTTTCCTTGCGAATTGATCAATGTGCTCGATATTCCGTTGCGGCCCGAATAAGGAATTACTATTCATAAGTCTTTCATGGGCGGCTACGAGTGCGGAGATCCAGAAGAAAATTCAGGTGGGTATCTGCGGACGTAGAGGATAGAAGTGCCAACCGCGGCAAAGAGATCGGTGTGCACTCATTGCAAGACTGATAGGCACAGAGCCGCCATCTTGGTGATGTACGCTCCTCACCACGGGAGGGCACTATCCATTCACAGTTGATGTATGATAGGCATTGAGGTGGTGAGAACTTTAAGCTCGAAGAAGATCCTGACTGATCTTGGGTGTGACAGTGATGAGATGTGGAAGGAGTTCTGGAAGATCCTTCTATGCCGGGATAATAGAGGAATCGGACTTCTTGCACTGGATGAACCCATCCGGATCTGGGGGAGTAACGCCCAGCTCGGCAATTTCGCTGTCACAGTGATTTCCAAGCCCACACTTAGCACAGACCGTCACCTTTCAGGGCTGCCTCGAGTACCAGACTCCATTACTCGAGCAGGGAGGATAAGCTTCGCTCTCATCGCGCCTCGCGTCACTGCAGCCAGCGTCAAGGAGGAGATGCATCTTGCAATAGCGAGAGGCGCGTAACAACCGTTGTTTGAGCCACAATTTCGGAGGGAAGATACTTTGCCCCGCTCTCTTAACTATTGTACATAAAGCGCATAAATAGTGCGCTTAAAGACTTAATAGTGCAGAAAACGCACAATTTATGCGATCAAGGATGTGTGGCAAGTTTGAGCCTCTTCACCGAAGAAAGGAATCTACAGAGAGAAGTAGCCGCTCCGACCGACAGCGTAGCCACTTCACAAAAGGCTCGACCGAAGACTGAAACAGAGGCACAACCCGCGAAACGGCTAGAAGCTGAACCTCAGCCTCTTATCGAGCTTCGCAAGTCGGAGGCCATCTACGAAGAGGCGAAGAAGATCCTCCCCTCGGGCGCCTCATCGAACGTCAGAGTCCACAAGCACGAGCCCTTTCCAGTCATTTTCGAGCGGGGAAAGGGCTCCAGAGTCTGGGATGTCGACGGCAACGAATACGTCGATTACCTGTTGGCTTATGGCCCTCTCATCTTAGGTCACTGCCACCCAACCGTCGTGAACGCTATTAGAGAACAGATCCAGAAGGGAACGATGTTGGGAACAACAACCGAACTCGAAGTTGAGGTTGCTAAGAAGATCGCTAGCATGGTTCCTGGAGCTGAGATGGTCAGCTTCAGCAACTCCGGCACAGAAGCAACAATGGAAGCCGTCCGCATTGCCCGCGCCTTCGCAGGCCGCGACAAGATCCTCAAATTCGAAGGACACTATCACGGCCAGCATGACTACGTCCTATTCAGCGTCGAATCCCCGTCAACTGTTGCCGGGCTTGAGTCTGCACCGGCGAAGCTCGCATTCTACCCAGGCATTCCGGAGAATATCGCGCACACGGTGATCGTCGCGCCCTCGAACAACCTCTCTGCGTTTGAGAGGGCATTGAAGAAGTGCGCAAACGATATTGCCGCAGTGATTATGGAACCCGTCATCGGAAGCTCAGGCATAATCCCACCAGCCGAAGGATACCTGAAAGGCGTCCGAGAGCTAACCCAGAAGCTCGATGTCCTGCTGATCTTCGATGAGATAATGACGGGCTTCCGCATTGCAAGAGGAGGCGCTCAGGAATACTACGGAGTCAAGGCAGACCTCGCCTGCTTTGCAAAAGCGCTCGGAAACGGCGCGCCCATAGCTGCAGTCACCGGCCGAAGAGACGTGATGGGAATGATAGGCCCTGGCAAGATCGGCTACGGCGGAACCTACAACGCGAATTCCCTAAGCCTATCTGTGTGCAAAGCTACGCTAGATGTCCTGTCGAAGAATGATGGCGAGATTTTCTCGCGTATGAACTCGACAACGAAGAAACTGATGGATGGCCTCCAGCAGGCCTGCGACAAGACCGGTCACGATGCAGTAGTCCAAGGTGTCGGCCCAATGTTCCAACTGTACTTCACGAGGCTCAAGAAGATCAGTACCTACAGGCAGAGCCTGCAGTGCGACTATGAGAAATTCAAGGACTTCCGCGAGGACATGCTTGAGAGAGGCATATACTTCCACCCAGACGGGACAGAGAGGCTCATGCTCTCAGCAGCGCACACGGCGGAAGATGTCGAAAAGACGCTGGCGGCTGCGGAGGATGCGCTAGGCAAGCTGCCAAAAAGGTACTATAGGTCTCGCTTGTCTAGGCTCGAGGGACGCCTAGCATCCGTGTGCCCACACTAGTAGTGAATAGGACAGGAGAGACCCAGCGGCCAATGTGGAGGCTGCAAAGGATCTAGCTTCCAAGATACCAGGCGCCAAGTTTGTGGAGCTTCCAGGAGAATTTCATTCCATGTTCGACATAGCCCACTCCTAGCTTTCCTGCTTGTCATTCATGTCCCCTGAGCGTGGCATGTTTCTCGCCGAACGTCTCCGGCATCGTAAGCAATAGGAGCATGCCGAGAAATTGGAGCGCTACTATCCACGAGGCCGGTCCAACTGACTAGGTTCTTCGCGTCGCCGTAGTGTTGACCTGTTCGATCAGGCGAGGCCTTCCTTCGTGTTCACTAAAGCTGCTTTGTCGTGTATGTATTCCCTGGAGGGGTCACTGGAAGTCATGGCGTACCCACATAGGTCGGAACCCTTTGAGGGCGAGTATCGGAGGGAAGGACACATCGAGAGGGTTTGTTCTGACATAGCATCTGATGGTCTGCCAGCCTAGTCTCTTAGCGGCTTCAAGTCTGTGCTGTCCGTGTGCGACCCTATATGACCCATCACTTAGCCGTTCACTCACCTGGATCGGCTCCAGCTGCCCCACCGTCCTCATGGATTCTGACAGTACAGCTATCCTCGCGAAGTCCCGAGCCCCTAGAGGCGGATGGAGACTAGTAACGCGGACCTGATAGATCGGAATATCCTGTACTTGGTATGGGTACGTCATCATAGCTACCCTTCGATTTGCCCGATCGAGGTTCAGTCAAGTTCGGACTGTCAATTTGCCAGATTCATAACTCTTCCTCTAATTTGCTCAGGGCGGGCTAGGGGCTGGATCCTGGCCAGGCTTGATTTTCGAGCGCACTCATAAATCCTGTTTTGATTGTGGGGCGGGGGATGATGGTGTTCTTGGGTGATTGTTGGTTGTGGGACCTCAAGGATTGCTGACGATCATCCTACCAGAGCCGCCCACTGTGAGCTCCGACAAGTCGGGTTTTCTTTCTCTAACACATCTGGATGGAGGACTATGGTACAGAAATCTGCCTTGGGAAGCTTTTCCAGCTCACCCGTACTGCAAGCACGAGTCCCACACTTGACACAGACTGCCACCATTTCTTCGCACCGAGTCCACCTTTCGTGAGGGTCCTAAAAAGACCTGCCTCGAATAACAGACTCAATTATCCTAGCTCTCTTTCTTGTCATTCATGTCCACTGAGCGTAGCATGTTCCTCGCTCAAAGTCTCCGGCATCGTAAGTAACAAAAGCATGCCGAGAACTTGGAGCGCTATTATCAGGCAGAATATGGATTCCGGACCGGTAGAGCTCCAAAGGATTCCTCCGACGATGGGAGCGAGTATCATGACCAGTCCGCTGAACAAGCCCAAGGTACCGAATGTTCTTCCCAAGAGAGCAGTGGGGACAAGTTCCGCTGTCATCGCGCCTCGCGTTACCGCAGCCAGCGTCAAGAATCCCTGCAAGACTCCTGAGAGGAGTAGCATCGTCGAGTCTACGGCATAGACAAGAAGCAGAAGCGACAGGCAATAGATCGACATCGTCAGATACAGTACCTTCTTTCTCCCAATCCTATCCGCGACTCTTCCCACAGGAATCGATAGTAGAAGAGGCATCACCACCGAAGCCATCGCCATCCCTCCCAACACAATTTCATCCGCATGCTTCATCTCAGCAGCAAAAAACGGGACATAAACCATCGTACCCATGTACAGGGGGATGCTCGACAACGACACAAACAAGATCCAACTCTTCAACCTAATTCCTCTAACGAGAAGTTCACGGATGCTCCCACTGAAGCCGGAACTAATCTTCAATCCCCGACGCCTCTCCGGTTCCCTGAACTCCGCCAAGACGAATATCAGAATCAATGAGAAACCAATGATCTGCAAGTAGTATAGAGGTCTGATTCCACCAGCATTCAACCCCCCGAATCGGGTGATCACGATCGCTCCTATGAGGGGCGCTATCAATCCGGGAGTGGCTGCAAGCGTATCGCACAGTCCCATCCCTGTAGCTCTCTCCTCATCTTTCAGACAACTGCCGCAGACGGTCGGGCAAGCTGTACTCTCCATCTGCAGACCAAGATTCCCGATCAACAAGGCCGGAATTGCAATCAGCCAAGTTTCCGCTGATGCGAAGAGGAAAGCTCCGAACAGCATCAGGGCCATGGCGGCCAGAAATATCCGTCTCACTCCGTATCTATCAGCCAGCCATCCGGTGGGTAGCGCTATGGCAGCTGCCGAAAGCCCTCCGATGCTATTTGCAGCTCCAAGCTGAAACGCAGTTGCACCCAAAGCTGCAATGAAGATCGGCTGATACTGAAGAGCCAGAGTCCTGAGGAAATATGTCCCGGCTGCCCTCAGCATATTTACCCTGAAAGGCTTTTCCTGCCTTGAAACGAAACGTACGGCCTTCACGATCAGTTCGCCGATTCCAGCCAAATGCTACCCAGCCATTCCATCTAACGCTTCTCACGTTCTGCCGCGATTCCTGCCGCATACATGATACTGTTGTTGATATTCAGATTGCTCGCCATCTTCAGAATCTGTCAACTTAGGAAGTTGTGAGTGTTCCGGTCGCCTCGATCTGGGGGCGTCTATGATGCCGTGATTGTTGTTCTCATGGCAAATTGCTTCTCTATCTTCTCCCTATGTAGGTTGTTCATAGTGCAGAAGGGGATGATCCTACCATCTGGGATTGCGTAGTGAATGCCACATCTTTGCACCCTCTCCAAGTCGAAATTGTAGGGATCCATGAAATGCATTGCGCCAATCATTACTACGCGATGCATCAATCTACCAAGTGCCTGATAGGAACCTTCCCTCA
>CAZRNA010000079.1:0-7600 GCA_964601325.1 uncultured Candidatus Bathyarchaeia archaeon
GAAAGGCTGAGAAGATCTGCTGGGAGACCGGAGAGAAATCTTGCATCGATTTCCCAAAATCTCCCCTCAACAGGCCTACCAGATACTCAAAATACTGGACTACGAGCGGCTTGTCGAGCCCAAGTCTTCGCTTGAAATCCAGCAGCATCTCAGGGCTTACTTGCTTCTCGAAATGAAGCGAGGCCGGATCTCCTGGTAGAACTCTGACTACGAGAAACACGAAGGTAAGAAGTAGCATGATCATCGGGATGGTAAGTAGAACTCTCGCGATCACGTACGAACGAAGTGACATAAAAGGGGGATTAGGGCTACGTAGTTAAGAGTTACTAGTGCTCCCGACTAGCCGTAGCCCAGTTCTTGGAGTACGCTCACAGTGAAGGTGATGTTTGCGTCACCGAGTGTCTTGAAGGAGTCTTGGTGGAAGGCCATTCCGTTCGGGATCATGCTGTACAGCGGTACTGCCTGGCCTAGGAAGACAGTGTCGACAAGTTCCTGTCTGTTCAAAGCTGCACCGATGGCTTGCCTCACCTTCGGATTGTCGAATGGTGCGATCTTCTCTTGGAAGCAGATGTACTGTATGAAGGAGCCTGTGCCTTCCCAGACCTTGACTGTCGAATCAGCCTGCAAATTCTTGATGTCAGTGGCGGCTAGTTGCCTGAAGGCCATGTCGATGTCTCCAGACTTCATTGCAAGTGCTAAGGCGGTTGCGTCAGAATAGAATCTGATGACGATGTGCTTGGTCTTCGGAAGCCCGTCTGCGATGCCGTAGTAGTTCGGGTTTGCGTCGTATTTCATTTCGTAGTCTTTTCCAGCTTTCCTCGACCAAGAGGTTAGGGTATACGGGCCGAGGTCATTCGGGTTGCTCGCATGGGCGTCGCCCTCCACATAATTGACTGCTGCATCCATTGGAGCGAGTTTTGGATTCACGATGAACGAGCCTTGGAACGCCATCAGCGACAGGAACGGCGCAAACGGGATCTTGAGGTGGAACACGACTTGATACTTGGAGGTCGCTTCCACGCTGTCAATGATGTCTTTGTATCCTATGCCGGCTTGGGAACTGTCGTCAAGATATAGACTTAGAGATCTATCGAAACTGTATTTGACAGCACTCGAATCGAACTCTGTTCCGTCAGAGAATTTTACACCTTGCCTCAGGCCGAAGGTCCACGTGAGTCCGTCCGCGCTCGCGTTCCAGCTTGTCGCCAGTCCTGGCACGAAGTCGTTGGGGCCGGCTCCTGATCCTGGTGTAATGTAGACTAAGCCTGCTCCTGTATTCAACACGACGTTCAATCCGAAGAAGTCGTATGCCTCAGCCACGTCTACGTTGGTCTCCACAGAGTCTGTGGTTCCGACAATCAATGTGTCTTTTCCTGCGGGTGGGGTGATCAACCAATAGTACATGTTCTGAGTGATGTCAAGCACAACTCCTCCGACATCTGGTTTGGTCACTGCCCAAGCGCTACTCTGAAAGACTGGCACGATGGCGGCATCGTCAACCATGATCTTCTGAACCTGTTGATAGAGTTGGTCTCTTTGTGTCGGATCTGAAATGGCCCGCGCTTGTTCTATAAGCGTGTCCATTTGAGGGTTCTTGTAGTTCATGTGGAGCCATCCTCCACCCTGAGAGTGCAAGAACGGATAGATGTAGTCGTCAGGATCCAAGTAGTCCGGATACCAGCCATAGACATATACGGGCATGCTCTCAGCATCTCTGTTAGTCTTGTAGCTTGGCCAGTCTGCTGCGTGCAAATTGACCGTAATCAGTCCCGTTCTCTCAAGTTGCGCCTTGTATACTGCAGCTTGGTCCGCGCTTTGTGGATAGTGCCCTGATGACTCGTACCACCAGTCGATTACCAACTTGCCCTTACTCGTCGTGGTGGTAGTGGGGGTTGGTCCTGGCGTTGGAAGGGTCGCGTAGACTCCGACAATGGCGATTACGACAAGGATCACGATGATTCCTATGCCCTGCATTCTTGTTATTGCTTTCTTGTTCAATCGAAGTTTCATACTATTTTCCCTTAAGAAGAGAGGTATTGTCTCGTGTGTGGATATAAGCCTAAGCGACGGAAATCGATCTAGGTGCGCGGCTAGTGCCACATTGAGGACAGCGATCTGGAGAAGTACCTGTCTTGGCTATTCGAATCCTTCCAAGAAACTGAGAATTGATGCTCCGAGGGTGGTATGGTTGTACCCACCCTCCAAGATTGCGAATCGCCTTCCTCGGGACTTCTCATGCGAGAAGTGCTTGAGTATTTCTCCAATCTGATGATAATCTCTGTCGCTTAGTGTTCCGCCCCAGTCCGCGACGCCTCTATCGAAACCAGCCGAAACAGCAAGTGCGTCGCAACTTCCCGCGGTGAATAGAAAGCTCTCAAGTTCTTTTGGAGTCGACCCCATGTGATAGTAGACTACGTTTGTGTCTCCTGCGAACGTGTTGCTAGTTCCATCTCCGAAGTGTAAGTCGAAGTCTACAATCAATGCTCTCTCGATTTTCTTGGCGTGAATGAGTCTTCTGATTGCGATTGCAATGTTGTTGAAGTAGCAGAATCCCCAGCACGAATTTGGACTAGCATGGTGTCCTGGGGGCCGTATCAATGCGAACGTCGGTTCACCCGCAAACGCCATCTGAGACGCGCGAATGGCGCCGCCAACAGCCAGAGATGCTGCTTCGAAGAGATGCATGTCGTGTTCGACATGACTTACATGGGCTTGACCGTGAACGAGGAGCAAGTCTTCCTCGCGTGCAGGTTCGGGCTTAACGAACTCAAAGTTCTCTTTCAGAATCGCGTAAGCACGGTCAACTCTTCCTTCTGCGGAGGCTGGGTCCCCACTGTAGACATCGAAGTATTTGTCGTGAAAAACGATCTTCAATTCGATTCAGCATTTTCCCAAACTGAGTCCGGCTGAGCGCTCGTCTAATGCAAACTAGGTAGGAATCCAATACGTTGTGAATCGTGTTCTCAGGTACACAGCAAATACCAGACAGCAGCCTATCAGGACGAGTGCCATGTAGTCAGCCGGCCTGAACTGCACAGTCCGATACCATGTCCGCGCCTTCTTCGCTCCAAAGGCGCGGAGTTCCATTGCATCAGCGACATCATAGATTGAAAGCGTTGCATTGATTGTTACGGGAAGTAGTAGTGGAATGGTGTTCAGGATTTGTGAGAACAGCCCGCCTCCTTTCCTGACTTTGTATCCACGTGCCATTTGAGCGTTCATCGTTGCTTCAAGTTCATTCACGTAAGTCGGCAGATAGCGCAGTGAAAGGTCGACGACGCAGGCTCCTTTGTATGGGAATCCGAGCTTCGCTAGGCCCGGCGCATAGACGGCTGGGTCAGTTGTCATGATAACGGACAATGAAACGATCGCCAGACAGAGGAATCTCATGATGGCCGCAATGGCAAGAACGATCCCTTCCGTCGTAGCGGTGAAGATCCAGAACTTCCCAAGCACGTGCGGCTGAGCGACCCTTGCTCCAAGTAGTGTGAAAAATGTGTTCACAGAGGCGATCAGTACAATGGTTACCAAGAGGAACTTCCACGTGGACTTGACTTCCCGGAAGGGAATCCTTGCCGAGAGGTACAGCATAATCGACGCGACAAAAGGTATCGCGAGGATTCTAATGTCCAGAAATGCAACTTCGATGAAGATAAAGAAAATGAGGAGGAGGAATTTTGTGCGCGGATCTAGCTTGTGAAGCAGTGTGGTTCCGGGGAAGTATTTGATTTGGATCAAGGAAGTCTTCGCTACAGTCTTCGTGCTCGTCCCGCGGTCGCAGCTCCGTATGCGTATAGGAGTATCGGGGTCAGGATCGCGCCGTTGACCGCATCCGTTGCGCCGGCTGAGTATAGTTCCGCTAGCGCTGCTTCAACCGTGCTGAGTCCGATCTGGAAGACGTAGTCTGTCGCGGCAGCGAATCCCATGCCTACTATTGATCCAAGCACAGCCAGAACTACCGCCCATGCCAGTCCGCTTGCCTTCGTCCAGTTCACTCGCTTGACTAGGTAGTAGCCTATTCCGGGGACCGCTCCGATCAGCCCGTTTCCGATATCCCAGTTCCAGAAGAACCCTCCGAATGACACTCCGTCAGATATGATGTTGCCCAGGAAGCCCGACACAAAACCCGTGATGGGTCCGAAGATAAAGCCGAAGAATATGGGGATCGCAATGGTCGGTCTGACTGCGACCAGCCACACGCCTGGAATTTGAAATGCGTTGAAAGGAATTGTCAATGCAGCGTACAGCGCCGTACCAACAGCCATCGCCACAATTTGCTTAGTGGAGAACAACGACTCTCTAGTTTTGGTCTCGGTCATGTTTTTCGCCGGTCATTCAAGTCGTGTCGCCTTTGTATATTAGCCTACCCGTGTCTGCTGTCTGAAGTTCAGCTAAGAGTTCGCATAGGGGGAGCACGGACTGTCCGTGCGTGAGCTTTCGAGAGAGTGTGATCAGCGAAGTCTCGCGTATGGAGTTCTCGGTCAGGTTCTTCGGATCGGCTAAGATCTTCTTGGTTAGGCCATCAGCCACAATCCTCCCGTCTCTGAGAATGACAGCTCGATCAGTGTATTCGATGGCCAGGTCAGTGTCATGTGTGATTAGGATCAATGAACGAACTTGCTTGCCTAGGGAGAGGATGAAGTTCATGAATTCAGAGTAGCTCCTGTAATCCTGACCTGAGGTCGGCTCGTCCAGGATGATGGATTTCGGTCGCATCGTCAAGACGGCGCCAACACAGATGCGTTTTTTTTCGCCGTAGCTGGATGCGAACGGCGATTTATCGAGGAGGTGTTCTATCGTACACTGGCCGGCCACTTGAGGGATCAATTGTGAAATCTCTTCAGGCGCAAGGCCAAGATTTTTTGGGCCAAAGGCGAGTTCTTCATGAACAGTCTTTGCGAACAGCATTGAGAACGGGTTCTGGAAAACGATGCCCACGGACTTGGCGACCTCTGAAATAGGCAGTTCTCGCGTGTCTGTGCCTGAGACGAGAACCCGGCCTTGAGTTGGTTTGAGAATGCCTATCATGCTGAGCGCTAGGGTCGACTTTCCCGCTCCATTGTTCCCCAGTATGGCGATCCTCTCACCCTCGTGAATTGTCAGACTCACGTCATCAAGCGCCTTGATGCCTCCTGGGTATTCGAATGTAAGGTTCTCGATTCGAACCAACTCCTGCCCCAGGTTGGGACTCGCTCCAAGTTTCTTCTCGCCAGTGACGGATGAGCGGAGGAAGTTAAGGGCAATATTCCTTCTCTCGGGAGGCAGGTGTTTCCTCAGAGCGAATTCTGCGGGAGTCTTAAGGACGTCAGCAAAGTCGATCAGGACCTCCGGGTCCGTGCTGTCAGCCACCACGCGGCCCTTGTCAAAGATGACAACCCTGTTAGGGTTGGCGCGAAGGACTTCTTCGGTTCTGTGTTCAGCTACAATCATCGTCTTGCCTTGCTCGCGAAGGTTCTTGAGAACGTCTTGCATGAGTTTCACTCCATTCGAGTCGAGATTGGCCAAGGGTTCATCGAATAACACAATGTCAGGTTCCATTGCAAGCACTCCAGCGATCGCCAATCGCTGCTTTTGACCTCCTGAGAGTGCAAAGATCGAGCGCTCACGGAATTGTAGAATCTCCATCGCTGCGAGGCTGCGTTCTACGCGATACTTTATTTCCGAGCGGGGAAGTGCCAAGTTGCATGGGCCAAAAGCAACATCATCCTCCACGCTCGATGACACCAACTGTTTGTCTGGCTCTTGAAGTACTGTGCCAACGACAAGTGAGAGTTCATCTAGGTCAAGGGCCCCTACACGCTTGCCCGCTAAATTGACCTGTCCACTGTATTGGCCTATGTATCGATGAGGGATCAGCCCGTTTATGCACTTCAGCAGCGTGGACTTCCCTGAACCACTGGCCCCTGCTAGCAGGACAGATTCTTGATCCTTCACTCTAAGGTTAACATGATCTAGCGCAGGAGTAGTTCGGTTCTCGTACGTGAACGACAGATCGCTGATTTCGATGGCATGCAAGTCTATCTATCGATCCAATCGCAGGGGCTTCATGAAACGCGTCTGGTTTTCCTCGTGCAGTAAGACGCCAATTTAGGCCTTGTGTTCACCCGAATAGGTCTACTGAAGGGAAAACGATAGAAGCAGCGACAGAACCAGCAGACTGCACGTCAGCACAGTGAAACGGCAAGGGATAGTGAAGATTGTTACGACTTTTCAATACACTCGCAATGCACGAGGACGAGCTGCCGAACCCAAGCGGACAGGAAATCAAGGCGTTCGTGTGCGGACCCACTGTCTATGACTACGCACATCTTGGCCACGCGAGAACGTACTTTGCAGTGGATATGATGGCCCGATACTTGCGCTTCAGAGGATATCGCCCCCATGTTCTAATGAACATCACAGACATCGATGAGCGAATAATCAAGAAATCCAATGAGACAGGCAAGAGCGTCAAAGAAATCGCCGGCATTTTTGAGAAATCGTTCTTGGAAGACATGAAGGCTCTCGGGATTGATACCATCAGCAGATTCGAACGGGCCTCGGATCACGTTCCAGAGATGATCCGGCAAATCGAGCAGTTGATCTCCACTGGTTACGCATATGAGACGGATACTGGGGTCTACTTCGACGTTTCGAAGAGTGCAACCTACGGACAGCTCTCCCATCAAAGCAGGGCAGATCTAATGCTTCGACGGCTCGAACTCTGCTCAACAAAACGCCACCCGGAAGACTTCTCGGTCTGGCGGAAATTCGAAGAGCAGCCCCTTTGGGATTCTCCATGGGGTCCAGGCCGACCAGGATGGCACATAGAGGACACCGCGATCGCCATGAAGTATCTTGGGTCGTCCTACGATATCCACTTAGGTGGAGCTGAACTTGTCTTTCCGCATCACGAGGCCGAGTTAGCACAGGGCGAGGCGTTGAGCAACAAGAAACCCTTCGTCAGATACTGGATCCACACGGGGATGCTCAATGTCGGCGGCGTGAAGATGAGCAAATCGCTTGGAAATGTGGTGACAATCAGAGATGCGCTCACGCACTATACTGCGGAGGAACTGAGGTTCTTCTTCGCGAGTGTGCACTACCGACGAGTCGCAAACTTCTGCAAGACCAAGCTTCTGGAAGCCAGAAAGGGCCTTGAATTGATGCGAGAGACCATGGACAAGCTGAGTGCCTGTTCCTCTGGGAAGGCGGCAGGTATGCCGGACCTGAGACTGTTAGGAGATCTGTCGCGTGCTGAGGACAATTTCACATCAGCCATGGACGATGACTTCGACACAACAAAGGCTCTGAGGAGTCTGTCCACGTTCCTGCGGGGTGTTGGCAGCCAAGTCAGGACTCGCAGGGAATTGGACACTGGCACATGTCAGACTGTCGTGAAGAGAGTGCTGGCCATGGCCAATGTTATCGGCGTGCTCGCCGCCTAGTACAGCCATGCCCTCAACGGTTTCCGAATTACCGGTCGCAGGAACTTCCACAAGCCATTGAATTCCTCAAAATAGAACCACTTGTCATTGGATCCAACCGTGTACTTCTGAGACTGCCTGTCTCGGATTCGGTCACACAGATTGACGCAGTAGCTGCCTCTGTAGAATCCGAC
>CAZRNA010000080.1:0-7375 GCA_964601325.1 uncultured Candidatus Bathyarchaeia archaeon
GAAGGAACTCACTCAGGCCGGCGTAGGAGAGAAACAGGCCGCAAAGATCATCACAGTAGCACGAGACAGCATCGCCACAAGTTTCGTCCGAGCAGACGAATTGATGAGGATGCGACAGAACCTCCTCCGCCTTACGATGACAAGCAAGCAACTGGACGAGCTTGTGGGAGGAGGCCTCGAGAGCCAGACGATCACAGAATTCTACGGCGAATATGGCGTCGGCAAAAGTATACTCTGCCACCAACTTGCCGTCAATGCTCAGCTGCCAATCGAACAGGGTGGCCTCAACGGAGGCGCGTTATATGTGGATACTGAGAACACCTTCAGGCCAGAATGGGTTGTCAGGATGGCTGGACCGCTGGGACTCGACCCAGAGACAGTCGGCAAGAACATAATCTATTCCGAGGCTTTCAACTCGGATCATCAGATACTCATCTTGGAAAAGGCGGATAAGATCATTCAAGAGAACAATATCAAACTGATAATCGTCGACTCATTGACCGGTCACTTTCGAAGCGAGTATCTTGGACGCGAAATGCTCGCAGAACGACAGCAGAAGCTCAACAACCATATGCACAGGCTTGTTAGACTCGCGAGGGCCTTCAACGCAGTTGCAGTCGTCACTAACCAGGTTATGTCGAAACCAGACGCCTTCTTCGCGTCAGGAGTCGAGGCAGTCGGAGGCCACATCGTCGCACACACGAGCCATACACGAATCTTCTTGAGGCGAGCGACCGGCGGACCGGTCAGGATTGCACGACTCGTCTCAAGCCCATACTTGCCTGAAGGTGAACGGATCTTCAAGATCACAGAGGAAGGAATAAAGGACGTAACTGAAGAGGACGAGGTCAAGAGGCGAAGATAGGTGGCTGGAACACTACCCGAATCGGACATAGACAAGTACCTTCGGCTTATCGTTGGACGCAGGATAGCCGATGCAGAAAAGGAACTTGAAGACCTGAGACCGAAATTCAGCAACACGGAATGGAACCGAGGCTACGTTAGAGCTCTGGAAGGACTCCTCATGACGAGAAAAGCAAACAGCGACAACTACCTTTTCTTCGCAAGGAAAGAATTCGACAAGAAATCTCTCAAGGCACTTGAGAAGGAATTCGCTAACACCGCTGAAAGTCCACTCTACGGCGACTATGACAGAGGATTCTTCAGCGGATTGACACAGCTAACAAAGGTCATGGAGAAAGAAGAGGTCTACTCACTCGCCAACAATACACATAACCACGCTGAGGAAGCGAAGACCGTAGCTCAATGAAGACCAAGCAACGTGTAGACCGCGATCACCGAAGCTAACCAAGTAACGATGTAGGTACCGATCCCTAGAGTGATAACACGGTTCTTTGTCTTCAACTGAGCCTCTCCGTAACGTAGCCCGTATCGGTAGAACTCCACTGTCAATGCATAGACCAGGATCGCTACAGCTGGATAGATGACCGAGGCCAATTCACCAGTTACAGCTTGCCCTAGCCCAATCACAGACCCGACTCCAGTAGCAATGGCTATGAAGAACCTTGACCAGTAAACGACTGAAGAAGGCTTCAAGGCTAGTTACGCTCCGGATGGCGTTGAATGTGTGTTTCCGTCATGAAAACCGCGATGACGAATTTCGACATAGCTGCAATTCTTCCTGAACTAAGGCAGCACACAATCGGGGGACACATACATAACGTTTATCAAATTACAGAGGACGCGTTCCTCCTAAAGCTCCATCCGGGCAACCTGAACCTAGTAATTGAACCTGCGAGAAGAATTCACCTCACCAAGTTCGAGATCAAAACCCCAGCGAAACCGTCACAGCTCTGCATGGCTTTTCGCAAATACATCAGGTCAGCAAAAATCACCAATATCGAACAGCCAAACTTCGAGCGAGTGGTCTTCGTCGATATAGAGAGACAAGGCCAACCTCAGAAGATCGTGGTTGAACTTCTACCGCGAGGAAACATCATACTAATCGACGCGCAAGGCAGAGTCATAGTCTCATCTCACTACATTCGAATGAGAGACCGAAACATCCTGAGAGGCCAGCCTCTCAAACTTCCGCCACAAAGAGGCAAGAACTTCCTCGAAGCAACACCCAATGAGGTTCAGAATATTCGAAACCTCGGCGACCTCGATGCCGTCAAGGCTTTGGCTCAGATAGTTGGAGTCGGAGGCACAATCGCCGAAGAAATCCTGCAACGGGCTCACGTCGACAAATCCTTGTCCGCCAGCAGTCTCTCCGATGAGCAAATAGCAGCTATCTCGAACGCAATCATGGAACTGAAAGACGCCATATTGGCGGGGCCACGATCACCCATGATCGTGCTAGACGACGCTCGCACGATCGACGTAGTTCCATTTGAACTCGAACTCTACAAGACTATGCAGAAGAAAACCTACGCCAACTTCAACGACGCCGTGGACGAATACTTCACAGTCCTATCCTCATCCAAGTCGAGTGATCGCCGTGAAACCGTTCATGCCGACAAGCAACAACAGCTTCAGAGGAGACTGAATGCACAGAAGAAACAGCTCGAAGAGATCACCGACTCAGTGAAGACACTGAGGAGCAGCGGGGACCTCATCTTTCGCCACCTACCAACCATACAGACCGTCCTTGAGACAGTGATGAACGGCAGGCGTTCGAAGCAGCCCCTCGACAAGATCAGGGGCAGTCTCCTCAAAGTGAAAGAAGATGGCTCAAGAGTCTACCCATACGTTAGCGAACTGAGCCCTCACGGCGAGAAGGCAACCTTCCTTTTCGAAGACAGGGAAATCGAGATTGAAGTCAGAGTAAGAGCACAGGATCAAGCCGCTGACTACTATGCGAAAGCGAAAAAGCTCGAAGCGAAACTCTCAGGACTCAAAACCTCCACCCAGGAGACTGAACTTCTTCTAGAGAAACTTGCGACAAAGGAGCTTGAACTTAGGCAGCCGATCAGGCCTGAGCATCGGCTTGAGAAGGAGTGGTTCGAGAAGTTCAGATGGTTCGACTCCTCGGAAGGGCTCCTCGTCATCGGAGGACGAGACGCTACCTCAAACGAGACTCTTCTGAAACGCTACACAAGCCCGGAAGACTTGGTCATGCACGCAGAAGCTCACGGCGCACCATTCATCGTGGTGAAGACTGGTGGCGTCGAACCCACGGCTGAGACTCTTCGGGAGGCCGCTCAGGCGTGCGTGTCATACAGCCGCTTATGGAAGGACGCAATCCGTGCAGGGGACGCTTACTGGGTAAGGCCAGAACAGGTAACGAAGAGCGCACCCTCCGGCGAGTACCTGACCAAGGGAGCATTCATGATTCGAGGCACACGCAATTACATTCGAGGAGTCGAACTGGCACTTGCAGTGGGCGTTACTGTGCACGATGACAAGACTCTCTTGATGGCGGGGCCACCGAGCGCGGTGAAAAACAGATGTCACACCTACGTTGGGATACGGCAGGGAAGGGGGAGCCCTGCCGAAGCGGCGAAGAGGATTCTCGCAAAGTTAGCAGCCAAGAACAAGGAGAACACGGGAGCGGAGTTGCCGCGCATCGTAATCGATGACGTAATACGCCTCCTGCCGCCTGGCGGCGTCGAGATAGTGAACTCGATAAATCCTTAAGCATGGTCGCCCGATCCGGTATTGGCGGTTCACATGTCAGCCACTCGAACTGGACCAGAGGTCACAGTCAAAGACGTGATGTCATCCCCCGTCGTCACCGTCAGAGAGGATGATAACATAACCAAGGTCGCCAAGATACTGGCGAGAAGGGGTATAGGCAGCGTCATAGTGGTGGACAAGAAGCGCAAACCGCTCGGCATGATAACCGAGAAAGATGTAGTACGCAGGGTAGCTGCCAAGGGGTTGCACCCGAACAAGATCAAAGCCGCGAAGATCATGTCAAAGCCACTGCGGACCGTGGAGCCCGGCCTCGACGTGAAGGAAACAGCGCGAAGGATGAAACAGGCAAAGGTGAAACGTTTCGCCGTAATGGAGGCAGGGAAACTTGTCGGAGTAGTCACCGGGACAGACATCGTCGAGATCACCCCCGCACTGATCGACGTGATGGAGGAGAAATCGAAGATCAGACCGCTCGTAGACCGAAGCGAGGCGAGCGCACTGGCAGGATACTGCGACGAGTGCGGAGCGTGGTCTGACAACCTGAAATCACATGACGGCTCATTCCTTTGCGCTGACTGCAGCTCTGACCTCCAGAAGGAAGAGTAGAGCTCCGGTCCACAGCCCTTTTCTAACTACTCGCTCTCACTGCGTTCCGGCGTACAATCCACGCCGGGTGCTCAGGAGAAGCGTCGGGGATGTCGCTAAGCATAACTGATGTGAAGCTCGTTCTGGGAGAGGAAATTGTCGAAGGCGGCATCTCAATCCGAGACGGACGAATCGAGAAGATCTCCAAGACAACGCATCTTCCAGCGCCTGAGAAGATCATCGACGGTAAAGGCCTGATCGCGATCCCTGGGCCCATTGACGCCCATGTTCACCTCAGAGACATGGAGCTCTCCTACAAGGAGGACTTCTCAAGCGGAACCCTCGCAGCCGCCGCAGGTGGATTCACAACAGTCCTCGACATGCCAAACACCAAACCGCCCACCGATTCCGACGTGAGGCTCGCAGAGAAGATCGCAAAGGCGAAGCCTGCAATACATGTGAATGTCGGGTTCCACGCTTCTTTGGCTGAATCACCCACCGATCTTCGCAAAATGGTCAATGCGGGCACGATCGCGTTCAAACTCTACATGAACGAGCCCAGCCCAGACGCATGGCACAACGACCCCCAAAGACTACTTCACTCACTCGAGAAGTGTGCATCTCTTAACACTCCGGTCGCTGTCCATGCGGAGACCGGCCCAGCAGTTGCGAGAATCCAGACGAAATGCCGCGAAGCTGGGAGAAATTCTGTGCAAGACTTCCTGCGAGCTCATGCACCAAGATTCGAGCTGGATGCTGTGCAAACGATTACAGATCTTGCTCGTCGCGCTCACTCGAAAGTGCATGTCTGTCATCTGAGCACCCGCCAAAGCTTGAGGGAAATCTCTGCAGCACGCAAGAAGGGCGTGGAAATTACTTGCGAAGCGACTCCGCATCACTTGCTGCTAGACACGACGGACCTGAATCGGAAAGGTGGGTCTGCACTCATGGTGCCGCCTCTCAGAAGGGAAGGCGACACGAGGGCGCTCTGGAGGGCGATGCTTAGGGCGGAGATTGACATTGTGGCGAGCGACCATGCACCTCACAGCCTAAACGAGAAATCAGGGAAGGACGTGTGGGCGGTTAGGCCAGGTTTGCCCGGACTCGAGACGACGCTCCCGTTGTTACTGACGAAGGTTCATCACGGTGAACTAACGTTGGCGCGGCTCGTGCAACTGCTTGCAGAGAAGCCTGCGCGCATATTCGGGCTTCAAGGAAAGGGACAGCTTCAGGTAGGGATGGATGGTGATCTGGTGCTTGTCGACCCTGAGGCGCGATCGAAGGTCGATTCGTCCAAGTTCTATTCGAAGGCTCACTTTTCTCCATTCGACGGTTTCAAGTGTGTCGGGCAACCTGTGACGACGATAGTCGCAGGCCACGTTGTGTATGATCGAGGAGAGATCGTTGAGAGGAACCAAGGTAAGATAGTTGCCCGCGACGTGAGACCGTGAGATCATGAAGTTCGTCCTCGACGGCATGCTAGGGAAGCTTACCAGATGGTTGCGGATGATGGGGCACGACGCCCTCTATCTGAACGATGTGAAAGACCAAGACCTCGTGGCCAACGCCGTCAAGGAGAATAGGATTCTGCTGACTTCGGACGTGGCGCTTTATCGCCTTGCGACTGCGCGGGGAGCGGATGCATATCTTGTTAAGGGTCCAACGGAACCGGAGCGGCTCGCTGGCTTGGCTGGCAGATTCAAGCTAGATCTTTCGGTGGACGCGGCGGACTCTAGATGTCCTGTCTGCGGATCTCCTCTCAAAGCCGTCTCGAAGGAAGAAGTGAGGGAGAGGATACCCCCGGCAACCTTTAATGCGTTCAACGAGTTTTGGATCTGCTCCAATTCGGATTGCGCAAAAGTGTATTGGCAAGGTAGTCACTGGGAGAACATCCAGGCCGTGTTGGAGAAGGCAAAGGAAATCCAAAGGAGAACATCGCAGACAAGCGGAGATTGAGAAACGATGAGCGCTCCATTCTTGATTGATGACGGCCGATTTCTTGTGAACCTTGCGAGAACCGCAGTCGACGAATACATTTCAAAGGGCCGCGAGATAGACCCTCCCGCAGACACGCCCAAGCGTCTTCTTGAGAAGTCAGGCGTTTTTGTTACCCTGAATTCGACAAAGCCGAAACCGCAACTCAGGGGCTGTATTGGATATCCGTTCCCGACTGACCAGCTCGCCGTTGCCACGATCCGATCGGCCATAGAGGCCGCTACTGGCGACCCACGCTTTGAACCCGTTGAGCTTTCAGAGTTCAGAGAACGCGTTGTGGTGGAAGTGAGTGTCCTGACCGTTCCAGAGGAAGTAACTGCAAAGCAGCCTATTGAACGGGCGAAAGAGATCAGAATCGGTCAAGACGGACTCATAGTGGGACATGGAGCCCGCCGCGGACTCTTGCTTCCACAGGTCGCGCCTGAATGGAACTGGGACGCCGAGGAGTTTCTCAGCAACTGCTGCCTCAAAGCGGGTTTGCAACCTGACGCATGGCTGGACAAGGGCACAAAGGTAGAGAAGTTTCAGGCGATCATCTTCGAAGAGACTAAACCGAACGGGGAAGTTCACCTGAAAGAACTGTAGAGCGATTGCTGTTGAAAGTCTACGTCGCACCGTGCGGGATTGGGCTTGGTCACATAACGAGATGTGAACCCATCGCAGACGCACTAGTCTCGCAGGGCGCGGAAGTAGTCTACTCCACATACTCAGACGGACTGGATTATGCTCGGAGACGCGAACTACCCACTCTTCCGACAGTCTCGATCGGATTCAAGGTCAAAGAAGACGGAACTGTTGATTTCAAGATGACCGCGACCACGAGCGGGTTCTCGCTCGGAGTGAAAAGATTCCTCGAACAACTCTTGGCTGAAATCAGAAACATCAAACGCTTCAAACCTGATGTTGTGCTTTCCGACTCGCGTGTCTCCTCCCTCATCGCCGGGAAACTGATGGGTGTCCCCGTCGCGTTGATTCTGAATCAGTTCCGAGTGGAGATTGTGAAGAGGCCGTCTGCGAAGAAGATCACTCCCGTGGAGCGGTTGTTCTTCCTAATTGCGAACATATTCTGGCTGTTCTTCAGAACCTTGCTCGGGGGAATCTGGGCTAGAAGCAACCTGATACTCATTCCCGACTTTCCAGCGCCCTACACGATCTCCGCGAGTAACCTGGCGATCCCGAAAAGGTACAAGAACTG
>CAZRNA010000081.1:0-7371 GCA_964601325.1 uncultured Candidatus Bathyarchaeia archaeon
CTTAACAGAGTCTCAGGCGAGATATTGAAGGGGAGCTCCTCCGGAGAGGGCTCGAAGCAATGAGTGGAGATGACCTCAGCGAAGAAGAGCTAGAACAGCTGCGGAGACGAAGGCTTGCCGAGCTTCAAAGGGCAGCGGCGGAGGAGGATAGGCGAGCTGAAGTCCAGCAGCATGTTGAGGTCCAGAAACAGGCAATCTTGAAGAGGATATTAACAGTGGAAGCGAGGCAGAGACTCACGAACATAAAGATGGTCAAGCCTGAGTTTGCAGATCAGCTTGAACTCCAGCTGATTCAGCTTGCACAATCAGGCAGAGTCAAGCTGCCGATATCCGATGCGCAACTCAAAGATGCGCTAGTTCGCATGCAGTCTCAAAGAAAGGACATCACGATCAGGAGAATGTGAGATGGCAACGCACAAGCCCGCCGGCAAGAAGAGGCGTCTTTCGAGGCGTCACCGCATGAGAAGGGCGGTTCCGACATGGGTTGTTTCGAAGACGAGAGGGCATGTGAGAAGTCACCCGAAGAAGAAGAACTGGCGTGATGGCAGACTGAAAGCATAGAGAAGGCAATCAGAAGTTGAGCAAGAAACAGCCCAACGTAGAAGAAGTCAGCGCCGAGGAAGAAGAGGTCTCCGAGACCCTGCAAGAGGAGAGCAAGGAAACCGCCGGAGAAATTGGGGAAGAGATAACAGAGGAGCAGCCCTCAGCTGAGGAAGAGACCGCTGCCGAGAAGGTTGAGGAGAAAGAAGAGGAAGAGGCGGGGAAAGAGGAAGCCGAGGAAGAGGGAGAGGAGATAGAAGTCGTTGAGGAACGAATATACACAATCCCCCTCCGGAAAGTTTGGGGTCCCCCAAGAGGTAAACGAACTCCTCGAGCTATGAGATTGCTCCGTGCATTCGTGAAGCGTCATATGAAGGCCGAGAATGTCGAGATCAGTAATGAGGTAAACGAGGAGCTTTGGGCCAGAGGTATCAGGAAGCCGCCCAGAGAGATCAAGGTGCGGTTGGTCAAGGACAAGGAAGGCAGGGTCATAGTATACCCTGCAACCGCCTGAGCATACGCCGGCCCTGCCCCTCATCAGTCATCCTCGGAACAGGTCGGGGAAGCCAAATGTGTGGCTTGATTCTCTTGGCGCCGGTGATCTCCTAGTTGGGGATTCTACGCGCCGATGTCTATGGGAGCCCAAACATCGGGGTGTACTGCCACTCGAACGAGACGAGTGCGATCCTCCCGCCGGGCATGACGAAAAGGAAAGCAGAGAGCTTCCGACAATGCTTGGGCGTTCGATCCTGCGTGACGAATATCGGAGGATGCGCGCTTCTAGGTGTGCTCGTCGCATCCAACTCGAACGGAATTGTTCTTCCACACATCATCCAAGACCATGAGCTGAACGCGATACGAGAGGGTCTCGAAGTGAGAGTCACCGTCGCTCAGGAGCGCTGGACCGCTCTTGGAAACCTCGTACTTGCGAACGATAATGGCGCGGTCATACATCCCGGAGCCTCGGAATCCCTCGCAAAGACCGTCGCAGAAACTCTGGATGTTGACATCGTCACTGCGACCATCGGAGGGCTTCCATATGTTGGATCACTAGCCGTCGCGACCAACAAGGGAGTGCTAGCCTATCATGCTATGACAGATCGCGAACGCGTGATCATTGAAGACGCGCTGAAAGTGCCGGTGGAACCCGGAACGATAAATGCTGGAGTCTCTTACATCAAAGCAGGTCTTCTTGCGAACACGAAGGGCGCCGTCGTCGGTCCATTGACCAGCGGACCTGAATTGATGGCAATTACAAGGACGCTCGGAATCCACTAACCCGAAAGGGCGTGCGCGGTTTGAATACTACGGCTTGAAGAGCTTGTCCCATTTTCCCTCAGAGATTTCTTTCTGAATCTCTCTGGGGTCTCTTCCGTCAACCGTGATACCCATACTGATGCATGATCCGAGCACTTCCTTCGCAGCGCTGTTGTCTGACAATGCGTAGCTCCCTAGAAGTTTCATCTTCGCTATCTTCACTACTTGTTCCACCGTCAGGTTGCCCGCCTTCTCGGCTTTCGGATTGCCTGAGCCTTTCTCAATGCCAAGTTCCTTCACGATCAGAGCAGACGTGGTAGGTGTACCGATCTCGACCTCGAAAGCTTTCGTCTCAACGTCGACAATGACTCTGACAGGAACCTTCATCCCCGAGTAGCCGCTTGTGAGTTCATTGATTCGATTCACGATCTGAAGCACGTTGACTCCAAGCGGTCCGAGGGCCGGTCCAAGTGGTGGGCCCGCAGTGGCCTCGCCTCCGCTCAGGAGAGCTTCAACTTGTTTCTTCTCTCCCAGCTTCTCCACCTCCTCTGGTAACGAGTTTCACGTAGTCCGCGTGTACTGTGATCGGAAGCGTAGCAAACCCTTCCTCAAGTAGTTCGATCGTCACTTCCTCCTTCATCTTGTCGACGTGAGTGATCCTTGCTCGGAGGCCTCTGAATGGTCCTCCGACTACTTCAACCGAGTCTCCCACAGTAAGATCTTCGATAACGGGCTTTGTGACAATGAACCGCTCCATGGCTTGAGAAGAGACGACGCCTTTTGTTCGAGCCCTTGCATGACGGACGCCTGAAATCACGTCATCGACTATGTGTGCTCCCGCGGCTTCCACGAATATGTATCCTTTGATCACTTCAGGCGCTATTATACAAAACACCTGAGCTTTCTTGATTCCGACTTTCGAGGCTATCAGCTCGGTCGCGGTTCTCTCCTGTCCACTGGTTGTCCTGACTGCGAAGATGACGCTCGGTCTCTGTTGGGTTTCACCTGACAAGAGAAGTTACCTCAAGGTCCTTGGGGAAGTAATCCGACGAAGAGAAACAGTATGCGTACCACGTAGCCTAATCCACCAACTATGGCGATTCCAAGAAAGCAGATCTTTATCATAAGCGAAATCTCAGTCCAACTGGGCCGCGTCGTCACATGGATTAGTCTTCTTGCGGATGACAAGAAGTTCCTAGCGGCCAATCTGCTTCCACCGTCTGCTTGTTATTCTTCGTCTGAACGCGTTGCCGCCTAATATTTTGGAGCCTTATTTAAGGTATCCAACTACTACTCGGTTTGCTGATCAGATCATCACGATTTCGCGGCCTGTTCTACTCAAAAGCTCAATCAGCGCGTTTCTTTCGGACCCACGAACTCCTTTCTTGTCTATGACAGCATGTGAGCACTCGCCTATCGTTCTGCGAAAGGCAAGCTCAACGATGGCCGGGTCGTAGCCGTCGAAGAAGTATTTTGAAAGAATGTGTCCGAACGCGAATTCGCCTTTGACGACTGCATCTGTATGTTTCCAAGAGTAGTGGCCTCCTCCAAAACCGACTGCTGAAGTTCCGTTGGCTGAGGAGGTGGCAGCTGTCCAGATAGCTCGGGCCACCGCTTTCCCTGCCACTGCGTCTTCCCATTGCTTCGCAGAGCTACCGATCTCCACAAACATGCATGGCGCTGGAAGCTCAGTGGGTCCGTGATGTGTGGCTTCAAGCGAGACCAAATACGAAAGCCCAAGTTCTTCGCGACTTTCAGAGAGTGATAGCAGCGCGGCCCTCATTCTGTTTGGTTCAACCAACGCGAGACTTCTCGGCTGGCCTCCATACGGGGCTTCGCTGAGAACGTTTCCAGGGCAGTGGACCGTCAGGCATGGATCGCCTTTCTCGCTCGTGTGTCTTGACGCGAAGATCACGGACGTTGTGCCCGGAAACGGGTTCACCGATTCGAGGTGAATCGTCTCCTCCTTCGTTCGAGCGAGCAGGATGTTGTCTTTCTGGAGGATGCGAGGATCGGAATATTCTGGTGACTCGTCAAAGCCGTAATCGCGGACGAGGCAGGATGCTATGTTGAGGCCGGCTCGGTCCTTTTCTGACGCGACTATGAGGACGGTCATTGAGTGGTACGTCTCGAGGTTCTAGGTTTTCAGCCAACTATCCTGTTGACGATGGTGGCTGGGTCGAAGGAGATCAGGTCCTCGTAAGCTTGCCCCGTGCCGGCGAAGATCACGGGCTTCCCGATCACAGCCGCAAGTGAGATTGAGCTTCCACCTCTTGCGTCAGCATCGAGTTTGGTGAGAGTTACGCCGTCTATCTTAACCGACTCGCTGAATGATCGTCCCTGTTCTACGGCGTCATTTCCAGTCAACGAGTCGACAACGAGCATCACGAAATCTGGAGAGGCGACACGGACGATCTTCTTCATCTCTTCAAGCAGATTTCGTTTGGTCTGCATCCTTCCAGCCGTGTCAATTAGAACTGTGTTTATTCCGTTTGCGCGAGCATGGTTGATCGAGTCGAATGCCACCGCCGCAGCGTCGGCACCGTAGGTATGCTTTATCGTCTTCACATCAAGGCGTCTCGCGTGTTCTTCGAGTTGCTCGATGGATCCTGTCCGGTATGTGTCTGCACATGCGATCACGACGGAGTAGTGGCGCTTCTTGAGAAGGTACGCGATCTTCGCAATCGTTGTGGTCTTCCCGGTCCCGTTTATTCCGACGAATACTATTACGGCGGGCTCGTGTGCCTGTTTCTTTGCATCGATCTTCTCGAAGAAACTGGATTCACCGCTCCCTTTGAGCACATCGAGGATAACTTCACGTACGATCGCTGCGACCGGTTGGCGACGGTCGCCGAGACGTCCGACTTGGATGCTAGGAGCTCTCTGCCTTATCGCATCGCAGATGCGTTCCGCCACCGGGTACGCGACGTCGTTTTCAGCAAGCGTTGTCTTGAGTTCTTGCAGTGCATTCTCAAGGTCTTTACCGGTAAGCTCGGTCTTTGCGATCTTTTCCACAACTGAGCCTAGGCCTGATTTCAGTTTCTCGAACAACCTCAAGCACCTCGACGCGAGGCAAAGTCAGCGTACTGTATCGCATGAAGTGTTCTAGAGGACGGTAAGGGATTCTCCGCCGTGCTTCTTCACGAGCTCGCCAAGTTTCTCTCGGCCTTCCTCAATCTTGAACAATGCTTGGCTGAGCTGTTCCTGAAGGGAGGTCCGAGCCTTGTCCAAGTCCGCTATTCGTTCCTTGATCTCGTTGACGGAGTCTTCGATCGGTTTCTCAACGGCGACTCCGGCGCCTACGCCCATCACGATCTTTGAGATGTCGGACAGTCGCACTCGTACGTACGAGCCGCCTCCGACGGGGATCAGAGCGTCCTCGTCGGTCTTCTGAGTCTTCACGCCTTCGAGCGTAGTTGACGCGAGTGAGAACTCGTTCAAGGCGGCATTGACGATCTCAAGTCGCGCCTGAAGCGCTCGCGCCGATCCCTCATAGACTCTGAGCTGCACCAGGCTCTTCTGAAAATCTTCGTCATCAGCTGGAACTTTCTCACTTGCCACTTTCCTTGGTCTCCGTCCCGCTGGTCTTCAGTTCCTCAATCTTCTCCAGCTTGATCTCAAGTCTTCTGGCTTTGTGTCTGCTTCCCATGTCAGTGTAGACTCTATCGATCGCGTCTTGCTCTTTCGTTGCTCTCAGCTCCAGTGCAAACGGAATCGTGGTGCGTGGTTTCTTGACTTCGCCCGTGATTCTGAAAGTCTTGACTTCAGCCAATAATCCTCACTTGAACCAGACGAAGGACCTATGGAACCCAGTCCTCACTATAAAGCTGAGCCCAAGACGGTCACTATGCAGCATGGCCCATCGGCAGTGCTCTGCGGCTCAGGGATCTGGGGCGGAGAGCAGCAGCGTTGCTTGATGTCCACAGCCGCTCGTGCGAGTTCTCCAAACGTTTTTATCAATCTCCGAATATCAGCCTGCGGAACTTTCCAGAAGGAAAACGCGATTGCCCCTCGCTAAGGATCAGCTTCTCACAGCCTTAGCAGGGCTTAGGAAACCTGACGCTAAACACGGCTTCACTCACTCCGTGGAACTCATAGTCAAACTCAGAGAGATCGACCTGAAGAAGCCTGAGAACCGACTGAACGAATCGGTTGAGCTTCCGAACTCTCTTGGGAAGGAGACGAGGATCTGCGTCATCGCAGGCGGAGACTTGGCGACAAGAGCAAGGGCAGGTCAAGCCGACCTAGTCATGGGAAGAGAGGACTTGGACAGGCTGGGGAAGGACAAGAAGGCGACTCGCAAGCTTGCCTCTGAGTACGACTATTTCATCGCCGAGGCGCCTATGATGCCTCTAGTCGGAAAGACGATCGGCCCGATCCTTGGCCCGAAGGGGAAGATGCCCACTCCCGTTCCGCCCACCGCGCCGATCGACCAGGTCGTTCAAAGTCACAGGAAACTCATTCGTATCCGGGTCCGAGACCAACCTGTCGTTCAGTGCAGAATTGGGACAGAGAAGATGCCTGACGACAAGATTGCTGAGAACGCTCAGGCGGTCTACAACCGTATCGAAGCGAAGCTCGAGAGAGGCGCGAAGAACATAAAGCAAGTGCTCGTCAAGACCACTATGGGCGAACCTGTGAAGGTCCAAGCTACGAAGGGTTAGCTGATGCTCACAAGACAAGTCACGCACGTGGCCTCTTGGAAGAAGGAAATCTTCCAGAAGCTCGCAGAGCTGATTGAGAAGTACCCGGTCGTAGCGATCGCTGATCTTCAGAAGGTCAGATCATCACAGATACAGGAGATACGGAAGAAACTTCGTGGTCAAGCCGAAGTGCTGGTCGCAAAGAACACGATACTCAAGAAAGCTGCCATTGTTATCGACGAAAAGAAACCTCACATCAACGACTTCGCCGAAGGCGTAGCTGGCTCGAGCCTCCTACTCTTTACGGGCATGAACCCTTATGCGCTGATTCTTTTTCTGAACAGGAACAAGGTTCGTGTTCCCGCCAAAGCCGGCGATACGGCAACAAGCGAGATTATGATCCCAGCCGGCAATACAGGGTTACAGCCTGGTCCGGTTATCAGCGAGTTTGGAGAAGTGAAGGTAGTAACAAGGATCGAAGGCGGCAGTATCTGGGTCGCGAAGGATACTGTTGTTGCTTGGAAAGGCGACACGATATCTCCGAAGCTCGCATCACTGCTGTCGAAGCTTGGCATGAAGCCGATGGAAGCTGGGCTGTCGATAGTTCGTGCCTTCGACGCAGGTACAGTTCTCAAGCTGGATGATCTTGTCTTCGACCTTGAATCGTACAAGAGCAACCTTGAGGAGGCATGCAGAGATGCCATTGCACTTTCGGTCGAGACGGAATACGTCCTCCCCGAGACAGCCCCAATGATAATCGGCAACGCCTACCGAGAAGCTCTCTACCTAGCGAACGAGATTGAGTATCCAACATCAGAGAACGTTGGAGATCTTGTCAAGCAAGCCTACTCGGAAATGAGACTCCTATCCGACGCTGCTGCCAAAATCAATAGCGAAGCCGCAGCCCTGGAAGAACCAGTAGCCCCAAGCC
>CAZRNA010000082.1:0-7348 GCA_964601325.1 uncultured Candidatus Bathyarchaeia archaeon
GCTTCTGAGAGATGACGCTGGTAGCGGCTCCTAGCAGGTCCGGTGGTGCCTTTACTGTGATCTTCTGGACGGGTTCGAGGAGTGTTGGGTTTGCTGACATGAAGCATGCGAAGATGGCCCTTTGGGTCATAGGCATGATCTGGGCTGGTCCGCGGTGGACTGGGTCTTCGTGGACAGAGATGTCAGTTACCTTGACCTTGATTCCTCGGATGGTCTCGTATGCGAGCGGCCCCTCTCTGAGGGCCTGACGATAGCCATGGAGAATGTGGTCCTTGATCTCTTGGAGATACTGCGCTCCCTTCGTGGTTTCGATCAGCATGTTACCCGTGTCCTCGACAGCCCATACGCCGCGTGCTTCATCGGGTGGCCATCCTTTGTCCCGGAGTACCTTCGCCAAGGCGTGTTTGTCCTGGTAGTCGCTAATGTCGCCTTTCTTGATCATGCTGATTATTTCTTCGTCGAGCGGTTCGACTTGGATGAAGATCTTGTTGTGCCTGTTCGGTGATCTGCCTTCGAATGGACCTGCCGAGCCACGCACGGTTTCTCGGTAGATCACAATCGGGTTCGACGTGACAATCTCAAGTCCTGTTTTCGTTATCAGTGTGTTCGCGATCTCCAAGTGGAGTGTGCCCATACCGGAGATCAGATACTCGCCCGTCTCCTCATTGATCTTGGTGACAAGGTTCGGGTCTTCAATCGTCAACTTTCTTAAGGTCTCAATTAGTCGCGGCAGGTCTCGACTATACTTTGGCTCGACGGCCATTGTGACGACCGGTTCGGTGACGTACTTGACCGCCTCGAAAGGCACAACGTCCTTGTCCTGTGAAAGCGTCTCTCCTGCTCTGGCCCCGTCAAGTCCCAGAAGGGCGGGTATGTTGCCCGCGCTGATCGTGTTCACAATCTCTCTGTAGGGTCCCATGAATATGCAAACTTGCTGGATCCTCTGATCCACTCGGGCGCCAACAAGGTGAATTGGCGTCCCTTCTTTGATGGTGCCCGAAAATAGGCGCCCTACTGCAACAACGCCAGCCTGCGGGTCAACCACGATGTTCACAACTGCCAAGACGGCAGGCCCATTATCATCACAGTTCATCATCGCCTTCCCGATATCGCTATTCAAATCGCCTTTCCAAATCTTCGGGATTCGGTACTTCTGCGCGACATGAGGTGGAGGCATCGCCTCAACGGCCATGTTCAGTATGGCTTCATGCAGCGGCGCCCTTTCACGCAGCTCGTCCACTTTGTTGTTCAGGTAAGCGTCCACGACGTCTGAGAACTTGATGCCTTTGTTCTTCGCCACTTCTGCGTTGAATCCCCATCGATCTTTAGCGGATCCCATAGCGACGGTGTTTCCTGCGAAACTGACCGACCATTTCTCACGATATTCGGGCTCCGCGTACAGGTTCACAAGTCGATTGAATTCACCGATGATCCGCGTGATCCTTTCTTGGATTTGATCGGGCGACAGTCTGAGTTCCTTGATCAGCCGATCGATCTTGTTAATGTAGAGCACTGGGCGAACTCTGTCCTCAAGCGCTTGCCTCGTGACAGTCTCAGTCTGTACCATGATCTCCTCGACTGAGTCGACAACAACGACGGCACCATCAATGGCACGAATAGAACGGGTCACTCTGCCTGAGAAGTCAACGTGCCCTGGGGTATCTATGAGGTTGATGACGAATGGGACTCCCTCGCGTTCATGCATTAGGCTGACGTTAGCAGCCTTGATAGTCATCTGGCGTTTCTGTTCCTCCTCCATGTAGTCTAGGGCCAGAGCTGTGCCAGCGACGGAGGGAGACAAGAGACCAGCGGCAGCCAGAAGCGAGTCGCTCATGGTGGTCTTGCCGTGATCGACGTGCGCGATGATCCCGATATATTCCGGGCGAGGCTGATGCCTACGCCTTTCGGATCTGGTCCTTGTTCTCGATGATCTTCATGATCTCTGTTGTTGTCTTGTAGCGGGGCATCTCATTCTCCTATCTTCACTTTGAAAGTGGGCTGCAGAACCTTCAGATGGCTTTTATACTTTTCCAGCTTCGAATCCGCTGCAAGCAGATCTGAAGACGCGGTGTTCGCAGGTTGTCCGTGGAGGTCGCGAAATGAGTGGATGGGTGATTTGGGTTACTGGCATGCCGGGTAGCGGCAAGTCCACGCTCGCTCGCCTCGTGGCACGAAGACTTCATCGTCGGCATGTTCCCGCTCAGGTGCTCTCAGTCGAAATGGTGAGAGAAGTCCTCACACCCAGACCAAAATACACTGAGGAGGAAAGACACGTTGTCTACAGCGCCCTCGTCTTCGTCTCCACAATGCTCGCTCGGAACGATGTCAACGTGATCATCGACGCCACAGCGAACAGAAGGAGGTACCGCAATGAAGCAAGACGAAGAATCACGCGATTCGCTGAGATCTACCTCAAATGTCCGCTTGAGGTTTGCATGCAGAGGGAGAAAGGACGGAAGAGAAGATTCGGGGCGCCGTCACGCATCTACGCCAAAGCGAGAACGGGTGCCAGCAAGACCGTCCCAGGCGTCGGTGTTCCATACGAGATACCGCTATCTGCTGAGCTTACTGTGGACACATCTCTGCTCAAGCCCAACCAATCGGCCGAACAAATCTCCCAGTTCGTCCTATCCAGATTCTGCTACCGTAATCAACGAAGCACCGCAAAGCGCTAGTGTTTTGTGCAAACTCGTGTCCTACGTGTACCGGACGCATGCAACATGGCAGACCTGAGACTCAGCGCATTGAGGGACTACTTGAGTTCGCTGGAGAAGCGAAACGTAGAGATCTTGCGTGTCGGCGGTCTCCAGAAGCCAAAGAAGACGAGGCTTGTCGGGAAATTGAAGGGCTTCGGATACGGTGCGCCATACCTCATTGAATACAAGTCCGGTGCAAAGACGAAGAGCGGCGTTCTGGAAACGATGCGCTCGGGAGGATTTGGCCACGACTTTCCATGGGACAGGGCACAATCGCTCCTTTTCGCCCATAGCACCTACAATCGGCTGCCTAAGCACGTTCGTTCGATCGATGTCGGGATACTCACGAAGGAGAGTGAACTCCGGTCTGTCGGTGACTTCTCCGAGTTCTTCATTCTAACAGAGAAGGTCGAGGGTCAGGGCTACTACAGGGACCTCGAGCGAATAAGAGACTCGGGCAGTATGACAGACTTGGATCTGAGAAGGTGCGCAGCTCTCTCAGAGTACGTCGCTCGTATTCATAAGGTCAAGAAGAAGGCGCCCGACCTGTACGTGCGGGCAGCACGGGACCTAGTTGGTCATGGGGAATGCATAATGGGTCTGATCGACAGCTACCCAAAGGAAGCAGATTTCTTGGAGAAGGATGAGCTCAAGGAAATTGAGAAGAAATGCGTTGAATGGAGGTGGAAGCTGAAGAACAGTTCTCGTGCTCTTTGCCGAGTGCACGGTGACTTTCATCCGTTCAACATCATGTTCCGAAAAGGGATAGACTTCACGGCTCTAGATCGGAGCCGTGCGGAGTGGGGCGAAGCAGCGGACGATGTGGCTTCGATGTCGATTAACTATCTCTTGTTTTCCATTCAGAGGTATGGCAAGCTGGTGAGTCCTTTCGATCGACTCTACGAGCTGTTCATGAGAACCTACTTGGAGGCGACGGGGGACGACGAGTTGCTTAAGGTGATCCAGCCGTTCTATGTATGGAGATGCTTGGTGGTAGCAAGTCCGCTCTGGTATCCTAATCTGGGCAGAGACAACAGGAGGAGGTTCTTCAATTTCATACGTGCCCTGCTCGACACGGATAGATTCGATGTCAATGCAGTCAACAGCTATCTAGGCTACACTTGAACCCAGAAAGGTTTACAGAAGCGGTTTTGCGAGTTTCTCAAGCAAACCGAGGGTCCCCGAGTTGGGTTGCAATCTTCGGCCCATCATTGTTCGAAGGGAGATCAAACTCGAGGAATTGCGAGGACGAGCGTTGGCCGTTGACGGGAACAACATGCTCTACCAGTTCCTATCCCTCATCAGGACACCGGACGGAGTTTCGCTCAAGGATCCTGAGGGCCGGACGACCTCGCATTTGACAGGATTGCTCTTCCGATCGACGAGATTGATGCTTGACTACGATCTGAGGTTCGTATTCGTCTTTGACGGTCCACCCCATCCATTGAAGGCAGGAGTGCTTGCTGAAAGAAGGGCTGTCCGAGAGAAGGCAAGAACAGAATGGGGCGAGGCTCTGCGAAGACATGATTTTCAGACTGCTTGGTCCAAGGCGGTAGTGATGAGCAAGCTTGATCAGCCTATGATAGACGATGCGAAGCGGTTGCTATCACTGGTTGGCGTACCATGTGTGCAGGCACCAGGAGAGGGCGAAGCCCAAGCGGCGTTCATGGCTTCACGCGGTGATGTCTGGGCCGCGAGCAGCAGAGACTACGACTCAATCCTGTTTGGGAGTCCGCGTGTCGTGCGGTATCTCACAATCTCAGGCCGTGAGTTTCTACCTAGCAAGGGCATTTCTCGTCCATTGAAACCAGAACTGATAGAGCTGTCTAGCTTTCTCAGTTACCACGGGATCACTCGCGACCAGCTGGTGGATATGGCGATATTGATTGGAACAGACTTCAACGAAGGCGTCAGAGGGATAGGCCCGAAGACTGCCCTCAAGTTAATCAAGCGTCACGGGTCACTTGAGGCACTTCCAGACGACTTGAAGGCCAAGACTCCACGCGACTTGGAAACGCTTCGGAACATATTCCTACGACCCGAGGTTATATCTCAATACTCGACTGTGCAACGACCCGCAGATGACAAAGGACTGCTGACGTTCTTGTGCAATGAAAGAGGTTTCTCGCAGGAGCGAGTAGAGGTTGCACTCGAACGATTGAAACGAATCTCTCAGCGTGCCTCAGAATCTGACCTGGGACGTTGGATTGGCCGATGAGTAGGATTTCACCGGAGTGATGACCTACATGGTTTCGACATCTTTCCTAGCTTTCGCAGAGCTTTGCGAAAGATTGGAGTCCACTAAGAGTCGAAACGAGAAGGTGCGACAGATCTCGAGTTTCATCTCCGCTCTTCAGCACGATGAGGTTCCCATTGCGGTTCGGTTCCTGACCGGTCGCGTCTTCGGCGAGCAAGAGATGAAGAAACTTGGAGTGGGCGGGGCAACACTTTGGAAACTGGCGAAAGCCGATAGTCTGCAAGTTCCTCTTCTCCCAACTGAGACCGGGCTGAGTCTGCTTGACTTGAACAGAGCGCTCGAATCTCTAGCTTCTTTGAGCGGTATAGATCGCCAACAAAGAGCGGAGAACGTCCTACAGGGACTATTCTCCAGATTCGGTGGACTTGAGAGAAAGTACGGATTTCGCCTGCTCTCAGGCGAGATGGAAATCGGGGCAGTTGATGGCGTGCTCCTCGCAGCGATCGCAGCTGCCTCGAAACTCGACTTAAACAAAGTCCGCCGGGCATACATGACGATGGGCGACATCGGACACATCGCAGAATTGGCCCTCACAAATCCAAGTGCGGTCGACTCAGCCAAGATAGTAATGTTCAACCCCGTTAGACCCATGCTCGCAGAGATGGCAACCAGTATTCGACAAATACTGGAATCCCACAAGGGTGGCACTGCGTTTGAGTACAAGTACGATGGTGCGCGCATACAAATTCACAAGCATGGCGCCGAAGTCCGAATTTTCAGCAGAAGGCTGAGCGATGTCACGCTCAGCATTCCCGAGATCGTGACAATCGCCAAAGATCGTGTGGCATTCAAGACAGCTCTCCTTGAAGGCGAGTTGATTGCAGTTGATGACGTTGGGAAACCCCTTCCGTTCCAAGACCTGATGCGCCGGTTTCGACGAGTTCATGACGTCTCGAGAGCAACCGCCAGGGTCCCACTGCAGCTGCATCTCTTCGATATTCTGGTGGTTGGTGATGAGGAATTGGTCGACATGAGTTACACGACAAGGCGAAAGATACTGGAGCAAGACGTTCCTCAAGACTTGCTAGCCCCTTATGTCACATGCAAAGATGAGAAGGAAATTCAACGGCTCTTCGACAAGGCGCTTACCGAAGGGCACGAGGGACTGATGGCAAAGTCCTTGGACAGCAAATATGAAGTTGGCAAGAGAGGCAAGAAATGGTTCAAGCTGAAGCGAGCGGAGACGCTCGACCTCGTTATCGTTGCGGCTGACTGGGGATACGGGCGCAGAACCGGCTGGTTATCTAACTATCACCTTGCAGCTCGAGACGAGAACACGGGCGAGTTTCTAGTAGTGGGAAAGACGTTCAAAGGACTGACCGACGAAGAGTTCGCGCAAATGACTCAGAGACTCCAGGAGCTGAGGTCGGGCGAAAACGAGCACATGGTCACAGTGAAGCCCAAGATGGTCGTGGAGGTTGCCTATGATGAGATACAGCGAAGCCCTCACTACAAGTCAGGGTTTGCGCTGAGATTTGCGAGAATATCAAGAATCAGAGAGGACAAGAGCCCGGATGAGGTGGATTCCCTGCAGAGGGTTCGGAGCCTCTATGATGAACAGTTCTCTAGAAAGGGTATGCTTAAGTGACTAAGACTTCAACGAGAATAGGAGCCCTCGGAGTTTTCTTCGGGCCATTCTAAGAGAATCTGGGAGATCAAAGCAAGACAGGCCGGTGTCGATGCTTGAGGTTCTGTGAAAAATGCGGGTCATACATGCACAAAGCCCCAGGCGGATTCTCCTGTCCGAAGTGCGGGAATGAAGCTAGCGATCATGCCGTCCAAGTGCGACGTATCGAGCGCAGCGATTCCTCTTCCGTAGGAGTGGTCGAGAAGTCGGAAGCTGAGTACGTGAAGGTCAACGAAACATGCCCCCAGTGCGGAAATCCCGAAGCTTTTCGCAACGTCTCTGTCGTTGCGGGAGAACATGCAGGGATTAGGCAAGAGAGATCAGTAGAACGGCTCAAATGCACCAAGTGTCAGCACTCTTGGAGCAGAACGTGACCCTGGTCGGCGAAGCCTTCTGACGAAGGCATTCCAGATGAGCAAGGTCTGAGTGAATGCAGTAGGCGGCAGTTTTGCGAGCTTGTGTGTTGTTCAGTGGAGGAAAAGACAGCACGTTTGCGCTGTGGTGTGCAATTCATCAAGGCTACGAAATAGTGTGCCTTCTGACGATCTTCCCGCAACGTAGCGATTCGTGGATGTTCCATTATCCTGATGTCGAGTGGACCCGTCTTCAGGCCGAGGCCGTTGGGATTCCGCAGGTGACTGCGAAGGCCTCTGGGGTGAAGGAGGAGGAGCTCGGGGCAATGAAGGAAGCGTTGCTCAGACTAAAGCGCACGCATGGAATCGACTGCGTCGTGACCGGTGCAATTGCGAGCGAGTATCAGAAGTGGCG
>CAZRNA010000083.1:0-6817 GCA_964601325.1 uncultured Candidatus Bathyarchaeia archaeon
TAACCGAGATGGTCCAGATGCTGCCGAATGGCAGACCGTATCTCTCCTTCATCCCGTTCCCCACCGAGCTATGCAGCCTGTGCGTAGGGCGCACGAGCCAAGGTCTTGAACCAGCGTGTGTGAAGCATTGCATGGCAAAATGCATTAGACACGGCCCAATCGAAGATCTAGCCAAGGAAATGACCAAGAAAGGCAGAATGGTGCTCTGGGCACCTCACTAGTCTTCTGGCAATTCAGAACTCAAGTTCAATCAATCGATGAACCAACTTATTGTCAGACTTATCGGCGCTCAATATCAGCACCTAAGCATGACAATGCGTCCCGCATATGCTATGAGGTGTCTTTCAATTTCGCTAGTCACCAGCTCGACTTGTAAATGGGTTCAACCTTGACGAATGGCGCTTCTCCTTCCTTCCATGGATCCGCCCTTACCCAACTGAATCTCTTATGAAAGAGCGCATAGGTCTCTCGAAATTCAGAACCCGTTTCTAGTATCTTCGATTTCCCGCGAACGAGTACACCGCGTATTCCACGACCGGGCTTGTACACGTCCACAACGAAGGCCACTCTGTTGTTCGTCAAGAGATTACGGTATTTCCTGGTTTCATAATCGATGGCAACCAAGAAACTGCCAGTCTGGTAGATGTAGCAGACTGGAACAACATGAGGCGTCCCATCAGGGCAAACCGTCGCCAATCTTCCCAGTTCATTCCTCTTCAAGAAACGTTCCTCAGCCTTGCTGAACTTCACCAAATGCATCATCCCAAGCGTAGACGTTCGTCACAGCGAAACAAAGGAAGAGAGCGACTAGACGTTTTCGGTTCTTAGGAGATGAAGCCCCGAATGATCACAAGAGAGAAACGTCAGTCCCGGAACTGTCGCAATCCCGTGACTAGCTCGTTACCTAGTATGGACGTATTCTTCCGGTGCTCGGTTCTCTCTATTTGACGGTGACAGACTTCGCAAGGTTCCTAGGCATATCCGGGTCATACCCCTTCTCCACAGCCATGCAGTATGCCAAGAGCTGCAGAGGAATGACGAATAGGATTGGCGATAGAACTTCTCCGATGCCCTTGGGAACTTCCACGTAGTCGTCAGCTAGCTTCTCGATCTCCTGATCTCCTTCCTCCACGACTGCAATGACAGAGGCTCCTCTTGCCTTCATCTCCATTATGTTTCCAATCACGGTCCTGTGAGTTTCGTCCTTCGGACAAACAATAACAACAGGGAACCCGGGTTCCACCAAGCCTATGGGACCATGTTTGCTTTCCCCTGCTGGCAGGGCTATCGCGGGCACATAGGCTATTTCCATTAGCTTGAGCCTGCCTTCGTATGCGGTGGCCGTGCTTATTCCACGACCCAAGAAGAGGAATGCTTTCGCATCTTTGTACTTCTTTGCAATGTGCCTCACCTTTTCCTCTTGTGTCCGAATGATCGTTTCTGCGTCAACGGGTAGGTTCTTCAGTCTCTCGCCCAAATAGTCCATTTCATCTTGTGAGACTTTGCCTCTCTTCTTGGCCACCCTCAACGCTAGTTGAGCCAGTACCGAGACCTGAGATGTGAACGTCTTTGTGGCCGCTACTCCAATTTCTGGACCGGATTGCTGGTCGATATAGACCCGCGAGACTCGTGTCAGGGTCGAATCGACAACATTCGTCAAGCCCAAGATTGTTGCTGCCCTCTCCCTTGCTGTCATTACAGCGGTCAAGGTGTCGCTGGTTTCTCCGGATTGACTTACTGCGAGAATCGTGCTGTCGATACCAATTGATTTGCCATGCTGTTCAATACATTCGGATGCGATCACAGGGTAAGTTCCCAAGAAGGCGAGCTTGGAGAACATGTATGAAGCGGCCAAGCATGCGTGGTATGAGGTGCCACAAGCTACAAGGAAGACCTCGCTTGCACGTTCCAGGAAGGTCGCCATCAGATCAAGGTAATGTTCCTGTAGTCTGAGCGTGTTTTGGAGTGTCTGGGGCTGCTCGTGAATTTCCTTCAACATGAAATGCGGGTAGCCGCCCTTAACGGCCATTTCAGGAGACCAGTCGATGAGCTTCGGCTTTCGCTCAACAATGCTTGAATCAACGATCTTCTTGATTTCGAAATCCTCTCGCGTAAGCGTGACGAGCTCTCCGTTTTCCACTATGACTGTCTTCTTAGTTAGTGGCAGAAGTGCCGGTATGTCAGATGCACAGTAGAGCCCTTCGGCGGCTACTCCGATAACGAGTGGACTTTCGTTCCTAGCGCACACGATCTTGTCGGGTTCCTTTGGAGATATCGCGGCGATAGAGTAGGAACCCTCAAGCTTCTTGACAGCTTCCAGGACTGCATCAGCAAATTTCAGATTCCTTACATTCAGGCCATCTTCGATCAGATGAGCTATCATTTCCGTGTCGGTCTTGGACTTGAGAACGTGGCCACGTGCTTCTAGTTCCAGCCTCAGCTCCGTGAAGTTCTCTATGATGCCATTGTGGATAACGGCAATCTGCCCTCTGCAATCCAGGTGCGGATGTGCGTTGACTTGCAGTGGGGCACCATGCGTCGCCCACCTTGTGTGGCCAATGCCAATGCTTCCCGGCAAATCATCCAAGTTGTGGATCTTGTGAACTGCGTCAATTTTCCCTCGATCTTTCTTCACGTAGAGCCTGCCGCCGGATATCGTAGCCTCGCCCACGGAGTCATAGCCCCGATATTCGAGCCTCTTCAGAGCAGCATGTATTATCGGCGCAGCGTTTCCTTCTCGCAAGACACAACCGAAGATGCCGCACATCTTAGAGTCTACTCACTGTTCATACGTTTCTTCACTAATAGTGTTTGTTAACCCGACTCCTCCCCTGATTTGGATCGGGGTCCTTCAGTTCGCTGGTTTGTCTGCGCGATCGTTTTTGCGGACAATATGGTCTGAGATATCAGGAGGTGGTTTCGCACGTGCGGTATTCTCATCGTATTTTAGCAAGTCTTTCCGTTATCAGCGCGACCTTGCTTCCCAATGCCGTGAGAGTATTCTTCCCAAGTGCGTCTCGTGCAAGCGCGCCAGGGTTGCTGTCAGAAACGACCGTTCCTCCGAGATTGGAGGCTGAATCAGAGTATCCTGCCGTACCTACGACCAGCATATCGTTGAACAGGAAGAACCTGTGGAGAGTGTACAGAACGGCTTCGATCCCGTCGTTTCTACCTCCGCCTACGGCGATCGCGCCTGCGGGTTTGAACCGCAACGCACCCCTCAGTTCACTTCTCGATCCTGATTCATCATAGAAGGGAAGAAACCGGTCCATGAACACCTTCATGATGCCGGCTACAGAACCATAGTATACGGGACTTGCGAACAAGAACCCATCTGCTGACGCCAGCTTCGCATAGAGGGGAGTCATGTCATCATCATGTGCCGGACAGGGAAGTCTCCTAGTTCCCTCTTTCTTACAGCGATTACAGCCGTTGCATTCACCTATCTTCAGGTTTGCCAGGTTCAACAATTCGGTTCTGCAGTTTCCCGAACACGCTCGTAGCGCTTCCTGTAGACACTGATCCGTGTTACCCCCTTTACGAGGACTACCTGAGACGCCAAGAATCTCTATCATCGCCCAAACCAGCCATCCTGTTCTATCTTCTCTCACTTATGATCATCGCGACAGAACTTGAAACATTATGGGCACAGAATATTCCGTGGGTCTGAGAATCTTTATAGTTCGCGGGAAGATGTGGTGACGCGCGTTCCGTGATGAGCTCATCGTCTAAGCCTGCCTGGGTGAGGGCTAAGGCCCCTCTGGGACCGACTCATGCGCGACTCAAGGAACTGATGAAACAGTATTCACTGCACACAGTGTGCGAAGAGGCTCACTGCCCGAACGTTGGTGAATGCTGGCGTGGCGGCACAGCGACTTTCATGATAATGGGTGAGCTCTGCACACGCGCTTGCCGATTCTGTAACGTGAAGAGCGGCAAGCCGAACGGTGTCCCAGATAGCAAGGAGCCTGCGAACGTTGCGCGAGCGGTTAAGGATCTCGAGTTGAAGTATGTTGTTTTGACTTCTGTCGATCGTGATGATCTGCCGGATGGAGGCGCGTCGCATTTCGCGCAAACCATCTCTACGATCAAAGCTCTTACTCCGGATGTGTGCATCGAGACGCTGATTCCGGATTTCGGAGGAGCCTTCGCGGCGCTCCAAACCGTTGTTCAAGCAGGCCCTGATGTGATTGGTCACAACCTTGAGACTACTGAGTCACTGACGGCGAAGGTGAGGGATCGCAGAGCGAGCTATCATCAGTCACTCAAAGTCCTTGAAGATGTGAAACAGCTGAATCGGAGAGTTTTCACGAAGTCGTCGCTTATGCTCGGATTAGGCGAGCAGGAAGAAGAACTTCTGCAGGCGTTGCGCGACCTTCGAGCTGTAGGAACGGATTTCCTAACATTGGGTCAGTACCTCAGACCTTCACCACGGAACCTTCCCGTGGTGGAATACGTTACACCAGAAACATTCAGTCACTATCAGAAAGCGGCTGAGGAAATGGGATTTCTCTACGTCGCCTCCGGTCCATTAGTCCGGAGTTCCTACCGAGCAGGAGAGTACTTCGCGCATAGAATGATCAAGCCGACTCCATGAAGACCCCCTTACATAGAAAGGACCGGTGTGATGAACTGAACTTCAGCTGGGTAATCGACGGAAAACTAGCGGGGTCAAGAGGCCCCCGCTCAAGATCAGATCTCACTGCTCTGAAGCGGCAGGGTGTAGGCGCATTGGTCAGGCTTGTTGAGCCTTACGAGGCGTGGGTGACCTCGAAAGAGATCAATGAAGTTGGCTTAGAGGACTACAACGAGCCGATTCCAGACTTCCAAGCACCAACTCAAGAGCAGATCGACAAGATCATCGCGTACATGGACCTCCACATCGAGAAAGGCATCCCGGTCGGTGTCTCATGCAATGCAGGTATCGGCCGATCCGGCGTGATATTGGCGTGCTTCCTAGTACACAAAGGACTGACTGCGAGAGACGCACTGGAACTCGTTCGGAAAAAACGTGGCAGAGGACCCGAGGTTCCAGAACAGATCATGGCAGTAGATGAATACTGGCTCCGCATCAAGCCTCCAAGCAAGTGAACCTAGAGCCTAGCCCAACCTAAATTCAGAGGAGCGTTCTAGGAATGGAGTCGTTCTGGGTTGTCGCCACGTGTAGCAAGTTGTGTCTGTAAGCGATAAACGGCTCTGATGTTTCACTAGCCAAGCAAGCACACGTCAGGCTTGTCAATAACACTACTCATTGTTGATAACTGGGACCGAACCATCACACGTCTAATAACTGGTGAATATGATGTCTTCCTCGCCTGAAACATGGTCAAAAAGGTTTGGCGCAGTAGCCCTAGTGAACGCTCTGATTGCGATTGTTTGGCTTCTGTTTCCTATTGCGCTTGATGCTCGAATCGCACGCACGATTGCAGGGGGTTCGGTAGGAACTTGGGGATTCTTGGGTTTTCTGTTATTCCTCATCGTAGGGGTTCTGGGGTTCGCGACGTTCGCGTCCCTCTACTGTGTGATTCCCAAAGCAACAGGAGGAACAATCAACAATATTCTCGCGTGGTTGCATTTGGTGCTGCTTGAAATAGGCACAGTTGTAGGCACTGGGTTCCTCGGATATGCAGGATACATTGGTGGAACCACGATGCTGGATGAGATAGCAAAAGGCACAGCAGAAAAGGACATTCCGGGAATAGTACACGTGAAGATTGGCTTCGTTGTTCAACCTATCGGTATACTAGCGCTCGTTGCCGGTCTGGGTGTCCTGCTGGGAGTCATCGCCTTATTCCTAACCTTCAGGAAATCCAGTCACAGCTGAGCCCCTCGGCCATTGAGTTTCTTCAACCTCGCGTACGAGAATGACAATGTCCCTCCTTGGGACATTGGCCGACCGCAAGCGGAAATAATCCGCTTAGCGCGAGCGAAACAAGTGACTGGATCTGTACTCGATCTCGGATGCGGTACCGGGGAAAACGCCCTCTATCTAGCTAGCCTTGGACATGAGACATGGGGCATTGACTCGTCGCCGCATGCGATTGTCAAAGCGAAGAAGAAAGCTCGGCAGCGCCACTTGAAAGTTACGTTCCTTGTTCGGGACGCGCTTGAGCTCAGCGATCTCGGGAGAACCTTCGACACCGTCGTAGATACAGGACTATTCCATGCTCTTACGGACAAAGAACGGCCCGTGTACGTTCACAGTGTTGCCTCTGTACTTCGCTCGGGCGGGAACTACTACATGCTATGTTTCAGCGACCGAGAACGCGATTCATTCGGACCTCGGCACGTGTCGCGGGAAGAGATCAAGGCCGCATTTGGAACGGGATGGAGAATCAATTACGTACGCGCAGCCCGTTTTGAGACTAATGTCCATCCAGTTGGAGCTGAGGCATGGCTGTCGTCAATCACGCGATTGTGAACGCAGCAACCAACCCTTCTTGAGCACGACTCCTCAAGGACGATTCCCATATTGAACACAGGCATCTTGGTCGAACTGTTGACACAAGACTTGAACGCGAAATCGTTTAATGCGCCGACTCTAATACGAACGAAGCCGGCTATCACCGATTCCTAATGGTCTCGTGACCCAGATGAAGAAGTTGGATCTTAGAAATGAGTTGAAGTACCTATACGCTCCGTCTGCTAGCGAAGTGGAAATCGTTGACGTACCCAGCTTCAATTTCGCGATGATCGACGGCGAGATCAAGTCCGATGAAACACCGGGGACCTCTCAGGAATATCAGAATGCCATAGGCGCCTTGTATGGTGCCTCGTTCACCCTGAAGTTCATGTCGAAACTACGCAAGAAGAACCC
>CAZRNA010000084.1:0-3584 GCA_964601325.1 uncultured Candidatus Bathyarchaeia archaeon
GCACGGGTTCACCCATTTGGCTTCGAGGCGAAACCCGTGAAAAGAGTGGCGGTAGTTGCCGGTGGAATCTCCAGATATGAAAGACCAAGACATGAGAACCAGGAAGAGATGGTTGCCGAAGCGATGAAGGAGGCACTTGAGGACACCCCAAACCTCTCGATCAAGGACATAGACAACCATGTGTGTTCCTACTTCAGCGACCATTTTGAGCAACAGCTTGCGTTCTCTTGGATACCGAACGATTACCTTGGCCTTGCTCCCAAGCCCGTTTTCAGGGTCGAGAACGGAGGGGCTGGGCCCGGTACTGCGATCAGGACCGCGTGGGCACTTGTCGCCTCCGGCCTCTCAGACATATGCCTTGTGAGTGGCTTCGAGAAGCAGGGAGAAGTGTCCTCTGCGAAGGCAAATGAATTCATTGCATTGGCGAGTGACACAGATTTCGACTTTTCAGTCGGTGGCTATTACACGGGTTACTACGCTGCGATGGAAGCACGTCACATGTACCTCTATGGCGAGACAGAAGAGGACCTTGCGATGATTGCCGTAAAGAACCGAAACTACAGCCTAGACAATCCATACGCACAGTGGCCCCTTGAATGTGGAGGAAAGAGGATTACGATTGATGATGTCCTGTCTTCTCGCCTCATTGCCTGGCCTTTGAAAGTCCTTGATTGCTGCCTACTGAGCGAGGGAGCGAGTGTGATCGTGCTGGCATCGCAGAAGTATGCAAAGAAGATCACTGATACGCCCATCTGGATAACCGGAGTCGGGCTTGGAAGCGACATGATGAGACCCGGCGACCGCCCGGACAACCCTGGTTTTCATGGCATGTTCCCTGCGGACGCCCGGACCTATCCGAAGCATGCAATGAAACCCCGTGAGCCATACCCTGAAATGACAAACTTCGGCGCATGCAAAGTTGCGGCTCGAACGGCGTACAAGATGGCAGGGATCAAGAATCCGTTCAAACAGGTGGACATTGTAGAGATACACGATGCATACGACTCGAGCGAACTTCAAAGCTATGAAGACTTGGACTTCTGCAGGAGAGGCCAGGGCAAGACGCTCATCAGAGAAGGACAGACATATGTCGACGGCGACATACCAGTCAACGTGAGCGGCGGACTAGAGGGCTTTGGGCACCCCGTCGGCTCCACTGCAATCGGGCAGACCGTGGAACTCTTCTGGCAAATGAGACAAGAGATTGGTAAGAAGCACAAGAGTGATGCGACTCAAGTCAAGGGCGCGGAGGTCGGGCTGAACCACAGCCACGCGGGAACAGGAACCGCGATTTCGGTCATGATTATGGAGAGGTGAGCGAAATGGAACCTGACAAAGTCATCAAGGAGAAGAAGCCGGACTCGAAGTGGTCAGACTGGGGTAGACTTGGAAAGTGGAACGTTGTCGGCTACAAGATCATCGAGGGAAACAAGGGCCCTCGGTCTGACAAACTCCAAAGAGCCCGCTATATGCTCGTGAACAGGCCATGGGACGTAATGTATGAACACAGCTATGGACTAGTCTCGAGATTCTTCGAAGCACTCATGGAGAAGAAACTCGTCGGGACAAAGTGTCCAAAATGCGGAGATGTCTTCTGTCCGCCGAGAGCGCATTGCTGGAGAAACAAGTGCAAGCTGGCCGAGACTGAATGGATAGAGATGCCCATGCACGGCATCCTTCACTGTTTCACGGTTCTCGGTTTCGCGGGAGAGGCATTTCTCTCTGATCTGCCCTTCATATTGGCGTACGTGAGAGTTGAAGGAGCGAACACACTCATCGCTGGCCGATTAGTGGGAATGAATCCAGAAGACGTGGAATGCGATATGAAGGTCAACATCAAGTTTGTTGAACACCCCTCCGGCAACCCAATGGACATCTATTTCGTGCCCGAAGGCCCACCGCTTAACAGGCGATCCGCAGAGGAAAAGGCGCGGATGCGCACGCAACTTGAACCGATACGCGCTTGGGTTAAGGAGAAATTCAAGAAATAGATCTCATCCCAGTTGCCGTCTGCGAGAAGCTATAAGGCAGATTGAAGCGATAGCCTGCCCGAATCGCAATCGCCCATGGAATCGAAGGATCATGGCAAAGCCACTGGCAACTATTGTCTCTGCTGGCGTTTCGAAATTCGGCGCTAGAGAAGGGTTGTATGCTCGCGAACTGTTCGTCGAAGCGGCCTCAGAGGCCTTTGAGAGATGCCCCAAGCTGTCGCCAAAGAAAGATATCGATGGCTTGTTTGTTGGTCAGATGAGCGAATCATACGAGCACCAAGCGCACGTTGCACCCATGATTAGCGACTGGGTTGGCCTATTGCCCGCTCCTGCATATCGCACTGAGGCTGCCTGCGCCTCATCAGGAATTGCGATGAGGTGTGCGATTTTTGCGATTCAGTCAGGGATGCACGATATCGTTCTGGTTGGCGGTGTGGAGAAGATGACGAATCGCCGCACCGCAACAGTGACCGAGAACTTGGGTATGGCCTCTGACTTTCCCTTCGAACAATGGCATGGCATCACGTTCCCAGGGGTATTCGGGATGATGGCTACTGCACATATGGCGAAGTATGGAACTACGGAGGAACAGCTCGCGAAAGTTGCTGTGAAGAACCATGAGAACGGAATGCTGAATCCCAAGGCGCATTTGCAGAAGAAGATAACTGTTAGTGATGTGCTCTCATCGCGACCGGTCGCTTCTCCCCTGAAACTCTACGACTGCTCGCTGATATCTGACGGCGCAAGTTGCATTGTTCTGGCAAACCCGAAACTCGCGAAGAAATTCACTGATACCCCCGTTCACATCGTCGGATCAGGCCAAGCACAAGACACCCTCGGCCTATTCGAGAGAGATGATATCACAACCATGAATGTGACGAGGCTTGCCGCAAAGCAGGCCTACGAAATGGCGAAGGTCGATGCCAAACACATAGATGTGGCCGAAGTCCACGATTGCTTCACAATTGCCGAGATCATGGCATACGAGGCTTTGGGCTTCTGCAAAGAGGGGGCAGGAGGAAAGCTCATCGATGAAGGCATTACGAGAATAGGAGGACAAATCCCAGTCAACACCAGTGGAGGATTGAAGGCTAAAGGCCATCCCGTTGGTGCCACTGGAACTGCTCAAGCTTGCGAAGTATACTTGCAGCTTACTGGTCAGGCAGGAGGGCGGCAAGTGAAAGGCGCAGAGATCGGCCTCACACAGAACATTGGCGGATCAGCGTCAACCGCCGTGGTACAGATCTATAGTAGAGGCGACTAGAATGACAACCACACTCGCACCCACAATAGAGAATTTCTACAAATTCTGCGCCGAGAAGAAACTGATGGGAGTTGTATGTGCCAAATGCAAGAAGACCACCGTGCCGCCGCGAAGTCTGTGCCCGCACTGCGGGAGCAGCGACATGAACTGGACCGAGCTGCCGAGCAAGGGAAAGTTGGTCACCTACACTGTGATACACGTATCGCCTGCCCAGTTCCAAGAGCTAACTCCCTACGCTGTCGGTATTGTTGAATTCGCAGAGGGAGTAAGACTCCCTGGAATGATAAGAAACGTCAAGCTCGAGAATCTCAAAATCGGAATGGAACTTC
>CAZRNA010000084.1:3684-6605 GCA_964601325.1 uncultured Candidatus Bathyarchaeia archaeon
ATATGATGCATCCCCTCGCCTCGCTTAGCAAGGAAGGCGGCAACGGTGCTGCTTGGATCAGTTGGTTCAAACAACTCCAACGAGCTCTCTCCGACCTTGAAGCTTGCTACGCGAATCTTCTGGTCCTTGACTTCCTTCACAAAAGTAGGTTCAAGACCGAGCGTCGTCTTGAAAGTCTTCAAGGCTTCATCAAGATTCGAAACGGCTACTCCGACATGATGTAGGCCTTTGATCAACTTCCACACTGTGCCCCCCGTACGCATACGGGGCATATTATGTTTCCCGAACGATTCTGAATGGGAGATCACGCATAGGTGGTGGGTCGCTACTCTCCTATGAGGACAAGGGTGATTCTGAGACTTGAGGCGAGGTAGACATGGTGAGCTACTATCTCCAATCCGGAACACCGATTCGGAAGCTTGGCGCCCATACCGTTGGAGCATGTCGTCAATGAATGGTGAATCTAGGCAACAAACCTTCTCCCAGTTCTTGAGATAGTCGATGGATACGCTTCGCACGTTGTCAGCAAATACCAAACGGTTCGCTATCAATGTCATCGACAAGATGGGCAATTGCGGACGGTCGACTCCTCGGTGGATGGTTGAATGCGACTGACGTACTCAAGCCTAGGCAATCTTTTTTGTATGGTTTCAGAGAGTTGAACTTCGCCGTGTGTCTTAGGATGAGGCGAATGTCCGGGGTCTTGCTAGGATTCCTATCAGGCTATTCCTGCCTCTTCCTGCTCTCCCTTGTTTTCGTCGTGCCGCATTTTCTTTCGGGAGAAATTGGAGGTTTCCTTCTTCCGCTTCTTTTCGAGGAAGAACCTGAAGTTCGCCTCGTATTGGCCTTTCTTTTTCCGCTCTTTTGGATCATGATTCCTCTTACGTCTATCGTATTATGCGTGTTCTCTTGGGTTGCTTACAGCGTCTCGCTGAAGATGATTAGACCATTGCGAGAGCTGACCCGTGCGGGAAGCGCCATACTTCTTGCGGTAAGTGTTTTGCCTGCGCTTCTGGTGGTCAGGGAGCTGTTGTTTTACTACCCTTTCGGGTTGACGGGCTCTCTCTTAGTGATATATCGCACCCTGAATGGATTTTACTTCGCTTGGCAGAGTTTGCTTGACCCAGCGTTGATGCTCCGTTGGGGAGGCACATGGGGGGTGCCCGCGGTTATCTTTGTTGAAACAGGCCTCTTCTTCGGTTTCTTTCTCCCCGGTGACTCGTTGCTGGTTGCTGCCGGAGTTTTGGGGTCCGCTGGTCGGCTGGACCTAATGCTATTGATCCCGTTGACAATCTTGGCAGCCATTGCCGGGGATCAGCTGAGTTACTTTGTTGGTCACCAATCTGGTGAGGCTCTCGCTAACCGCTTTCAATTCGCACGCACAAACCTCGAGCGTGCAAGCGCATTCTACGCGAAGCATGGAGGAAAGGCGATTGTGCTGGCACGTTTCGTCCCTGTGATTCGAACATTTGCACCAGCTGTCGCCGGAGCCGCGAGAATGAATTACTTCGCCTTCGTATCATACAACATTACTGGAGGCATACTGTGGGTCATGAGCATGACGCTGACGGGATACTTTGTCGGAAGCATGATACCTAACATCGCTCAGTATTTGCAGCTTGTTATCGCGGTCGTCGTGCTCATCTCGGTGGCACCATCAATAATACTCTGGGCTTGGAAACGAAGAAGTAACTGAAGGCGTGGGCTGTCGGATGACGTTTGCGCTCATGTTACTCTAGTTATGGTTGTTGGCCACTACGGGTTACCAGCTTCGTTGTAGCGAAGAGTCCATGCTGAGTTGATGCTGCAATCTGGGGTACGCCGATTAGGTCTTGGAGTATTAGTAGCGCCCGCGAGAGAACTGCGAACGCCAACGCCAACCGAACATCCACGCCCAGCAGTAGGAAGATGCCCACGATCGCGCCTTCCTGGAAACCTATTCCAGATGGTGTGAGCGGCACAAATCCGAACGCTGTAATTAGAGGATGGAGGAGAAAAAACCCGAGCCATCCAATATTGGTTATTCCAAGCGCCAAGCCTAGGAAATACCATTCGAATCCCTTCAGAATCCAAGACAGCGTCGATATCAGCGCAATCTCAGGTATCCCACTTCGAGTCTTCATGGCGTTCTCGCCGAACTCTTCTAGCTTCGCCATCACACCAGCCGTGAAGCGCGCGAGCCACCTTGATCCGGCGATTCTCCGGATTATTGCGGCTGCCCTTGGAGACCAGATTATCGCAGCCAAGACGAAACCGCCCAGAAGCATGAGCCCGATGCCTATCAGGCCGATCCAAAACAGTTCCCGAGTCATGCTCATCTGATTCAAGAGGAAGACCAACGCCAAGGCCCCACCAAGAACCTTCACGAGAAACTCGATTGACTGTATACCGAGAACACAGGAAAGACTTGCTGAAGTGTCTATGCCTTGGTTCATCAGATACACTGGCGTTAGCACGTATCCGGTTCTTCCAGGCGTGAAATCACTAGTCAACATCCCACTGTAATGAGCCAAGTATGTTTTGCCGAATGTTGCCTTGACTCCTTGTCTTCGAAGAACCCTGATGATTCGTATAGTGAAGAATATGTTGATCAGGAAATAGGCGAGAAAGGCGAGCAGGAAATATGATGGATTTGTTCTAGTTAGAACCATCACTAGCGTGTTCAATCCCACGTACCATACTAGCGCTCCCAAAATGACGCCCATGAGCAATAGTTGTGATAGCAGGCGCAGCCTGCCGCTCGGAAGCTGTATGTTGTTTCACCGCAGGCTCCAAAATGCGGTGCAGCATATTTCACTTACGCATGGGTTCGGAAGAATCTCTCTGACCCACCAGGTCATCATTGTGCGCGAAAAGATGAGGAGTCTGTAGTCTTCGAGTGCGCGCTTGTTAGCGCGAGTACGTGTGATGGAATTCGTGTG
>CAZRNA010000085.1:0-6376 GCA_964601325.1 uncultured Candidatus Bathyarchaeia archaeon
GGGCGTGCGGCCGAGCAGTTGAGATAGCGTGTGCGGGTTGCCCCAGAAGCCGTTCCGATCGTAGTAGCGGAACATCTTGAGGAGCGTCTCGATCTGATACTCCCCCATGCCTGAGGCTCGAGCTTGGAGAGTCCATGCCTCGATCGTTATCTGCTCAGCGCGCACGGGGCGTTTCAGATGTTTGCTTAGGATCTCGGCAACCTGCGTCTGTGTTAGCACTTCTGGGCCCGCCAGCTCATATGTGGCGCCCAGATGACCCGGCTCGGTTAAGACAACAGCTGCGGCTTGGGCAACATCGTCAAGGTCAACCATGCTCATACGAGCCTCCACTGTATACGGCACAGTGTACACTCCACGCTCAATAATCCCCTTCCACCCGCCCAGCACGTTCTGCATGTACGAAGACGGTTGCAGGATCGTGTACGCTAGGCCAGACTCGAACAGCGCTTCCTCGACGCGCAACTTGTTCCAGTGATGCGTCATCGCCTCCGTCTGCGGATGCATGACGGAGTGAAAGACGAAACGCTCAACTCCTGCCTCACGGGCAGCGGCGATCGCTGTTCTGCCGATCTCGATCTCTTCGGGGCTTACGTTTGGACAGATGTGATAGATTGCATGGGCGCCTTGCGCGGCTCGTCTGAATGTCGTCGCGTCCCGCATGTCACCGACGATCGCTTCTTCGGCTCCTAGAGACTTGACAATCTGTGTCTGTTCATCACGGCGAACCAGAGCGCGCACGGGCTGCCTTCGAGCGACGAGGCCCTTGATGACCGCTTGTCCAGTCTTCCCTGCCGCACCAGTAACCAGTATCACATGTCATTACCTCAGATTACGAACGCTCACTCTTGGTCGTCATAAGTGGTCTACTAGCTCGCCGCGGAATATCGTTACAGCTTGTCCGCTCAGATACACGCGGTCGCCTCGTACACGGACACGCATCGTGCCGCCGCGTCTGGAAGCCTGAAAGGCTGTGAGTTCATTCTTGCCGAGTCGCTTGCTCCAGAAAGGTCCTAGGCAGCAGTGAGCAGAACCCGTGACCGGGTCCTCATCAATGCCTGAACCCGGCGCGAAGAACCGTGATACAAAATCATAACCAGCCATGGTTGCTTGGCTCGTGACCATGACTCCGCGAACCTGTACCGCTCTCAGCAGGCCGAAATCAGGCTTCATGTTCCGCACAGTCTCCTCCTTCTCCACTTGTACGAGATAGTCGAACTTGCTCTTTCCAACATATTTCGGCGCTACACCAAGCGCCTCCATGAGCCGAGGAGGAGACGTCGCTTGCTGCTCGGGTGTAGCTGGGAAGTTGAGTTCAATCCAATCGCCCTTGCGCTCGGCGGTTAACAATCCACTCAGCGTGTGGAATCTCGCCTGTTCGCCTGGAGCAAGCATTGCAGTTTCCCAGAGGATGTGTGCACTTGCGAGTGTTGCATGACCACACAATGCAACCTCAACAGCTGGTGTAAACCAGCGCAAGCCGTAACCGTCCTGTTGCTTGCGTAGGAAGGCGGTCTCTGACAGGTTCATTTCTCGTGCCAGATTCTGCATCCATGCGTCGTCTCGCGGCTCCGTCAGGATGCATACGGCTGCTGGGTTGCCTGCAAACGCTTTGTCTGTGAACGCGTCGGCTTGGAAAATCTTCAACCCCATTACAGATTCCCCCATCTCATTCCGTCTTGGTCATTCGGATACGTCAGCGACTTTGGCATCGGTGAGTCTTGCGATATCGCGTGGATCGATCTCAACCAGAGCCTCCATCGTTCCCGAGCCACCATAGACCTTGCTGAAACTCATGACCTTCTGATCGATCACAGTTATGATCCTATTCTTGTGGGCGGCAGGCGGCATTACGCCAACTTCGAAACCAGTGAACTCCTTCGTAACCTCAGGGGTTCCTATCCTGACTTTCGACGCGCCCACAACGGAGGCGAGCTTCTTTCTGTCCGCTCTCTTGTCTCCACTCAGTATCGCGAGGATAGGTGTCTGTTTCTCATCTGTAAAGAGGATGCTCTTGATGATCCTTTCAAGCTGAACGTGTAGTTGAGTTGCGGCGTCCTGCGTCGTCAGTGTCGGGCCGCCGACAACATGGAGTCTGTAGTCTATGCCGTGCCCGTCAAGGTAATGCTTGATCACCTCAGCCATCGTCGTCATCTTCCGAGTGAGGCGACACCTTGCGTATTTCAGTTTGGGGTCGCGCAACTCGCATTGGCAAATCTGAACCGCGCCAACGCGCCTAGCATGTCCAGTAGGTTACATAGTCCGCTTCAGCTGCTTCGGCGCCGGTCACTTTCCGCGTGCCCACGCGTACTATGCGCCCTTGGGATAGGGTCAAAACTGTCTAATCGAGCGGTTCCGGAGGCTCGTAGTTGACGGTATTCAGGTATTGAATTCTCAAATGAACAGGGCCTCCCGTATCGTATTCAGAGGAAAACATAGGATGAGCAAGAGAAACGCGTTGACCGAGCAGAGCATCATCATCGATGATGTCCTCTCAATGTTAACAGGCCACCCTAGAGGGTCACTCGTCAGTTTCACAGAGATGACGAAGAGCCTGCACGACTACATCAAGATGAATGGTCTACGACAGAGATTCTGTCCGCACTGCAATGCACCGCTGACTGGCTCCGCATCAGCGTCACAGCCGGTAGTCACTGAAGTACCTGCGACCTAGGCTCAGACTCCAGCCCTGCACGGTCGGAACCCGTCGTTCGAGGCCGCCAAATCTCAGTGTATTGTTCACTTCTTAGCGGAGGCTCAGCCGACCTTTTCGTCGAGTCTGAATCTAGAGAGAAAGATTCTTCGAAGAGAACCCGCGCCCTTCTGAGGTTGAAGCTGGGCGGCGCGGGATGCTCAAGGCAACACAATTCGGAGATGTCACGGAAATCAAAATGGGGCGATCTATCGACGGCGAAACCGCCCTCTACTGGGTAGCCGCATACCTGATTGATGGCATTCTGATCGATACTGGTTGCGACTTCTCGAAGAACGAGCTCGCTGACTTTCTGAAAGGCAAGCAAGTCTCCTTGATAATTAACACTCATCATCATGAGGACCATGTGGGCGGAAACGCGCTCCTCGCGAGACAGTCCGGACTAGGCGTCATGGCCCACCCCAAAGCGATTCCTCTAATGAACAGAAAGTACGACCTCTACCCGTTCCAAGTTGAGCTCTGGGGATACCCTGAACCATCCACCGCTACGCGGATAGGAACTGCCGTCAAAGAGGGCGGCGTCAGTCTACGCGTCATCGAAACTCCTGGACATTGCAGGGACCACATCTCTCTCTTCGAGGAGGAGCGTCGAATCCTCTTCTCTGGCGACATATGGGTTGGAGAGCGGCCGAAGACAGCTAGAGTTGAGGAGGATGTGCATCAGCTGATCTCTGACCTCAGGAAGTTCGAAGAACTCAGGCCGAAGATCATGTTCGCTTCCTTAGGAAAGGTCGTGTCCGAACCGCAACAGGTCATTAGGAGAACTCGCGTGTATCTGGAGGAGACGCGAGACGAAATCCGCCGCCTTCATTCCGAAGGCAAATCGTCGGAACAGATTCTGACGGAACTGTTTGGAAGAGAGAGCGTGCTCGCGGAAGCAACGCAGCATCAGCTTTCAACGAAGATCTTCATCGAGTCTTTCTTGCGAGACACCTGAACTCTCTTGTGATTTGTCGTTTGATCGTGATTCGAAATGCGTAATTGTTTATAAGCGCCCAGAAAGCCTAGACTGCAAACCCACCAGAAGTAACCAAGAATAATCGAACAGAAGGTCATGCGCGTCATGGAGGTTGAGATCCTCGAAGAAAAGGCGGAATTCATCAGGTTCATCCTGCGCGACACTACTCCCGCATTCGCCAACGCCCTCCGACGGGGAATGCTCGCCGATGTCCCCGTGATGGCGATCGAGGACGTTATCTTCCTTGAGAACACCTCCGTCATGTACGATGAGATTCTCGCGCATCGCCTCGGTCTCGTCCCGTTGAAGACCGATTTGGATGCCTATGTTCCGCGTGAGGAATGCGACTGCAAGAGCGACCTAGGATGCGCTAAATGCACCGCATCCTTCGTGCTGGAAGCTGAAGCAACCGACCAAACCATGACAGTCTACTCAGGCGATCTGAAGGCGGCCACCGAGACCATTCCCACATCGGATAAGATACCGATCGTGAAACTGGCGCCTGGGCAGAAGGTGAAGCTGGAGGCTTACGCTCGCTTGGGCAGAGGATCCGAGCATGCGAAGTGGCAGGCAGCCGCAATCGCTGCGTACAGGTACATGCCCACGGTCACGTTGCATGCTGAGAACCTCTCAAACCCAGAAGATGTGATCAAGATCTGTCCCACGAGGGTGTTCGCTTCCGACTCGACTCGAAAGATCTTCATCAAGAACGAGCTTGACTGCATTTTGTGTAATGCTTGCGTTGAGCAAGCCGTCCCCTCGGACCAGAAGAAGGGTCCGCCAGTAGAGATCAAGGGTGACGATACGGCTTTCCTATTCAATATCGAATCAACCGGAGCTCTCCCACCGAAGAGAATCGTCAGAGAGGCCGGAAGCATACTAATCAAGAAAGCTGAAGCAATGACGGTTCTAGTTGAAGCGGAGCAGAAGAAGTAGGTGAGATGATCATGCGTAGGGTGATTACGAATCCTGAACTGAACGAGACAATTGCTGGTCTGAAGAAGATAGGTAGAAAGAACAAGGCACAGATCTGGTTGCGTGTTGCAGAATTTCTTGGCAAGCCTAAGCGGGCAAGGGTCGCAATCAACGTTAGCAGAATCGCAAGGAACACAAAGAAAGGAGACATCGTTGCGGTTCCAGGCAAAGTCCTTGCAACCGGTGCCATCAGCCATGCGATCCATATCGGAGCCTTCAACTTCTCCCAGACGGCAAGGGCTAAGATCCAGAAGGCGGGCGGCTCATGCATGAGCCTAAGCAAGCTTGCTGACGATCACCCGAAGGGAAGCAAGATCAAGATTCTAAGGTGAGAGAACCAATGTCGAAGCAACCCGTCATGATTGACGCCTCCAACCTGATACTCGGACGCCTCGCAAGCTTCGCAGCGAAGCATGCGCTACAAGGAGATGAGGTCATAGTCTTCAACGCGGAGAACGCGGTCATCTCCGGAACAAAGGCCAACATCGTGGAGGAGGCAATGCGGAGACTCAAGACGAGGACTCTTGCGGCTCAGTTCAAAGCGCCGACGCATCCTCGAAGGCCTGACACGTATGTCCGCCGCGTCATTCGTGGAATGATGCCACGGAAGAAGCCGAAGGGCCGTAACGCCTTGAGGCGGGTCCGTGTTTACATAGGTGTCCCTGAGGAGTACCGGGACAAATCCACGGTGAAGGTGCCTGGTGCTGAAGCATCGAAACTACGGTGCGCGTACATCACAGTTGGTGAACTCTCAACCGAGATAGGAGGGCCTTGGAAGACATGAGCGAGAGAAAGAAGATACTTCTAGTAACAGGAAAGAGAAAGACCGCAATAGCCCGAGCTGTCTTCAAGACAGGTCGCGGCAACGTAACGATGAACGAGTTCCCAATAGGCAACCTCTCGCCTGAGCTTGCCCGTGCAAGAATCTCCGAACCGCTAACGCTCGCAGGCGAGCGTCTGAACACGATCGACATACGCGTCAAAGTTCGCGGAGGAGGCATCATGGGGCAAGCTGAGGCCGCTAGGATGGCTATCGCTCGCGGACTCGTGGAGTTCACAAGAAGCGCCGAACTGCGAAGACTCTTCACAGGCTTCGATAGGACAATGCTCGCAGGAGACCCTCGAAGGAAGGAGCCTAAGAAGTTCGGAGGCCCAGGCGCAAGGCGTAGGAAACAGAAGTCCTACCGTTAGACAATACGAGTTGAATGCTCAATGATTATTCCGGTGCGATGCTTCACCTGCGGAAAAGTGATCGGTGATCGCTGGGAGGAGTATGCCCGCCGCACCAAGCAAGGAGAAAACCCCGCTAAAGTCTTGGACGAGTTGGGAATGAAGCGGTACTGTTGCCGACGGATGTTCATATCTCATGTCGAAGTAATCGACGAGCTTCTCAAGTACGGTGAAGTCGCAGCACGCAAGCGTGGCCAAACCGCGTAGGTGCTCCTTTTGGCAGTTCCAGTCAAGATCACAAGCCTTACGGGCCGTAGAGTCCTCGACAGTCGCGGCGAATCCACCGTCGAAGTGGACCTGTCCAGTAGAGGAATCATGGTCCGCGTGGCCGCGCCATCAGGTAAGAGTCGAGGCAAATGGGAAGTTCAACCGTTCCCGGACGGCGGAGTCGACGAAGCGGTCGAACGCGTGAGGAAGTTGTTGGCTCCTGAACTTATCGGAATGAACGTCGACCGCCAGCAGCAGATCGACGAGAAACTGCACGAGGTTGACGGAACCGAACG
>CAZRNA010000086.1:0-6366 GCA_964601325.1 uncultured Candidatus Bathyarchaeia archaeon
CTGACGCGGTTGAGGATTGCGTGCATGCTTCGTTCTTTGCGGAGGCTGCTGTGATAGTAGGCTTCGTCAACGGTGCCCTCTGCCATTAGGACTGTGACCTTGCCAATGCGGGTTCTTCCGGTTCTTCCTCTCCGTTGTATGGTTCGTATTTCCGAGGGGACCGCCTCGCAAAAGATCACGTAGTCAACGTCGGGGATATGCAGGCCTTCCTTGCGTATGCTCTCGATAAGGGAATCGTGCTGTCCGAGCTTGTGAGGCGAGTCTTGTTGGAGTTTGCGTATGAGGTGTCCCACACCCACATTGGGGTGTCCCACACCCTTGCTCGCATAACCGCTCTCATCGGCGCTATCGAGATCCAGCTCGGGGGCCCACGAGGATTCGAAAAATGCAAACCGGCCCAAGAATAGCGTTGCAATAATGCAAAAACAAGGGCAGGATTCATCTAGCCGGGCAAGGCCGAGGTGGTGGTGTTCAACAGGGCCGGCGACAGGCTCTTGCACTTGTTTCGTGCTGCCAAGCGCTTCATTCTAGCCTATGAGATTTCGGAGGAGCATGTGCGTCAGTTGCATGACAGTGGAAATGAATTGCATGACAATTCAAACGAATCACGCATACCGCGAGAACGGCTCCACGAAATAGTGAACCAGTTCGTCCTCACATAGAGAAGTCCCTAGACTACGATGCCGTCACCCTGGCTTTCGGAGTGAATGGTCATGCGGTTGTGGTTGGTGTCATGTTCCCGGGGGCCCGACACTTCACGTCAGCTCTCTCCGCTCCGAAGCATTCGCTCTCCTGCTTATCTTCGCCACGGTAAGTGTCGCTGCGTTGAATCGTATGCGTCAGCGCATACAGCTCCCCGAAAGGGGCGAGTACAGCCGAATCGTGGCTAGGGTTCCAGCTGATCTGGAGCAACGCTGCGTCTCGCCTCGGTCCAAGTTTCCAGGGAGACTTGGTTGCTGTTGCGTTGGGTCTACTGCCTTATCGTGGGCTCCTCCGCTTGGCTGTTCCATGCATCATGTGTGACTCTTTATTAGATGTTCCCAAGATTTGAGAATTATTTATAAGTCTGTCACGCCTTCACCGTCGTAACCATGCAGCTAGGACACGCAGAACTTCAGATGTTCACGAGGGTTCAGAGTACCCTGCCGTTCAGGTCAGCGTACACCCTGGACGACCTAGCGCTCGCTCTTGGACGATCTAAGAAGACGGCTTACCGCCATCTACAACAGCTGAAACGAATGGGATTTGTGATCGCTTCCCACGAAGGCGCGTTCACCCTGCGAGATAGCGTCTTTCTTCCCCCTTCTGTCATCCCAAGGATCCTGCCTTCTCTTCTTGCCATAAGTCAAGAACAGAAGTTTAGACTTCGTAATGGTGATCCCGGGATCGAGAGGGCTAGGCACCTTCTCATGGCCCTCGGAGGCTTTCCGACTCTAGACTATGCCGCCTACGAACTGACTGGGTATCAAACACCAATCACGTTCTACTTCTATCCGGATTCTCTAGAGCAAGCGATCAAGATACTCAGAGAGAACGGATATGTAGAAAGTCCGCGTGGAAGTGTGATACTTCTACCTAAGACTGGCGACTTCTCCGATCCGATCCAACGCGTTTTCTATGATAGTCTAGCCGTAGGCGGACGCGGGATACTTGATGCGATCGCAATAGCTCGGAAATTCCCAAAAGAAACTGGGTCAACCGGATACTTGTATTCACTTCTGAACATGGCTTTGAAAGTGGAACAAGACATAGGAAGTGATCGTCTTATCAGTTCGCGACGAATGCGTGGAGATTAGCTCGGAAATTCCGAGCGCGGTCTTCGTTGGCGCAGCCGCAACCCTGGCACACCTTGGGTGGCGAGCTAGACGAACTTTAGACTTGGACATAATCGTTGAGGTAGCTGGCGACGTTGAAGAAGGGCGCCTGCTCGATCTGGGCTACCTTAAGCTAAATGATGAATGGTACACACCACGTCGCTGGAAAATTGACATCTACCGAAGAGATGTGAGCGGCTTTGCTGTCGCCAAAGTCGTTAGTGACTCTGTGAAAGTTCGCGTTCGGAAATCGACGATCAGAGTCGCGAAACTGGAGATGCTAATCTTGATGAAGCACAGAGCAGGGAGGACCGATGACGTACGAGGTCTTATCGGCAGTAGATTCTCTTCGATCGACTGGAATTACATGAGGTCGATTGCCCGCAACGACGAGGAACTAGTCGAGATGAAAAACGTGGCGCGTTCCATGGCGCTCATGTAATCCCCGTGGTGGCGTGACTAGTTCCCACCACACACCTTCCGCGCCGTCACTTCCCTTTTCCTCGCGGGTCAAGAGATACAGTCTTGATAGGGCTCAGGGGGATCCTTGAGAGACATGTGCGCCGATTGTATGACAGTAGAAACGGACTGTATGACAATTCAGACGAACCATACGTACGACTAGGGCGGCTCCGCGACCGCGTGGATTGGATCAGCCTCACATAGCGATACACATGCGCGTACGGGTTCATCGATGATCAGGGCGAAATCCTCGGGTTGGGCGCTTTGGTTGGAGTTGGGGCTCAGCAATCTCAGGGCAGTCGGGGTTTGGGATTGCTGGGTAGTCAGTAACACCAAAAAACCTATCTTTTGAAATCACTGACTATAGCTGCTATGCTGTGGGAAGAGAGATCGGCGGTCCTGCTCAAGAAAGAGTTTGGGCAAAGGGCGTTCAGGACCGGAGAGGCATATCTCGCACTGAGAAGACACTCAAGGGTTAGAGGTGGCTATTCCCTAGGGAGCATACATCATCTGCTCTACTCACTCTGCAAGAATGGGAAGCTCGTGAGGTTTGGGAGAGGTCTGTATGCATTTCCCTCGGCTTCCCGCCTCGTCAAGATGAGGTTAGTCGAGGGTGTCGGTGTCTCAGACACGCTGGTTGTGGACTTGGTTCCCGGCGCCTTGTTGGACGCGACAAGGGCACTGAGGGAGAAGGGAGTGGATTTCATGGCGACGGGACCGAGTGTACTCGCGAAGTACCACCACTACTTCGCCAGACGACTCCTCCACCTGATCTACGTGGTCAAAGGTTCGGGAGAACTGGCGGTCGGGGCACTCAAGGGAAAGAGGTACGTGGCGCTGCTGAACCCACAGCTTCGAGACATAGAACTCGCGCTTGACAGTTTCCCTGACGCTGATCTCTTCATTGTGAGAGAGTTCTCCGATCTCGACGGCAACGTCGATGGCAAGGCCCTTCTCGAACGAGCGCTCGTAGACTCGTACTTCGAAACGACACGACAAAGGATACCGTTTTCCGAGGAAGAGGTCGCGAGGATCTTTGCGAGCGTCGCCAGAAACGAGCCGATCAGCGTGACCAAACTGACAAGGTTGGCATCACGCAGGGGCATCGCCGCTGAGATCGTTGCTGTCGCCAAGGTCATGGGGCTTCCGGCTGGCCGCGGTCCCCGCAGCTCTCCAGCCTCCGCAAGACATGCGACGAGGTTCATTTCACGTTTGGAGGAGGCAGTGGGTTGAGATGAGTCTAGTTCATGATTCACGGTTCTTTTCGAGAGACTGGATTCTCACGAGATCAAGAGAGTATGACTTCCCAAATCCGCTCGCGATTGAGATGTTCCTCTGGGACTGCGAGATTGCAGCACAGTTTCAGAAAGCGGATGCTCGCATCATCCTGAAAGGAGGTGCAGCTGCGCAGCTTCTCCTCCCCGTTGGTCAGCAGCGGGGCAGTGTTGACATCGACACGACAGCATCAGAGACGATCGCTGACTCGGAAATCTCGCGCATGGCCGCGGTGGTTAAGGAGGCCGTGCCATCTCTCAACTTCAGGCTTCACAAACCAAGAAGACCGAAGACACGGCTTCCGCTCGTCACTTACTTCATAGACGCACCCACCACTCTCGGCTTGGAGCTCACGCGAAGGAAGCAACTTGAGATCAAAGCCGACTTCCTACTAGATGATGCCAGATTGCCGACATTGGAGGTCGAGGATGTAGAGACTTTTGCCTTGCAGGTCAAGCGAATGAGGATACCCACTCTTGGCACCTGCATAGGAGACAAACTGCTAACGCTGGCGAAAGGCAGCATCGGCATGACAAGGGAAGAGGATTACCCGAAACAGATGTATGACATCGACCTGCTCTCCTGCAAAACATCCGAACCCACATTCCCCGAAATCGTCGATGCAGTCAGAAAACTCACGCCCCTCGAGGCATCCTATCGAGGGCTGGAGATCGAACCCAGCGACGCGCTGCGAGACGTCCACAAGCTAAGTGCCTCCTTCGGCACGATCGACACAACCATCGGCCGGGCAAATGACAAGAGGAGTATTGAAGCATTCCAGCAGTTCTTTGTCAATCGAAGCCAACGACTACCTTTCTATGAATGGGCATCACGAGCGCTCAGAATAGCCTTCATGGCCAACCTAGTGCACATGGCATTGAAGAAGGAGACGGCTCCAGCAAATGCGGCCAGAACTCTTACAAGAGCTCAAGGCCTAGCGGAATCGCTCAGCACAGTTCAGGCGCAGAAGATCAGGCCGGTCAGAGAAGGCCTTCTCAAGATGATCCCCAAGAGGATCCGCTACTTCAAGGAGCTCAAGGGAAAGCCACTCACACGGGTTTTCTGGGAGGCCGCCACCCCACAAAACTTGGATGACGTAGCTAATCTTCTGGCTTGATTCGCGCGATTCCCACGCAAGGACCTACGTGGTGCACCCGTTTCCGCAAGTCCCGATATGATCTTCCTTGAGTAGTGGAATCAGTAAGCTCTAATGGCTACGTTCTGTTTGTCTTGACTGAGACTTCCTGGTCATTTCTCGAGGGAATGGATGTGGATACAACGACTGGTCCGATCGTGGTTGTGGCGGACACGCATCTTGGTCTGTTGGCAGGAAAACGGTTCTACATGATCCGCAACGACAGTCGATGCGACCTCGTCGGGTTGTCAGGTTTCATGCGTTGGCTTGAGAGACTTGAGACCGAAACCATGCAGACTGTCATTCGAGGTAGCTGGGGAACCCCACTGGAGATTCGAAAGCCTGCTCAACTGATCCTTCTTGGAGATTACCTAGAACTCTGGGACGCAAGTGACGCTGCAGTCGAGGTATCGAGCCGAGGACTATGGAATAGGATGGAGAGGCTCACGTGCAAGAAGGTCCAGGTGGTCGGAAACCATGATTTCTCGTTGAACCAGCTTGCATCGAGCAACGCTGTGGGTTTCCCACAAGGTGAGAGTTTCATCGGAGTCTATTCAGACACCTATCCTCCTAAGATGGCGAATGGGCCGACATGGATCAGAGTCGGGAATGTATGCTATCTCTTCCTTCACGGTCATCAGTTTGATTGGGCCTTCCGTCACTTGGGCAATGCTTGGACGATCATCTCTTACCTGCGGGATGGCGCTGAAGCGTTCAGACTCTGGAGTTGGATCTTGGTTTTGGGGGCGCTCTTGGCGCTCATTGCTTCTCCATTCTCCATCGTGTTTCAGAGCTTGGCTGTCGCTCTGCTCTTGGCTGGTGCTCTTCCTCGGCTCATAGTTACTTGCGCGAGGCCTGCATGGAACTGTCTCGCCCAGACTCGCTACGAACCCGGAAAAGCCCTGAGAGGGTTCCTTGACTGGTGGAAGAACACCATAGAAGTGAACAAATGCCCTGACGAAGAACTGTGCGTAGTATACGGGCACACACATCTGATGGACATCTACGATTCAACTGAGCTCAAGAAACATATAGGGGCAGAACTACCGAGAAATCTGAAATTGGTCAACATACCGTCATGGGTCGAAGACGTTCGCGAGGAATACCAGAAAATCCTCCGCGATGTTGCACTCTACATTGATGGCGCGGGTGCTCATCTGCTTGGCTGGGACTGGAAGAAGGAGCAACCATTCTACATCCCAGAAGACGTAACTAAGAGAATTGCCGGCGGGACACCGATTGATGAGCAGACGGCCCAGAATTTGGCAGAGATCGGCTGGCCCCAGAAGCTTCTCGATAAACTGAAGCAACCACCAAGTATTCTAGCTATGAATCGTCGGGGTCTCTGAAGCAGCTAATGGCCTACTCGATATTTGGAATTAAGTCAGGCAAGCTCGGACGCGCCCTCGTCGTCTTCCCAGAATGAATGGTCACGAGGTCACGAGTGGTATCATGTTCCCGGGGGCCCGACACTTCACGTCAGCTCTCTCCGCTCCGAAGCATTCGCTCTCCTGCTTATCTTCGCCACGGTAAGTGTCACAGCGTTGAATCGTATGCGCCAGCGCATACAGCTCCCTGAAAGGGACGAGTACAGTCGAATCGTGGCTAGGGTTCCAGCTGATCTGGAGCAAGCTTGCAGACGCCTCGCCAACGGTGAAGGGTGGGCGTTGGGAGACCTCT
>CAZRNA010000087.1:0-4463 GCA_964601325.1 uncultured Candidatus Bathyarchaeia archaeon
CGTCTGGATCGGTCTGACAAGTGGCCGACTGCTGGGCTTCCGATGACTGAGGTTACGTTCCACATTGCCGCGACCACGCCCAGCTCCGGTGCGGCCAGTCCGAAGGTGGTGAGCAGCAGTGGAAAAATGGAGAGCGGTACCATGGCTACGCCGTCGTTGACGAAATGAGTCAGCGAAGTGAGAATGAGCGCTCGTTTCTGACGCGGCGTTTCATAGAACAAGCATTCTTCACCTAGTCTGATGAGTTCGCTTGCTTGGACTCATTGAATCCGATCAGGACCGTGCCCAAGTTCGGGTCATTAGGATTCCAACCCGCTTTCTCTGAGAAACGAGAGTGCACCGGGATCGTGATCGTAATCGAGACGACATCACTCACGCTTGGGACTTCTTCGATTTCCGGGAATGGAAGAGCCCTGTACGCGAGCTTCAGAGGCTTGCCTCGGGCCTGATAAAGCGCTTCACGATATAGGACCAGACTCTTGCCTAGGAAGAGCGCGGTTGGGTCTTTCGAGAGTCTCTCGTACTGGCCTGGTTGCCAGATCTCTTCACCAACAATCTGTTCCCCATTGCAGATGACCAAGATAGGTCCAGGCGGATGCCTCAAAGCCGGCGAATGAGAAATCATCACAACATGCTGACGAGAAAGCGCTTCTCTGATTCCCTCGTTGACGATGTCCATTCCCGGCAGCCCAAGACGACTGTTCGCGCTGCTCTCAAGCTCACGAAGAGAGTCCCTATCCTCATCCGGCACAACCCAGCACGCTACAACGCCAGGCGTCGCCAGTAGCCGTTTCACAACAGCCTCAACGGCGTCCATGATATCGTCTTCTCGATCCGCGTCAACCGATTCTGTAACGCGGGTGAGTTCTCGGAATCTGAATTTTCTTCTCTATTGGAAGTTGACTGTATGCTGTATCAACCATTGCCACAGCGGGAAAGACCACTTTCGCGTCATCGATCGGTCCGTAGAGTATGAAATCAGCACCGACCGCTGCGCTTGCGGCATTCACCGAAGCGAGACACGGCTTGACTGCCTGCTCACCCATTTTTGTCTTCAGTCCTTTCCATAAGGCGACTGCGTTGTGTGCGCCACATCCCACCGGGAAGCCTAGCTCGTCCTTCAGTTCGTACATCGCTCGGAGAGCTGAGCCGAGTGTGGGCAGGTCAAGGACGCATGTGTCGATGAGTGGTTTCTCTATTCCGAATTCTTGTCTCTTGCTTACAAGTTCTTTGATCGCGCTCGTTCGGCCTGCAGTGCTGAAATCTTTCATGTTGTATGCAAGAAACACTGAACTTGTAACGCCAGATTCGTGAACTGCTTTCAGCTCGTCTGGTTTGCTGCTCGGATTGATCGAGTTGTAGACTACGCGATCGAGGAATCCCTGCTCCTTCGCATAGGAGAGGCCTACCGCTCTGATCTCAGCCGAGGGGCTGTCGATCATGATCGGTGCCTTCGTGCGATCAACGATAAACTCAAGGTATTTCTTCATGGCAGGAACGCTCCCACCGACGGCATCTATCATGGCGGGGTTCCCGGTCTTGTCTGACATTTCGTCCTGAGCTTTCACGAGCGCTTCAGCGGCTGCCTCATCAAATGCGCCAGCATTCTCGTCCTTCACAACCTTGTGGCCGTGGTAGAACAAGGTTCCAACGAGCACGACAGGGCGTTGTCCCGGAACGCCTCCGATGCTGATGCCCCCAATCTGGAAGACTCGTTGCTCAGCTTTGAAATTCCACAATCGTATAGGCATCTCCGACTCGAGCGTTGCTGGCTCTACGGGCTTAGGCTCTTTGATAAAGCACTTGCTCAGCGTCGGTGGAGAAATCGACTAGCATTCAGATGACCGGTCATCGTTTTCGTTTCATTGCGAAGAGAACTTTCTCAGCTGTGATAGGAAGATCAAAAACCCTTGACCCGATCGTTTGAGCAACAGCGTTCGCGAGAGCCGCGGCAGGCAAATCAACAGGAGGCTCGCCCATCGCCTTCGCGCCAAACGGACCGATCGCTCCCGGATACTCGACAATGATCGTTTGAATTTCCGGTATGTCAAGCGACGTTGGAATATAGTAGTCTCCCAACGTGGGATTGACAACCATTCCGCCATGATGGACGAGCTGTTCCGTTAGCCCGTATCCGAGACCTTGGATGGTTCCGCCTTCGATCTGCCCCTCAACGGAGAGCGGGTTGATTGCGCGACCAGCATCATAGGCTGCAGTGATCTTGACTGGTTTCACGACGCCTAGTTCCGTGTCGACCTGTATTTCGGCTACGACAGCTCCGTACGTGTATTGCAGATATGTTGTTCCTTGACTGTCCTCACTTTCGAACTCACATTTCGGTGCAGCGTAGTAGCCTGTCTCGGTCAGACTGATGTGCTTCTTGTAGCATTCCTCGACGATCTTCTTGAAGGGAATAGCTCGTTTGGGATCATCAACATGGATGACCTGTTCATCTCTGATCGTCAGTTTTGAGGGTTCGCAGTGCAGAGAGCCGCTCGTCACGTTGAGTAGCTTCTCCTTGAGTTTCTGTGCGGCGATCTGTGCTGCTCTTCCTCCGATCACGGTGACTCGTGAAGCAACCGTTGGCCCTGTCTCTTGGCAAGAAGCCGTATCCGGCCGGTCGAGTTCGAACAGGTGAATCGGGAGGCCCAGTGTTTCGGCGGCGACTTGAGCAAGCCCAGAGATCGCGCCGGTCCCATATTCGGTTAGCCCGGTTCGCAGAACGATCTTAGCATCAGGCTTGATCAACATGTGAACGTAAGCATAGTCGTTGCCTTCCGGCCCGAGGCTGTTCCCGTGATACATCAGAGCGATACCGATTCCACGCCGGAACGGGCCTCGGTCGCGACCAAACTCGAGCCGTTTCTTGCGCCAGCTGGATGCTTCTGTTGCACGTTTGGTGCATTCTTCCAGACCGCAGGCTTCGTCTACGAGTTGACTAGTCGCCGTGAGGGTTCCCGGTCTAAGGATATTCTTGAGCCGAAGGTCAAGCGGATCCATGTCAAGCTTCTTCGCCAGCTCATCCATCTGCGATTCAGCTGCGAAGTGAACTTGAGGGCTTCCGAAGCCTCTGAATGAGCCAGCCATCGTGTTGTTCGTGTACACACAATACGCGTCAGTCTTCACATGTGGAATCACGTACGGTCCTGTTGCATGGAAGCATGCTCGAATGATCACTAGAGGCCCGAGCGACGCGTAAGCGCCAGTATCTGACACGACGAGCGCTTCTGATGCGGTCAGACGTCCGTCATTCTTTGCGCCGGTCTTCAGTGTGATCACGAATGGATGACGTTTCGTGTGAGCGATCATCGACTCGTCGCGAGTGTAGGCGAGGATGGCTGGTTTCCCGGTCTTCTGCGCTACCATCGCCGAGATCGCACACGTATCCACCGGCATCTCATCCGATTTCGGTCCAAATGCCCCGCCTGTGGTCGCCTGAATCACTCTCACTTTGTCAGGGCTAAGCCCAAGCACTTTGGCGACTCCAGTCTGCACATAGTAGGGTGTCTGCATCGAGCCGACACAGGTGATCGATCCATCCTTCTCGACCCACGCCATCCCGACCTCCGGTTCCAAAGGCACGGGATCCTGAAACTGCGTCTTGTACGTGTTCTCGATTATCACGTCAGCTTGTCGGAATCCTTCCTTCACGTCGCCTTTCCTGACTCTGAGGTACTTTGCGACATTTCCACCGTCGTGGACGAGAAGGGAATCCGGCTTCATCGCTTCGACCGGCGACGTTACGGCCGGAAGGCGCTCGTAGTCCACAGAAATCCTGTCAACCGCTTCCTCGGCGGTTTCTGAATCTCCGGCGGCGACTACAGCTATTGCCTCGCCGTGGCATCTCACTTTCTTGCTCGCTAAGAGAGGCCGGTCAGGCAACAGAGCGTATGCCTCGTTGATTCCAGGAATGTCCTCCGCAGTCAGGACCGCTAATACGCCAGGTATCTCTCTTGCCGCTTGCGTGTTGACTCGCTTAATGAGCGCGTGAGGGACAGTAGATCTGACAATTTTCACTTTGAGCGCGTCTTTGGGCACGATATCGGACGTGTAGAGCGGGAGGCCAAGCACCTTGTCAAGCGCGTCAAGTCGCTGAATCCTCTTGCCAACTAGTGTGAAGCCTTGTGCTTCGCGTAGTTTCTGTACAGCCGCGGTTTCTGTCAACTCTTGACCTCCGATGTCTCTCTCGCGGCATCGTGAATTGCGTCGATGATCTTGTAATATCCAGTGCAGCGACAGAGGACTCCACTGATCGCTTCTTTGATCTCCTCCTTAGATGGGCTCGGATTGTGATCGAGGAGATTCTTTCCAGCCAGCACCATGGCTGGGGTGCAGAAACCGCACTGTGCTGCGTTGTATTTCATCAGCGCCTTCTGGATCGGGTGTAGCTTCTCGCGAGTGCCTACGCCTTCGATTGTCGTGATCTTCTTGTCTCTTGCTTGGACTGCAAGTACGAGGCAGGA
>CAZRNA010000087.1:4563-6326 GCA_964601325.1 uncultured Candidatus Bathyarchaeia archaeon
ACGGCGACGGATACTAGGGCGATGATCAAGATGTTGCGCATCCCAAGCTTCTGGAACGAACATGCAGCTCGCGCGCTAGGTTCCGGGAAGGAGACCTCGGCGAGGATTTCGTCAGCATGTAGAGCGGTTTTCCGCTTCGCGACTAGGAACTCTTGAAGCGGTATCTCTCGTGTTCCGTTCTTCTTGATCGTTTTCACTTTGGCATCGAGCGCTAGGAAGATCGGGATCAGGTCCTCGGATGAGGATGCTGCGCAAATGTTTCCACCTATGGTGGCAAGAGTCCTGATGTTGGGCGATCCAAACTTCGTGATTACATCGTTGAGGAACTTGCCCCAAGCAGAATTGTCTACTTGGCTTTCGAGGTCGCCGATCGTTGTCAGCGCGCCGATCTTGATCTCGCCATCTTTGCGCTTGACGTATCTGAGTTCTGACAGACCTGAAAGATCCAACAGATTCCTTACAGGCAGTTGTTTTTTCTTAATGCGTGGAAGAAGATCTGTTGCGCCTGCTATCGGGAGCGTGTCTGACGCGTTGTTTTCCAGATGTTCGAGCGCGTCGTCAAGGCTGAGCGGGACGTAGACATTGAATCTCGGGATCGGTCATCCCCCGCTTACTGGCGGAATCACGAGTATGACGTCGCCATCCTTCAACTGGACTGACATATCAACTGGTTTCTGAAGCACGTTGTTGATGTACACGAACGCGTAGTCTCGGAGATGGCCTTTCTCGTCGAATAACACATTTCTTTGCGTCCTACCGTATCTCTCGCCAAGGATTCGCAGTAGCTCGCCGACGTTCTGAGTGTCCAAGGTAATCTCCCCGCCTCCAGCGGCCGTTCTAAGTTCGTGGAAGAGCCTAACCTTCACCGTGGTCACTATGATTTCAGCTCGTTCTTCTTGGCTTGCAGTGCGTTGAACAGGCGTTCGGGCGTAATCGGCAAAGTATAGGATCGAACTCCGGTTGCGTCGTAGATGGCGTTTGAGATTGCCGCAGCGACTGGGACGATCGCGATTTCTCCCACTCCCTTTGCTCCAAATGGTCCCGTCTTCTCGTATGTCTCCACGGGCACGACTTCGAGGTCAGGCGCATCCTCAATCGTTGGAATCAGGTACGTTGTGAAATTTGGAGTCAAGAGATGTCCCTTCTCGATGATTGCATCCTCGGTCAATGCGTATCCCAAACCCTGGACAACGGCTCCCTCGCATTGTCCCCTGAAACCTTGAGGGTTAACTACCTTGCCCGAATCCGGAGCGATCAGGAATCGTAGCGTCCTCGTCTTGCCAGTCAACGTGTCGACTTCAACGAGCGCGACTGCTGTCGCGTACATGAAAGACCAGTGCGGAATCTCAATAGTCCCTTCGATGGGTTGCTCGAACCTTGGAACATCAAACCCAGCCTCAACTCGGAATTGGCTGGCGTGAGCTCGAGTGTGAGCCGCGATCGAGGCGTACGTTGCCTTTCGCTTCAAATCGCCTCGAACGACGATCGCTCCGTCATGACATTCGAGCTTGCTCTCAGGCTCGCCGAGCATCTGAGACCCATGAGAGAGTAGAAGCTCACGCATCTTCTGCGCGGCCCTGACGATAGCGTTCCCACCTACGTAGAGGGACCTTGAAGCAGAGGAGCCTCCAGTATCCGGAGCGAACCCAGTGTCCGCCGAATCGATGCGCACCTCTTCGAGTTGACAACGTAGCTCTTCTGCAGCGATCTGAGCGTAGGCTGTCACGTTGCCCTGACCCATGTCCGGGCAGCTGACTCCAACA
>CAZRNA010000088.1:0-3412 GCA_964601325.1 uncultured Candidatus Bathyarchaeia archaeon
TCCATCAGCTCCTGCGTGCAGATCCAATCCTTGAACTTGTCCTGATACTTAGTAGCACCCGACTTGTCCATGGAGTTGCTGTGTGGAGGGAAGAAGTTCTTGGGCGACCATGCCTTGGGATACACGACATCAGCGCCTTCAAAGGCGCTCTTCATGTCGTTGACGACGGTGAACTTGCCTCCGTATCTGTCGGCGTTTGACTTGGCTGCATCGAGCACTACGTCTTCCAATTCGAATCCTTTCGGATGTGCAAGGACAACATCCATTCCCAGCTGTGTTCCGATGAGTACCTCGCTCTGAGGAACAGCTAGGGGCTTCAGTCCACCAGAATAGGCGTAGGAGACCACGAGCTTCTTTCCTTTCAGCTTCGGGATGGCTTGCCTCATTGCTTGGGCGTCTGCTAGCGCTTGGAACGGGTGATAGATGTCATCTTCCATATTGAGGACAGGGATGGTTGCGTGCTTGGCGAACTCTCGCACAACTTTGTGGCCTCTCCCGATCGTCCATTTCGCCGCGTCACCATAGATTCGGATCGCAATCGCGTCGCCATACCTACTGAGAACTCGGCCAACATCAGAAATGGCCTCAGTCTGATACGCAACCATATCCTCGGGGAGTGCGGGCGTATAGACATCTTGTGGGCTGAGAAAATGCGCATGTCCGCCGAGCTGATACATACCCGCTTCAAACGAGTTCCTCGTTCTGAGCGAGCGATTGTAGAACAGCATGAACAGTGTTTTGCCAGGTAGATAGTGGTGCTTCTTGTGCGCCCAGTACATGCGCCTCAGCGTGTCCGCTGTGTCGAGCACGAGTTTGATCTGTTCTTGTGAGAAGTCGTTTGTGTCGAGGAAGTCCTTCCCTTTCCATGAGCCTACGAAGGAAACCAACTTTCACGTCACTCGGAAAAGATGCTTGAGTTTGACATGTACTTATGGATACCCCTCGGAGCTTCGAAGCAGCAGTCCGCAGCTGAAACCGTTTTGCGGCTGGATCCACGAAGGCATGATGCGTCTAGGTCTGCTTGATCAAGCCTCGATTGATCAGGCGCTCACGTCCCCACGTCGCAAAGTCAGTGGGAGGATGAACAGCCTCTGACTCTGGTTTCCTCTCCAGTCTCGCCACATTGTTGGGGCATCCTGTGGCGCACAAGCCGCAGCCTATGCACCGCTTGCGATCGACGACGCTTACTCCATCTTTGTCGGAGATTGCGTGTACTTGGCATCTCTCGATGCATGTCCCACATCCTTGGCATTCGTCGGGGTCGATGACTGCAAAGTAGTTGGCTTGGGCTACCGAGTTTTCGATGCCGTAATCGTTGATTCCTCGAAGAATTGCGCAGCAACAGCCGCAGCAGTTACAAACGTAGCCTACTCCCTTCATCACGTTGCTGACCGTATGTACAAGACCGATCTCCTCAGCCTTATCGAGGAACTCAAGGGCTTCTTCCTGAGAAACATCAACCGGACTCGGCGGACGCTCGAACGGTGAGAAATAGAGGCACGTTCTCACTGGAAAGTCGCACCGACGGTGACCGATGTGATCCTGCTGCACTCGACATATACAGTCACGTAGACCGTAGCTCTTGGCGGACAGCAGGATCTGCCGGACATCGTCATAGGGCAGGATCCATTCGGACTTCACCGCTCTCTGCGCGGGGATGACGCGATGCAGGGCAGGTTGCGGCTTCATGATGCCGGCCGCTCCGCCATTCGCAAGGTAGTCTTCGACAAGATGGGCAAGCTCGTGATCCATCGTGTCGAGCTGTGCTTCATAGATCCCAACAACGAACGGGGCCAGCCTGAACAGTAGTTTGCCCTCTTTCTCTGCAAACAGTGCCAGGCCTCTCTGAGCCATCCTCCCAAGCTTTGTCCCTGCCTCTTCGATGGGAAGTCCGAGGCGTTCAGCTATTGCGTCCAAAGGTTCCCTGTGGCCACTCAGTTGGCAAGCCAGAGACGCCTCCTCGGGCGAGAAGATCTTCCTCAGAATTGCGATCTCGACTCTGGATTCTGTTCGGGGAAAACCGTTCGGAAGCTTATCCAAAGCATCCGCAAGCTGCTCGTACACGTCACCAACCATCTTGTCTCTATTCTCCTTCCTCGCATGCTCATAGCGTCTGCTGCATGAGCCTCATATGGCAAGAATGGACTCGTCTAGTCACAGAAAAGACCTCCGCAGCGTTCGGAGAGCAACCGGTTGATGCTTCTTGGATCTGCCACCCCACCGAAAACCGAGTTGAGTCATGACAACTCACCGATAGTAGCGTTCCAAGGACGAATCCTTGCACCCGACTGAACACTTCGATACTCTAAAATCTCCGCGACTGGTCTCGAGCGGCATGTCCGACGTAGCTGTCTCATGGACCGGTGGAAAAGACTCCTCCCTAGCTCTCCACGAAACGACAGAGTCAGGTCGCGAGGTCAACTGTCTTGTAACTTTCGCACCGCACCAAGGAAGGTTCCTCGCTCATCCCATCGCTTTCATGAGTCTACAAGCCCAGGCCTTGCGCCTTCCCCATCATGTGATCGACGTTGATGAGCCATTCGACCGAGGCTACGAAAACGCAATCTCCTCGCTTAAGGAAGAACACGGGATCAACATGCTGGTAACGGGCGATATTGGCGAGGTTGCCGGCCTCGATCCGAATTGGATGGTCGATCGAGGCGCGCACTCCGGTGTGGATGTGCTCAGACCCTTGTGGCATCGAGATAGAATTGAACTTCTCAATAGATTGCTGTCGTTCGGATTCAAGGTGGTCTTCTCGTGTGTCAAGAGGCCTTGGTTCACGGAGGAATGGCTTGGATCGGAGCTTTCCTGCAGTTCGCTAGAACGTCTTCGTGAATTGAGCGAACGAACTGGGCTTGATATCTGCGGAGAACAAGGAGAATATCATACCCTGGTATTGGATATGCCAACGTTCACAAAGAGCATCGAGATAGTTTCATACTCGAAGCATGTGAAGGATTCGACCATGTACGTTTCGTTCGAGAACGTACGGCTAGTCGAGAAAAGTACGTGAACCAGTTGAGGTTAGTGTGGGAGCTTAGCTCTGAACCAGAGTTCGGTGTCAGTAGCGTACCATTGCTTTTTCGCTGTTGAATATCTTGATCGCGACCGCCAATGCGATGACCATGTAGACGAAGGCGGACAGGAATTCCAGTGTCGCACTCGTCGCCGAGGCTCTGTTGAGGAGTGCATCTCGGATGATTATCATGGCGTTGAATATCGGCGCGATTGCGAATAGCCGCAGTGTCTGCTCGCTCATGTACTGCATGGCTATCGCGGGAACGACGACAACTATCGAGAGTGGGGATAGGAAGCTCTGTGCCTCTTTGAAGCTTCGTGCAAAGATGGAGATCACCATCTCAAGTGATGCACTAGTCATGGCAAGAACGAGCGTTGCTAGGCCGATGAG
>CAZRNA010000088.1:3512-6267 GCA_964601325.1 uncultured Candidatus Bathyarchaeia archaeon
AACAACGGCAGTAGAATTGCGAGGAACAGGGCTCCAGTCCCTGTTACTGTGACGCTGTGGAGGTCAGTCTCTATCGGTGTCAAAGCCTCGGGAGGCAACCCAGTCTTCGCCAATCTATCTGCGACGATCTTGTCGGCGTATTTCGTGATCGCGTCCTGCACAAGGGCCAGTGCGATTGTGCCTCGTGTGCTGCTCTGATCGACAAAGACCGTTATCGTTGCTCGCTGCGCTGGTCCCTCGAGTATTCGAGAGAAATTCTGCGGAAGCACCATCCCGAGCTCGTAGTCCCCGTTCTGGATCAGCTTCGTCATGTTCTCCTCGCTCCCGATTCTCACTACGTGTATCTGATCCGAGGCGAGGGCGGCTAGGAAATCATCGGACGTGCTGTCACCCTGAATCACTGCTATTCTCACAGGGTTTCTTTCCGGACTCGCCAGGAACGCTGGCATGAACATCAGCACGGGCAAGACTATGATGGGAATCACTATCATGGCGAGGATTGTGCGCCGGTCCCTTAGCGCGTCCTTGAGTTCTTTCCCGGCTATTGTGATGATTCTCCCCAAGTTCATTGCTCGTCCCTCACTCAGTCACCAACTGTACGAAGATGCTCTCTAGGTCCTTCTGGGACGTCCTCTTTTGAAGCTCGGCAACTGTTCCAGCCGCGACGATTTTTGCGTGATCGATGATCGCTACTCTGTCGCAGAGTTTCTGGGCTTCCGTCATGTTATGCGTTGAGATCATGATGGCTTTTCCTTCTTTTCGGAATCGCTCCACGAAGCCTTGTATGGATCGGGCGCTCATCACGTCCAATCCTGCTGTGGGTTCGTCGAGCAGCAGAACCGGCGGATCATGGATAAACGCTCGAAGGAGCGCGACTTTCTGTTTCATGCCTTTCGAGAAATCCCCAACCTTCGTGTTCGCTCTATCCTTCAATTCCATGATATCGAGCAGCTCATCGCCTCGCTTCCTCAGTAAATCTTCAGGCATTCTGTGCAGTCTTCCATAGTAGAGCAGGTGTTCTCTTGGTGTGAGGCGGTCGTAGAGTCCGGTGTCCTCTGGCAAGACACCGATGGAGGCACGTACCTTCTGGGGCTCCCGCAACAGATCATGGCCTGCAACTGTGGCTGTTCCGCTAGTCGGTTTCAGTAGAGTGCTGAGTAGTCGCATCGTGGTCGTTTTGCCAGCGCCATTCGGGCCGAGAAGGCCGAAAACTTTTCCGTTACCGACTTCGAAGCTGACATGGTCGACAGCTGTGAATTCTCCAAACCTCTTAGTCAGTGCCTCGCACTGTATCAATGTCCGCTCGCCGACCTTGGATTCGGGTGCGATGTCAGGCTCGCCATAGGTAAATCAAACGGTTGCCGGAGTGGCAAAGGATTCCAAATGAGAGCCCTTATGAGGACGAGCAAACGTTTCGGAAAGTTCGAAGAAGCCAGGGCACTCCTAGGGATGGATCTTCCTCAATGACGACCTCTACAACACAGAGACCACGCGTTCGTATTCCTTCCGGCTCGAAAGTCCATTGTATATCTCACAAGGACGATCCTGACGGACTTTCAAGCGCCGCCCTTGTCCGCTGTGCTACACACTGTTCATTCGGCCTGACCGGTTATGAGGATCTCGAGCGAGTTCTGGCAGAGGCGCCGCGCGGTCTAGACTGGCTCGTCTTGGGTGATCTTGGCCTCAGTGAGAAGATGGAACTGATCAGCGGTCTCCCAGAGATTGCTCGGCATGTACTGTACTTGGATCATCACCTACTCTCCGCCAAGTCGAAGAGAGCACTTCGGAAAGCAGGAGTGATCGTTCGTCATTCGCTGGACAATTGTACGAGTGTGCTGGCATGGGATGTGTTCAGGAGTCAACTTCCTGATGGTGCAGTCAATTTGGCCGCGTATGGAGCCGTGACCGATCCACCCGTCTCTGGTCGCCTTACCCGCCAAGTCATGTTGAAGACGAGCTGGAACCTCGACGCTTACGAAGGCCACCTGCTTGCGCTCGCCCTCTCCTCCAAGGCCTGTACAACCGCATTGAGAGAGACGACTGTCCGGGAACTAGCAATGCTCAAATTGCCTCACCAAATCGTTCCAGTTCGTCGCCTCGCCAATGAACAAGCCGCGAGTATGTTGAGGATTCAGCGGCAGCTGTTTCGCCGGGCAGAAGTGAGAAGGCGGATAGCGATCGCCAGTGGAGGCCACCTATCGCTCGGAACCACCGCTGAGCTGCTGTTGGGTGTTCCGAATGTCATTGCGAGCCTCGTCTACCACACAACAAGAACACCTGCACATACCCGGATATCTGTCCGAAGCACCGATGAATGCGACCGGCATCTTGGGAGGCTGTTGTCTAAGCTCTCTCGCAGACTCGGCGGCGAAGGCGGCGGACACAAGATTGCTGCCGGAGCAATGGTTCCAACCAAGCGACTACAGGAATTCCTGCGCCTGTTCGTCAGAGAAGTCGGCCGCTAATGTTCCTAGGCCACGCCAAGCCTGAAGTTTGCCTGGGAACCACACTTGTTGCACTTGCAGTAACCTAGGCTGTCAACAGCGAACAATGTCCGCTGACCGCATGCGCTGCAGTTACCCTCGAAGGACCTCAGCATCGTTACGCTAGAGAGGCCTGACTCAGCTCGATTCTGCTGTCTCTCCTCGCTCTTCTTCTTCATAGTTGAGACGCGTACTTGCTCTTCATTCAGCTTCACGATGTATGACTTCGGCAACTTGCGAGGCATGAACTGTTCCTACGTAGCATAGGTGAA
>CAZRNA010000089.1:0-6011 GCA_964601325.1 uncultured Candidatus Bathyarchaeia archaeon
AGCATCGCTCTGTCGGCGATCGTTCAGATGATGTGCTACTCCGAATCCGCCGGAGTAATGTTCTCGATAGATCCCACGAATGGCGACGATTCTGTCGTCATGATAGAGGCAAATTACGGGCTGGGCGAATATGTCGTCCAAGGCAGAGTGACGCCTGACGACTACTACGTGGAGAAGAAGACGCTCAAGATTACACGCAAGAATATCCCAACAAAGACGGTCATGCTCATACAGAAGCCGGAAGGCGGAACAGAGGACAAGCAGGTTCCAGAGTCGCTAAGGGATCGCCAAGTAATCACCGACGGCCAGGTGGTAGAACTGGCGAAATACGCGCTCACAATCGAGCAACACTATAGGCGACCGATGGACATTGAGTGGGGACTCGACAGGCAAACGAGCAAACTGCTAATATTACAGGCGCGGCCTGAAACCGTTTGGTCTCAGAAGAAAGGTCCAACCGAGCAGAAGGCGACGACTGTGACGACCGAGAGGAAGATCCTTGTCAAAGGCCTACCTGCGTCACCGGGAATCGCTGCAGGAAAAGTCCATCTGATCCCGTCGGTGGAGCATGTCAGCGACTTTCAAGCTGGAGAGATTCTCGTCACAGAGATGACTGCGCCCGATTGGGTTCCCGCTATGAAGAAGGCGAAAGCGATCGTCGCAGACAGCGGTGGCATGACCTGTCACGCAGCAATCGTCAGCAGAGAACTTGGAATCCCGTGCATTGTAGGATCGAAGAATGGGACCAAGGTGCTCGCAACAGGTATGGAAGTCACGGTGGACGCGAAGAGGGGAGTCGTATACGAGGGGATCATGGAGGAAGCCATGGCTCCTCAAGTCCAGCAAGTCGCGGCCTCAGGCTCGACAGGATTCTCTGAGGCACCAGTGACTGGAACAAAGATACTCGTCAACCTCGGTGAACCGGACCTTGCGGAGAAAGTAGCTCAGCTCCCAGCCGACGGTGTCGGTCTTCTACGTATGGAATTCATCGTCAACGACCACATCGGCAAGCATCCGATGTGGCTGATTGAGAACAAGCATCCGGAGGAGTTCGTTGACAAACTCGCGGAAGGGCTCGCGACATTCTGCAGAGCCTTCCATCCAAGACCCGTGGTGCTCAGGTTCAGCGACTTCAAGACGAACGAGTACGCCAAACTGCAAGGCGGAGAGAAATACGAAGGCGGTATAAAGGAAGCGAACCCGCTGCTCGGATTCAGAGGAGCAAGCCGCTACACCGATCCAAAGTACGAACCAGCATTCAAACTCGAGATCGCGGCCGTCAAGAAAGTCAGAAACGAAATGGCCCTAAAGAATCTGTGGTGCATGATCCCATTCAACAGAACAGTCGATGAGTTCGTGAAGATCCGTGAACTACTTCAACGCGAAGGCCTCAAACAAGACGACGACTTCAAACTCTGGATCATGGCCGAAATCCCCAGCAACATACTCCTAGCTGACGAATTCTGCAAAGCAGGAGCAGACGGCTTCTCGATCGGCAGCAACGACCTCACCATGCTCATACTAGGCGCAGACAGAGACAACGAAATACTGGCACCATTGTTCGATGAGAGGAACCTTGCAGTCAAGCGTGCGATAAAGAGTCTGATAGAGACAGCTCACCAGTACGGCAAGACAGTCAGCATCTGCGGACAAGCTCCGAGCGTATACCCAGAGTTCACAAGATTCCTAGTCGAATCCGGTATCGATAGTGTATCCGTCAACCCCGACGCCGTCGTACAAACTAGGAAACTCGTAGCACAAGTTGAGCAGAGGATCATCCTCGAAAAGCTCACGCGGCAGCACTGAAGACAACTGCTGCAACGGAACCGTAGAGTCACGCCGGGCGAGGGGGGGTACCCCCCTATAGTGGGGTCGGGGCCGGCAAACGGAAATCACACACGAGATATCCGCTTAAGTGGCCAACTCTCGCAGGGCCCGTCGAGACTCGTGGCCAGTCGTCGGGAATCCAGCGTGTCTCGGGCTCTGAATTCAGCCCAGTTTGTTCCGGCGCATTCAGGAGGGTTCGAGGAAACGATCAAGAACGTTCCTGATATCCTGTTTCGAAACTGAGCCAACGATGCGCTCAACCTCGGTTCCTCCCTGCAGAAACAAGAGCGTCGGGATTCCCATGACCCCGAACCGTTCGGTCGTGGCAGGGTTCTCGTCGGTGTTCAGCTTCCCAATAATGACTCTGTCCGCGTATTCTTCCGCAAGCTCCTCGATGACTGGCTCCATCGCCATGCAGGGACCACACCATGGCGCCCAAAAATCCACCATCATCAGATCGTATCGTTCAACGGCTAGATCGAACCCATCATCAGCAAGAGTCATCGGCTGTGCAACGTGATCATCTGACTCCATGTGCAGTACCTCTGCGATTGGAAGGTATCGTTCGTTGCACCAGAATAAAAGAAGATCGTCACGGCATCAATCCTTGTCGAGTTATCACTTGGTCGAATCATTCAATGTCGGTCAAGCCATATGATGATGAACGAAACTCGGCGATCGCTGCTCGCTCTCGCTCGCCACCAAAGCCTCTCGTGAAGTTGACAGTTTCGACCGTGAGAGGGAGCGATCATTTGCACACTGGTTGCACAACACCTTATGCCGTCGCGAAGCTTAGGAGTAGCCATGCCGATCAAGTACTTCCCCGCCTCCGATGTAAAGCACTTGACAGATCGATTAATTCAGGAACTGAACTTCGCTCACATCCCAAGCGAGAGAGTAATCTGCATTAGGAGTGTTGGGTCAAAATCACGAGGCACCATCGCGAGGGTGCACTCGTTCCCGAGAGTCTGGCAGCGGGGCCTTGGCATGAAGGCCCATTATGCAATTGAGGTCATCTCCGAACACTTTGACGATCTCTCGACGACAGAACAGGAGAAAGTTGTGATCCACGAGTTGCTTCATATACCGAAGAGTTTCGGCGGTGGATTCCGCCACCATAAGGATTGGGTTACGAGGCGTAGAGTGGATCGGCTTCATGCTGCCCTAGTTGCGGATCGTCTGAGGGGCCCAAGCAACGGTTAATTCGAGGACACCTCGTGCGCTAGTCCTCGTAATGCCATGTACGATCTCGAAGAGGCTCATCTAATCGACGAGATCAAGAAGCGATCACCTCGTCGTGTCCTGCTGCAGTTACCGGAGGGACTGAAGCCCCGAGCGGCAAGACTTGCCGACAAACTCCAGACTGCAACCGGAGCAGAAGTGCTCGTTTCCGGAGATCCATGCTACGGTGCCTGCGATCTCGCATTGCACCAGATGAAGGAGCTACGCGCAGATCTCTTGATTCACGTGGGGCACGCAGAGATTCCAGACGAATACGTTCACGATGACGTAATCTACGTCGAAGCAAGATCAGATGAGAAGATCGAGAAACCACTAGCCGAGGCCTTGAAGCTCCTAAAGGATGAAAAGAGCGTTGGATTGGTTGCGTCTGTCCAGCATTTGCACTTGCTTAAGCTGGCAAAGGAATCGCTGGAGCAGGCCGGAAAGACCGTTTGGATAGGGAGAGCATCAGGACGGCTGAGACACGATGGTCAGATTCTCGGATGCGATTACGGGAGCGCACTATCAATCGCGAACAAGGTTGAAGCGTTCGTAGTGATCGCAGCGGGCGACTTCCACGCTCTCGGAGTCTCGCTATCCACAGGTAAGAGGACGATAGTGGCCGATCCATACCAGCAGACAGCACGTGATACCACACGCCTTGTCGACAAGATACTGCGGCAGAGATATGCCACAATTCTGAAGTTCAAGGAAGCAAAGAGAATCGGTATCGTCGTTGGACTGAAAAGTGGCCAAATGAGTCTGGCGCTCGCAAGAAGACTGAAGACCCTCCTGGAGCTGAGTGGCAAGAACTGTACACTGATCGCTTCCTCTGAACTGACTCCAGAATCAATAGAGTCGTTCACAGATCTGGATGGGATCGTGGAGACCGCGTGCCCAAGAGTTGCGATCGACGACCGAAGTCGCTATCACAAGCCTGTGGTGAATCCGGAAGAGGCGCTGATCGCGATCGGCAAGAAAAGCTGGGAAGAGTACGGTAAGCATACCGAAGAAACATGGGATCGAACGTCTCCTCCAACGAATGAGGCCGCATCCTAGCCCTCGCATTCGGCTGGAGCAGTACACAACCCCCGCGGCCATCGCGGCTGACATTCTCTTCCTTGCGGCCTTCGTATACCAAGATATTGTAGGCAAGACCGTTGTTGATCTCGGAGCAGGCACCGGCAGACTTGCCATAGGCGCCGCCGCCCTCGGCGCCCATCAGGTTACGGCAATAGACATCGATCCAGTCGCAATTCAAGTTGCCCGAGAGAACGCGGAGACGGCAATGGCCGATATAGACTGGATAGTCGGGGATCTGGAGGCGATCCACGGTGAATTCGACACTGTCATAATGAATCCACCTTTTGGAACAAAGCAGAGGCACCTTGACAAGGTCTTCCTGGGAAAAGCCATCCAGCTAGGGGATGTGGTCTATTCCTTGCACAAGGCAGCTACTCGGGAGCACATCTCACGATACCTGAAGCAACACGGATGCAAGGTACGTGCCATCCACGAATACACGCTAGACATCCCAATGATGTTCGAGCATCATAGGAAGCGGAAGCATCCTGTCAAGGTTGACTGCTATCGAGTGGAGACAAAGGCAAGCCCGCAATAGCTAGACGTTCTGAGGATTGTCCCTGCTTATATACGGCCGTTCTTATTATGGAACAAAGCTTCGGTTGAGCTAACCTCTCCATCTAAAGACCCATGAGAACAAGCAAGGTTCAATCAGAAATGCCTGCAAGAGATTTTCGTAAGCCACAATTTGTCGTTCCCGGAGAGGACCTATGCGTTGCTGAGGAGTTCTCACCAGGTCCCGGCACCTACGAGAGTGGCGGGGTAGTCTATTCTCACCTTACTGGCGAAAGGGTGGCGGATCTAAAGGAGAGAGAAGTGAGGGTTGTTGCGAAGGGTAGAATTCCAGTAATGCCGACGGATGGCTCAACGATAATCGGCGAAGTCTCAAATGGCCATGACAAGTCGGCTATCATCAGCATATACAAGGTTGACTCGGAAACCCTCGGCAGACCGTTCACAGGCATCCTTCATATTTCCTCGTCAAGTCCAAGGTACGAGCGGAGCATGGAAGATGTCTGTAAGACAGGTGACATGATTAGAGCCAAGGTCTTCAACGATAAGAACAGGATTCCAGAGCTGACAACGGCCGGGAGAGGGCTTGGGGTAATCCGAGCGTATTGCTCAAGATGCGGCGGATTGCTTGTCGTGACAAACCGCAGGCTACAGTGTCGTGAGTGCGGCAACGTGGAGCATAGGCGCTTGGCCGATGACTACGCAGGAAACGAGGTGGGTACGGTTGAATCTCAAAGTTCTAGCTAGATCGAAGAACGAGTTGAAGCTCGAGCTTCAAGGGGAAGGGCACACTTTCTGTAATCTGCTACAGTGGATACTGCTTCAGGACAAGGGCGTTGACATGGCAGGATACGATGTTCCGCACCCTCTGCTCCCGAACGCAATTCTGTACATACGGACAAAACGAGAGTCATCTCCCGAGAAGGCACTGACGCGGGCCTTGGCAAAGGTAGGCGAGATGAGCAACGAGTTCATGGAAAAACTCGACAAAGCCACCGTTCCAAGCTGATCCGAACAGATCGCAGCTGAAGCTTATTCTCACGGATTCGAAACTGGCCAAACTAGGCGACGCATACGTAAACTTCGTCTTCTCACTCGGCAGATCAAAAGCTCTTGAAGAGCCACAGGGCATCAAAGTCAGCGATAGGATACTCGCGGAAGCTCTCAGAAAATCTGGACTGAGACAAGAGCTACCGCATCGTACGACCCGTCAGGACTGCGCGAACGCGGTTGAGGCTCTCCTCGTGTACGGCTACCTGAATAAGCTGGTTTCGCTAGAGGAAACGGTCGAGCAAATAGCAGCTGCACCAGATTCCCCCGTCGATGTCTTCGTTCAGCTAATCAAGGCGGTTGCGGAGAAGATCGAA
>CAZRNA010000090.1:0-5961 GCA_964601325.1 uncultured Candidatus Bathyarchaeia archaeon
GTAGCCAACAGGGCAGAGCAAGAAAGTTCTTTGTATTCACCGCGTCTTCTGCCTTGTTGACTCGAAGGGACGCCATAATGGACATTGACGAGAAAGAGTTCGCGATTCCATTCTTCAAGGAGTCAGGGTTTGTCAGACGTCGCTGTGTCGCGTGCGGGAGCCACTTCTGGACGCAGATCCCCAATCGTGAGACGTGTGGCGACGTTCCGTGCGAGGAGTACACATTCATCGAGAATTCACCCGCCCGCGAAAGGCTGTCAGTTCGGGAAGCTCGCCAGACGTTCCTATCGTTCTTTGAGAGTAAAGGTCACAAGATAATCAAGCCGTATCCCGTTGTGGCCAGATGGCGTGACGACGTCTACCTCGTCGGCGCCTCCATCTATGATTTCCAGCCACTCGTGACAGAAGGCGTCATTCCACCACCCGCGAACCCAGTCGTCGTGAGCCAGCCATGCTTACGATTTACGGATTTGGACAATGTTGGTAGAACGGCTGGGAGGCATGGAGTCATCTTCGAGATGGGTGGACACCTCGCCTTCAATTACCCTGACAAGCAGGTCTACTGGAAGGACGAGACGGTCCGATACCACCATGAACTGCTAACGGAAAAACTCGGCGTGAAATCCGATCTCGTCACCTACAAAGAGGATTTCTGGTCGGGCGGAGGAAATGCTGGGCCCGACCTTGAGGCGTGCGTCAACGGTCTCGAGGTCTCCACGCTCGTTTTCATGCAGTACAAAGTCATAGGCGAACAGCTCTCACTGCTTCCGATTAGAACCGTGGATACTGGGTACGGGATAGAGCGGTGGGCGTGGCTCACGCAGGGATCGCCGAGCGGCTTCTCGGTCATCTACGGTCCGATACTGGATCGTATACTCAAGCTTGCGGGAGCGAGCATAGATCCGAAGATCATGATCGAGAACACGAAAGTCTCAGGCATCATGAACATCGAGAAAACGTCAGATCGAGTCGAAGCGCGCAAGAAGGTCGCGGAAAGGCTTGGGATGGACTGGCGCGAACTTGAGAAGATCATCGTTCCTATCGAACGCGCCTCCGCGGTAGCCGACCACACAAAAGCGATCTCCTTCCTGTTGGCTGAGGGGGTTGTTCCATCCAACGTGGCCGTTGGCTACCTGACGCGACTGCTGATTCGAAGAACATACCGCATGCTGCGCCTGCTCGGAATTGAGGGTCATATGGGCGAGATCACTGAGATGCAGATCTCTCATTGGGGAGTGGACTTCCCGCATCTGGTTGAGATGCGGAACGAGATACTCGAAGCCCTCCGAGTTGAGGAAGAGAAGTTCAAGAAGACGCTGGAGAGGGGAAGCGAGATGGTCAAACGCATCTCAGTTGACCTCAAGGCGAAACATCATGACAGCATATCGACAGAAACGCTCGTTCAACTATATGACTCGCACGGACTCGTGCCAGATATCGTGCGAGATGAAGCGGAGAAAGAAGGAATCCGAGTCGATGTTCCCGGGAACTTCTACGGAATGGTCGCCCAGACGCATCTCTCCGCAGCCAGCAAGGCTGAAGACGAAACGGAGAAACTGCTGAAGGAGAAAGTCTCGGGGTTCCCTGAGACGACACCGCTGTACTACAAGGATGTCTACCAGCAAGAGTTCGAGGCGAAGACACTCGGAGTCGTCGACGGCAAATATCTCGTGCTTGACCAGACCTGCTTCTATTCTGAGGCCGGTGGACAACTCGCCGACCATGGCACGATAGTGTCCACACTTGGTATGGCGAAGATTGTTGATGTCCAACGCGTCGGCAAAGTTGCCTTGCATCTGATTGACGGACCGATGCCCAAGGTGGGGGAGGTTGTGCAGGGGAGACTCGACTGGCAGCGCCGGATTGCACTGATGCGCCACCACACGGGAACGCATGTCGTTCTGGGCGCGGCAAGGAGAGTCCTCGGACAACATGCCTGGCAAGCAGGCGCGCAGAAGAGCGCCGAAAGCGTACGGCTCGATATCTCGCATTACGAGCGGATCACGGACGAGCAAGTTGCTGAGATCGAGAAGCTCGCCGGCGAGTTGATCATGAAATGTGTTCCAGTCGAAGCGACATGGATGCCGCGAGAGAAAGCGGAACAGGAATACGGTTTCATCCTCTACCAGGGCGGCGTCGTTCCGGGAAGGGAGATACGCGTCATCAAGATCCCCGGCTGGGACGTAGAAGCCTGCGGCGGAACCCACGTGAGGAACACTGGCGAGATCGGCCTAATCAAGGTCCTCAAGACGGAGCGGGTCCAGGACGGCGTCGAGCGCCTCATATTCGCCGCCGGAACAGCGGCACTGAAAGCCATTCAGAACAGACAGGCAATTTTGGAGAGGAGCGCTTCGATTCTGGATGCGCCTCTTGAGAAAGTAGACGAATACGCGAAATCTGTGACGGACGAGAAGGATCGACTAAGCAAACGATTGCAAGACGTACGAACTCAACTTGCCGCCATTGAATCGAAGGGCCTTCTCTCACATGCCGAGAAGATTGGAAAGATCAAACTGGCTACTGAACTGAAGAAGGTGGGTGAAGAAGAAGACATCGTTGCGCTGTCGAACCAAGTCGTTGAAGCCGACCAGAGTGCTGTGTTGGTCGTTGCGCTGGTGAAGGACAGCGTCAGAATCTTTGTCGGCGCGGGCAAGGAGGCGATCAAAGCGGGCGTGCATGCAGGCAGGATCGCGGGAGAACTAGCGAAGCTCGTGGGCGGGGGAGGCGGGGGAAAAGAGTACTTCGGGCAAGGTGGAGGAACCAAACTGAGCAACGCTGAAGCCGCACTTGCGAGCGCGAAGAAGGTTGTCCAATCGTATGTCAAGAAGTGATATCCAGTGATTGTGGACTGGAAAGCGATTCAGGAGAAAGTACTGAGAGACTGGGAGCTGGCTCGGATCTTCGAAGCCGACCCTGACCCGTCGAAAGAGAAGTTCTTCATCACAGTCGCGTATCCCTACCCTAACTCTCCACAGCACATTGGCCACGCGAGGACCTACACGATCACGGATGTTCACGCTCGATACTTACGAATGAGAGGCTACAACGTCCTCTTCCCAATGGCGTTCCACTACACGGGAACACCGATCCTTGCAATGGCGGAACGAATCGCTAAAGGCGACCCGGAGCTCGTGGACGATTTCCTTCGCATCTATCACGTGCCAAAAGAGAAGCTGAAAGACTTCGCCGAACCCATCGAGATCGCCCGCTACTTCCACGAGGAAATCAAGCGCGGCATGAAGGACATGGGGTTCTCCATCGACTGGCGAAGAGAATTCACAACGATCGACCCAACATACAGCCGGTTCATCGAATGGCAATTCAAGAAGCTGCGCGAAAAGGGGCTGATCACGAAAGGCAGCCACCCGGTGGGATGGTGCCCGAACGATGGCAACCCTGTAGGTCAACACGACACGATAGGTGATGTCGAACCCGAAATCGGACAGTACGTCCTGCTGAAGTTCAAGATCGAGGACGCGTACCTCCCCACAGCCACCCTTAGACCTGAGACGGTGTTCGGTGTCACGAACATTTGGGTCAAGCCTGGCATAACCTACGTGAAGGCGATGGTTGACGGCGAGAACTGGATAGTTAGCGAGCCATGCCTCAAGAAGCTGGAATACCAGAATCGCAAAGCAAGCATCGTTGAACGCGTGCAAGGATCAAAGCTGATCGCGAAATCAGCAACAAACCCGATGACCGGAGCTCCAGTGATAGTCCTACCGGCCGAATTTGTTGATCCTGATAGCGCGACCGGCGTTGTAATGTCAGTTCCAGCACATGCCCCATACGACTATCAAGCGCTCGTGGATCTCGAAGGGCGGCCCGAGCTCCTGAGCCAATTCGGGATCGTAAGAGATGTTGTCGTGAAGCTCTCGCCGATTGGGGTTGTCGCGCTTGAAGGATACTCGGACGCCCCGGCCGTCGATGTCGTGAAACGGTTCGGTATAAGGGACCAGACTGATCCTAAGCTTGAGGAAGCTACCGCCGAAGTCTACAGCAAAGAGTTCCATTCAGGGCGTATGAGGAACGACACCGGCACCTACGCAGGCCTCTCTGTTTCCGAAGCGAGAGACCGGGTGAGGGATGACTTGGTTGCGAAGGGCGGCGCCGACGTGATGTACGAGATCATCAACCGTCCCGTCACATGCAGGTGCGGCACACAATGCGTTGTGAAGATGTTTGAGAATCAGTGGTTCATCAATTACGGCGACGCGAAGTGGAAGGAACTCGCACGTGAATGCCTCAAGTCGATGAGTATCCTCCCGGAGGAATTCCGCGTAGAGATCGATTACGCGATTGGATGGCTTAGGGAGAAAGCATGCGCGAGAAAGTCCGGGCTAGGCACACGACTTCCATGGGACAAGGACTGGATCATCGAAAGTCTCTCTGACTCTGTCATATACATGGCATACTACACGCTCGCCAAGCACATCAGCAAGCTAAAGCTGAAACCGGAACAGTTTCCAGACGAGGTCCTTGACTATCTGCTGCTTGGTCAAGGCGACGTAGAGAAACTCGCGAAATTCGTTGGCATTGAGAGTTCGAAGCTGAAGGAGATCCGGGGCGAGTTTGCGTACTTCTATCCGGTTGACTCTAGGCATTCGGGGCGTGATCTGATACCGAACCACCTGACGTTCTACATCTTCAACCATGCCGCCATATTTCCACCTGAGAGGTGGCCTCGCCAGATAGTCACGAACGGAAGCGTGCTGATGGAGCACGCTAAGATGTCCAAATCCTTTGGTAACATCATTCCACTGCGTGACGCGATCGCTCAGCATGGAGCCGATGCGGTTAGGCTGTCAACAGTTTCAGCTGCTGAGCTCATCCAAGATGTAGAGTTCAGCGACCAATCGACCGATTCTCTGCGGGAGAGAATCGAGCGAATGTACGCTTCCGCTCAATCCGTTGTTGAGGCGGGTCCTGTCAGCGGCGCCGTGGCTTACGGCGGCAACGAAGAAAAATGGATACTCAGCAGACTCCAGAGCTGCATCCGGGACACGACGGCGGCAATGGACAAGTTGCGTGCTCGAGAGGCGGTTCATCATGCGATGTACGAGCTTGAGCAGGATCTCTCGTGGTACGTGAGGAGAGCCACGGCCCGGTCGGGAGTCAATCCTGAGGTCGTTTCGCGCGTGTTGGACGTGCGCGTTCGACTGATGGCACCGTTCACACCGTTCATCTCTGAAGCGACATGGAGCCTGATGGGGAAGAAAGGTTTCGTCTCAAGGGCAGAGTGGCCGCAACCGGATAGGACGCTGATGGATGAGAGAGCGGAGGAAGTTGAAAGTCTTGTCCGGACGACGGTCGAGGACGTAGCGAGTATTCTCAAAACAACCGGGATGAGTGTGAAGAAGCTCTACTTGTACACCGCGGCGGACTGGAGGTGGCAGCTGTATCTGAGAGCATTGGAGATGGCGTCGAAGGGTTCTGTGGGAGTCTCTGAGCTGATGAAGGCAGCGTCAGTAGACCCTGGCCTGAAGTTAAGAATGAAAGAGGTATCGAAGCTCGCTCCGAAACTCGCAAAGGATCTTCAAGCCACCGCACCAGACATGCAGGAGAAAAGACACAGACTGGGAAGGATCAACGAGCAAGAAGCCCTCGGAGACGCCGCAGGATTCCTAGGGAAGGAATTCAAGTGCACAGTCACTGTTCATGACGAAACAGACGAGAAGAAGTACGACCCCAAAGGCCGTGCTCAAGCAGCTCAACCGTTTCGCCCCGCGATCTACGTCGAGTAGAATCCCGAAGTCGGCATCAGGTTTCGCGTACTTATGAAGGCGCATAGAAGAAAGCAGATATGGGTAACAGTCCAGTGTGCGCATAGCGGGCCCGTAGCTCAGCCTGGACAGCACCCGCCGATCTGAAACCCGGGTGTTCAAAGCATCGGCCCTCTAGGCCTGCAACAGAGCGAGGCAAGCCGGGGGCCGTGGGTTCGAATCCCACCGGGCCCGCCAT
>CAZRNA010000091.1:0-5776 GCA_964601325.1 uncultured Candidatus Bathyarchaeia archaeon
CTCTGAGTACTTCTGAAGCTCGTAGTAGTCTTCCAGGAACTGTTTGCCCCTATCGGTTGCGAGGTAGCTCTTCTCGGAACTCCCTCGAACCTCCAACAGACCATACTGCACGAGCATCTCTAGGTACTTCTGTAGAAGGGCGAAGCTTAGATTTCCAAGGTACATTATCCGAGTCTTGCGAGAGCCAGTCTTAGCGATCTCTAGAATATTCGCCGCAATCTGGACTCGGCTTCGGTATTGTCGCTTGTCGTTGGTCACGGCTATTCCCTAACTGATCAATGATCGCTCTCGCGTTCACGGCTGGGTTAGGTATCAAATGGTCGTTGTGAAAAGGTTTTCTAGAACAAGAATCAAGCCAGAGCGCATGGGCGGTCACTGTCCGACAGAATTCACGAGAACGAGCCCAATGAAGCATGGCCACGCCCTGATGTGCCATGAACGCCCGAACGTGCCCGTGTGAGAACGATGCTTGAGGTTCTGAAAGATGCATCTCCATGGCCATAGGCGAGCGGTCGAGGAAGCTGCGTTGTGCCATCTCCATTCGATAGCTAGGCTGGGTTTCCCGTGATGTAGCTCGAGACGTGCGAGTATTCTCTCAGGAAGCCGACCCCCTTCTCGGTGACCCGGTACGTCCGGCTACCTGCCTCTTCGTCCACATTTTGCGCAAGCATGCCCGTTCCTTCCAGAAAGGCAAGATACTTCTCCAGCTGCCTATGACTCAAATTTGCCTTGTACATGATGTGTGTCTTGAGTGCCCCGTTTGACGCGACCTTCAGAATGCTCGCAAGTATCTCCAGACGCGTTCGGTTCCCTATTTGTTGGGGCTTTTCTTCCAGAGGAAGCATGCGGGGACAGCCTAGAAGATTTGACGTAGAAGATATATAAATCACCGCATCTCGCCGGCCATACAATCACTCGAAACTGGGCCCGAACATGTGGCTGACATCCCGCTGATCGGCGGACTCTGAGTGCTGAGCCCGGAGGAGAACGAACGAAAGAGGGCATCGTACCTTTGAAGTCTGTAAGACCCGGGGCCGTCGAGCCGTCGCTTGAATCAGATCAAAGGGCTGAGCCCAATGCCCTGCCTGACATTGGGAATCACAGATGGACCATCACGGTAGCCAGCGGGCCGCAGTGGTTGAAAAGCGAACTACTGGGTTTCACGGTCAATACCAGACAGACTCTGAGAGAAAGGCCTGATGGTGATGTGTGACGTACATTGCTACGCATCTGTCGAAAAAGCCCGCGTCGACAGGCAAGAACCGACTAGGAGCGGATAGCAACATTCAAGGCTCCGAGAGGAAACAATCTACATCTTCAGGGGCATCCTGTTGAATAAGCCGAGTGGACCGCGCGCCATTGTGATCTACGTCTTCATAATGGCGGTTCTCTCGGTCAGTTTTTACTATCTGCCCAACTACTTCATTCTCGAAAAGATTACAGCCGATCACTCGGCGGCGCTACTGAATTGGATCGGGATTCCGGCGGCATCGCGCGTCATAGACGGCCGTGCTTTTGTCAACGAATTCGAGATAGAACGCATGTGTACGGGCATACAGGTCACAGCCATCTTCGCCGGCATTCTGATCCCGTTTCCCAAAATAGCTTGGAGGAGGAAGGCGACTGCGATCGCCAGCGTCGCCGTTATGATCTACTTCGCGAATATCGGAAGGATCGTTCTGGAGGTTTGGCTACTATACGCGGGGATCTTGCCTTGGTATTTGGCGCACTACCCCACCGGCCTGATCCTCGGCATTTTCTCCGTCGCATTCCTCGTGATCGTGCTTGATCACTTCATTCCAGAGATCGGCGACTACACGATCAAGGCTGTAGACATGCTCGTGCCGAGGCGAGCGAGTGCCGCTAGCCCGAGCTGACTTGCCCTTTTCCACATTTCGAGCAGAACCTAGCGTCAGGGTCGATGCCGGCTCCGCAGAACTTGCAGTAGGTCCTCACCAAGCGCGCAGCCTTCTCTTCTGATGGCTTCTTGGTTATTCGTCGTGCAACGAATGCAGCTATCGCTCCTGCGACTAGAACAGCGGCACCGATTGCCAAATAGTAGAGTTGTTCGTAGTCGATGACCCAGTTCGCAACAACTCTGTATGGGCGATCCATCACCACGGACTCGCTGTTGGCGGTGCTCTCGATGTCGCCGCTCCAGCCGGTGAATCTCCACCGTATCCCGACCAGTCCTCCTGCCCCCTGCTGAGGGACGAGCAAGGGTGCGGAGAAGTTTGCGACCGCGCCGGCTCGGTACCAGCCTGCTCCCGACACCTGAGTCACGTCAGACGCAACATCGAGTCTGAATTCATCCTGATAGTCGACAGTCAACGACAGATCCGTGCCGATCAAGAGTGTCTTCGGGTTGTCGTGATCGGTTCCATTCCAGCTCCGAAAGACAGCTCGCCAGCCCTCTGCCATCGAGACATTCCGTGGAGATTCAATCGAATGTCGAGTTAACACTTTGAGCTCGCGGACGAGTACCCCGTTCTGATCCGTAGAGTAACTGGCTCCATCCACCGACACGGCCATGTTGCCGTGTGGGGTTCGCAATGTGAGTTTCGCGTTGTCAGCGACTTTGATGCGCATCTCAATGAATCCAGGCCCGCGTTCTTGGTCGGTGAAGTAGTCTCGGCCGGATGCGTTGTAGAAGAACGCGTAGCTCGTCAGCAGCCATTGCCCTTCTTGGGCCGGCGACTTCAATTGCACGCTATACGTCCTCTCGCCTACATCTGCTAGGCGCTCAGGCTGGCTCCTCCATAACGGAGAGCCGAGGATCCCCCTCGCTCCTTCATAGACTGCAGCGCTGATCTCAAAATAGTCACGAAAAGCATACTCCACAGTCAGGCTGACCTGAAACACGTAGGAGCGGGGGACCTGAATCGGGTATTCTGCCTTGATCCTAAGAAGCCCCAGCTTGTCAATCTGTGCCGTCGCTGGGTTAACGAAACCTGCTGTCATGAAAACCAAGAGAAAGCAAATGACCACTACGTTCTTTGTCAGCAGTTTCTACACGCTCAGAACCTGAGATTCTTTGTCTTGCCAAGATGGCTGGCGGGATATATGGATGATGAGCAATCGTGTCATGACGCCTCGAGAACGTCCGTGCGCCCAGGAACTAGATGTCGTATCGTTCCCCATTAAACCTAAGACATACCTCGGTAGCAACTGAAAGTCGTTCCGGAGGCAGTTGGGATTCGCAGGAGATGATACGAGTATGCACAAGCTAGTACTTGTCAGACACGGCGAGAGCACGTGGAACAAAGAAAACAGATTCACCGGCTGGATCGATGTAGATCTCTCCGAAAAGGGCGTGCAGGAAGCTCACGAGGCCGGACGAACGCTCCGGAATGAGGCGTACTTGTTTGATATTGCGTTCACTTCGGTACTCAAGCGTGCGATACGCACACTCTGGATCATGCTCGACGAACTAGACCAAATGTGGATACCAGTGCATAATCACTGGCGTCTGAACGAGCGCCACTATGGAGCACTGCAAGGTCTCAACAAAGCCGAGATGGCATCCAAATACGGCGAACAACAGGTCCTTCTTTGGAGAAGGAGTTACGATGTGCGGCCGCCCGCGCTCGATAAGAGTGACGAGCGGTACCCAGGGTCCGACCCACGATACCGAGATCTGAGGGAGAAAGAGATTCCACTATGTGAATCGCTCAAGGACACCGTGGACAGATTCCTACCTTATTGGCACGAGACGCTTGCTCCGTCCGTAAGGTCGGGAAAGAGAGTGCTTGTCTCCGCACATGGCAACAGTATGAGGGCGCTCATCAAGTACCTCGATAATCTGTCCGAAGAGGCGGTTGTGAAGCTCAACATTCCGACCGGCATCCCACTTGTCTACGAACTCAACGACGACCTCAAACCCATCAAGCACTACTATCTGGGTGACGAAGAGAGAATCAGAAGAGCGATTGAATCGGTTGCCGCCCAAGGAAAGGCAAAGAAGGAAGCGTAGATCCGTCGGCCAGTCAAGTTCGACTGATTAGGCGCTATCCTTTCTCCGACTTCTTATGAGATATTCCGTGGTTCTGCTCAGCAGTTCGAGCGGTTCACGCGCTACGAAGACGAAAGTGCCCGATTCATCTGTCATCGGCTGAGAGCCTCGCGCAAAAGCTATCGCATGAAGTTTGTTACGAAATCCTCCGGACTGAAATTCCTTCACAAACTCCTTCACCAAATCGACCGTCTGCTCGTTGAAAATCACAACCAAGAGCTCTGCGCTACTTTGCTCGGCGTTTCTAAGCAATTCCTTCGCCGTTGTGGCCCTCGATATGTCGACGGCTTCGCAGCCAGCAGCAGTGAGCATCGCAGCCATGATTGCGCTCATGATATCGTTCCCACCTGTGACTGGACCAACACAGATCTTTGCCGTGAAGCGCGTCTGCTTTGGAGTGAGGTTCAACTTGAGAACGTTCAGGGCTGCCCGCGCCGCACTGGCCGAGGAGGCAAACCGTTCCTCACTATATCCTCCCACCACATGGAGGCTTTCGGCTGTTCTGAACGCGTCATAGAGGTCGTCCAGCGCCTCTGTTGGGTTCTTCGCGTACTGTGCGATCACCTTGGCCTTCGTCTCAGCTGTCTCTGCGTCACCTTTCACGATTGCGTCGGCGAGTTGTTTCAGTATTACCTCGTCCTTCAAAGCGAGTCTTCCCTATGTGAATGATCGCTTTTGATAAAGTGTTCTTGATGCCCACCAGTGGGTGCAAGTCAACCAAATATAGTGCAGCGATTCCAGCTAGGGCTCGGTGCCGGTTGGAAGCTTACTCGGCTATCATGTCCATCGCACACGAGATCAAGCACGCAAGAAGAGTCGTGGCATTCACGGGAGCTGGGATCTCGGCTGAGAGTGGACTCGGGACTTTCCGTGGCAAGGATGGACTCTGGAGCAAATATGATCCTGCCGTGGTGGCTTCCATAGAATCGTTCAAAAGGGACCCGCGCAAGTTCTGGGAGTTCGCTAGAGAGATCGGCTGGATGTTCCTCACGGCCAAGCCCAACGCTGCCCACATAGCCCTCGCAGAGCTGGAGGCGATGAAGCTCTTGCACTCGGTGATCACGCAAAACGTGGACGGCCTTCATCAGCGCGCCGGCAGTAGACGCGTTATCGAGATTCACGGAAATGCTGGCCGAGTCGTTTGCACGCGATGCTTGACTGAGTATGCAACCGAGAAGATTGTTGACCATATAGCACGGGAGGATGTGCCGATATGCGACACGTGCGGCGGTTCATTGAAGCCAGATGTCGTCCTATTCGGGGAACCGCTCCCAAAGAGGGCGTTCGATCTGGCGCTCAAGAAAGTGAAGTCAGCAGACCTGTTGCTTGCCGTTGGGACTTCGCTTGAGGTCTACCCTGCCGCGTCGCTTCCGGAGATAGCAAAGAAAAGCGGAGCTAGGATCATCTCGATTGACAGCGAAAGAACCGGCTGGGACGATCTCTGCGACTACAAGCTGAGCGGGTCAGCAGGGGAGATTCTTCCAAGGATCGTTCAGGCGATCAGGATCACTCTCTAGGCGGCAAATAGGCGGACAGTGATTCAATGCCGAGTTCTTGGAGCCGTTCCTGAGATGGATGCCCTGTTATCGGATCCCACCCTCTGAGCGCGTAGTATTCCTTCAGCTGTCGGTCCAAGTCGGGAACGTTCCCTCCAGTGGGCCCTTCCGTGAGGGGCCTCATTGCATGCTTTGGTAGCCGGTCATCTTGCGCCGTCGCGCCTAGACGCAGGTTCATGACGCGTTTTGCCATGATGATTCTTTCGCC
>CAZRNA010000092.1:0-5740 GCA_964601325.1 uncultured Candidatus Bathyarchaeia archaeon
TCAGTCTCTGTTGAGATTACCTCGAGGTTCACAGAACTCTTCTCGGCTATCTCAACGAATTCGTCGAGCAGGCTCTGAGTGCTCTCAATCACTAAAGTCGCGTTGCCGCATTTCTTGCACTGCCTGGAAAGCAGTTCCTGCTCGAACTTGGTGAACGCTGAGCGAGCAAGCAGTGCATCCTCAGTCTCCCCGCATGTCTTGCATTTCATGAGGACATGAAGTCTATCCAGCTTCTCTGCGAGCAGCAAAGTATCAACCAAGCCGGCGTTCAAGTGCTTTCGAACTTGTGTCTCCCCGTATGAGGCAAGGCCGGTCTCATGACCAAGCTCATAGAGGAACTTCTGCACGATCTTCTTCTCTTCCATGTAGCGAACGCCCTTGAGGAGGTCTTGGCTTCTTTCAACGATCTCATCCACGCCTCTCTCAGAAACGTATGTCGTATCGAGAGTCGCGATGACCTTCTGCTTGAGCATGTAGTTCAGGTAGTCGCCCTCTGCAAAATCGTACTTGGTGGGGCCGGGGCCGCCCAAGATGATCCCTCGCAGATCGGGAATCTGGCCGAGCATCTCATTCGTGTGACGGGCAATTCGCTTGAAGTAGTCGTTCACAGCTGCCTCCCTGATTCTCTCAAATCTCCTTGCTGACTGGCCTCCCGCGCGATGCTTTCCTGGTATTCCAGATGTGAACTCTTTGAGGATGCTCATCCTCTGGCCGCGCAAAGTGGCCAAGATCGCTTCCGTGGAGTCGAGGATCAGCAGGCCGTACGTGCTCTTCTCACGCATCATGTCGAAGAGCGGTTCTAGATGGAAACGGCTGTCACATCGGTAGAAGTACACGTTGATCTTCTCAGGTGGTTCAAGTGTGTAGATCTCCATCTTCTCGTTTCCAGGGGCCCCGTATGGGATCGCGCCACAGAATATGACAAGGCCTTTCGGCGGTGGAGTCTTGAAGAGCTTGAGTTTCTGCTGCACTTTCTCTATTGCTTCTTGCACGTTCTTTCGAGTCACTCGAGATTTAATGTTAGATGCTGTCCCGTACTCTTCTCGGAGGTTCGTCATGACCTCGTGTATCCTCCTATCGGGAGGAACATAGAGGCTGATCAGCTCGGTGCCTCTCCCCTCCTTCGAGGCCAGCGTCTCCAAAGTCCGCTTGAGCTTGAAGCGGGAGACCGAGTCGGTTGACGACACTAACTTCTACTCCCATCGGCTGATGCGTTCGAAGAACTGATTCTTATAAATGGCACGAAAAACCAGGCCGTCAGGAAACCTTCAACAAATGATGGCCTCCTCCATCTACGACACAACTCATACATACATCGTCAACCAGAACCGCGAGAGATTGAGGACTATTGAAGGCTGTGTTGAAGCTCGGCGGCTTCGTCTTCGATTCAGAACTGTCCGGGAAGAAGGTCGGCACCTACGCCAAAGTGATGAAGGAGTTCTCTAGGAAGAATCGGCTAGTCGCTGTGACCGGCGGTGGTTCGATCGCCCGCAAGTATATTTCCGCTGCCAGAGAGCTAGGTGCCTCTGAGTTCGTGTGCGACCAGATCGGGATTCACGTCTCGCGTTTGAATGCCAGGATCCTTGCGACAGCGCTGGGTGAAGCTGTATTGCCCAAGATGCCTGAATCTCCAGACGATTTGATGGCATCCATGGGTTCAAACTTGATCGTGGTTATGGGAGGACTTCAACCGGGGCAATCCACGAATGCGGTCGCCGCACTTGCTGCGGAGGCCATGCGCGCAGAATTGCTCGTGAATGCCACCGACGTGGACGGCGCCTACACCGCTGATCCACGCAAGGATCCAAACGCAAGGAAGCTTGACGAGGTGACTCCTGACGAGCTAACGAAGATTCTCTCGACGGAGGGTTTCAAGGCTGGCGAGTACGATCTGATGGACCCCTTGGCACTTAGGATCATCATGAGGTCCAAGATCCCTACAGTAATCATGGACGGGCGGGACCCATCCAGTATCGCTAAAGCTCTAAGTGGCAAACGGATTGGAACCAGGATCGTGCCGACCGAGAGACGACCGCGATGACAAGGCTGACCGACATATTTCAGTCGCGCGCACAAGTGAGACTGGTGGAGCATCTTCTTGAGAACCCGGGAAAGGTCTTCAACCAAAGCACTCTAGCAAGCTTCCTGAATGTCTCGCCCTCTACCGTAGCGAGAATCATAGAACCACTGGTTCAGCATGGAATAGTGCTTTTTGATCGATACGAAGGCGGAATGAAGATACTCGCACTCAACCAAGACAGTCAGAAAACTAGGCTGCTCATGGATCTTAACGAAAAGATGAAAGCCCTTTAGGCTAGCGCTAGTGGAAAAAGGTCCGCGCTATTTCGATGACCTGTCGTTCTGTTCCGCTACCGACTTGAACTTGTCCGCAAGCGACTCGCAGAGAAGGGAACAGACTCTCCATTGGCGCAGGTTGTAGTTTATGCGTAGTTGCTCCATTGCCTCTACAATCTTATCTTCTTCGTCAGGGTTCATTGATCGGTCTGCCGCAACGTAACGGCTAACGGTATAAAAAGCTCACTAGCCCAAGTGGTTCTGCGTCCCCTCCGAAGGCGCGTACCATTGAAGATACTCCTGAAGGACATCAAGCACGATATCATGAAGGTGGAACTCCGCAACATCGATGACCTTTGGGCCTTGTACAACGTGATCCAAAAGGGCGACAGAGTTCTCGGAAAGACAACGCGGGAAGTGAAGTCAACAGAGACCGCTAGACCATCCAGCAGGAGGCTTACTGTCAAGCTCGGGATCACAGTGCAGAAGGTGTACTTTGATCGTGACCTCGCAAGGTTGCGAATCCATGGCATAGTCTTTGACGCCCCTGAAGAGGTTAGGGTGACCGGATCTCATCACACGCTAAGCGTCGGGCCAGAAGACATTGTCACAATCGTGAAAGACAAATGGCTCAAACATCAAGTTGAGAGAGTCGAGAAAGCCGTAGTCACTGAGGAACCCATCATAGTATTGGCACTTGATTCCGAAGAAGCCTCAGTTGCGATCCTTCGTTCTTTCGGGCTGGATTTCAAGGGCGAGGTACGCTCGCGGCTTCCAGGAAAATCGGAAGCTGAGAAACGGCAAGTCGCGATGAAAGACTACTTTCAGAGAATCGGAACCCTGCTGGAGATTGTCTGCGCTGAAACCACCGGGCCAATCCTGATCGTCGGACCTGGATTTACCAAAGACCATTTCGCCAAAGAACTGAAGTCGGAGGCGAAATATGCTGGGTCACGAACCGTTCTCGTGAAGAGCGTGGGGAGCGGCGGAGTTGCAGGTGTGCACGAGGCGATAAGAGTAGGTGCAGTCAGCAAGCTCAGAAGAGACGCTCGTGCAACCCAGGAAACTGAGCTTGTCAACGAAGCCTTGAGGAGACTTGGATTATCAAGCGGGGATATCTCATACGGCCTGGAGCGCGTTCAAGTCGATACCGAAGCCGGCGCCGTGGACACCTTGATAGTATCTGACAAAGTGGTTAGAGAAGCTGAAGATGAAGAAAGGTCTCGAATCGAAGCAACAATGAAAACTGTTGAAGGACGTGGAGGAAGAGTTGCACTCGTGAGCAGCGAGCAAGAAGCGGGGAAGATGCTGCAATCTCTCGGGGGAGTTGCAGCTCTTCTTCGATACCGCCTTCATCAGGAATAGGATGGTTTCTGGTCACGTGCGACAGGGGTATGCTTTTAGTCAAGCCTCTCGCTGTAGACGGCGCACCAGTACAACATGCTGAGGAATAGTCATGGATCCCACGATCACCGCTCTGCTCATCTACGTGGTGATTTGGGTCTGTCTATACTTGGCCGGCAAAGCTCTGAAAGCTGAACGTTTCGGATTTGTTCTCTCCCCATTGTATTTCATGTACAAGACGACAGCCCTCAACGAATGGATAGGCTCGCTTGCCGGCGGATCTCCTTCGCAAGTGGATTCACAGGAAGAACTTCATACCGGTGATCTAGAAGGCACTTCAGAACGTAACAAGCCAGTTTCGACGAATCTCTCGATGCGCCTACGACCGCCACGCCCCTTAGCCGGAAGGAGGAGAGGTCTGTGGAGAACCTTAGGCAACACAGGGATCGTCGTTGGAGTCGGCCTGATGGCCTACGCGATCTATCAGCTCGGGCTTAATCTGTTCAACCTATTGTTCCACGTTGAAGCCGCAACATCCGTTCAACCAGTGCTTCCCCTTCCTGGGCTTACGATAAGCTGGGAAAGTTTCCCGTACCTGGTCCTAGCAATCTCGTTGGTGCTAGCAACACACGAGCTAGCACATGGAATCGCGACGCGCGTCGACAATGTCCCTCTGAAATCCGCAGGTGTCTTCATCGCAGTCGTTCTCTTTGGAGGCTTCGTCGAACCTGACGAAGAACAACTGGAGAAGGCATCCAATCAGACCAAGATGAGAGTCTATGCCGCCGGCTCATTCAGTAACGCTGCTGTGGGACTAGTGGTGCTGCTTCTCTTCGCCAACTTCGCTGCAACAATCGCTCCGTTCTACACAACAAACTATGCAGGCGTTGAAGTGTCAGGTCTGCTTCCAGGATATCCAGCCGAAAGAGCAGGCCTACATGCCGGCGATATCATCACGGGAGTCAACGGGGCGCCGGTCCACACGGTCACTGAACTACAGCACATTATGTCGGGAGTCTCCCCCGGTGGGCAGGTCACGATCTCGACACAGCGTGGGAATTTCCAGATAGTCACAGAGCCGGACCCCAATAATTCCACTCGCGCAATCATGGGTGTAAGTCCGATCCGAGATCTCATCACCTACAGCGGCCGATTACCGCTTCTACCCGACAATCTGCCGTATCATCTTCTTCGTGTCGAGTTCTGGATATCAATAGTGTTCGTCAGCGTCGCTGTCATCAACATGATGCCGCTCTACATGTTCGATGGCGATCGATTCCTAGACTGTCTGCTGAAAGCCTTACACATGGGGCGGACAAAGAAAATACGAATGTTCGCGAGCTCTGCTTCTCTAGCCATCTTGGGTCTGAACTTCGCATTGTCGATCCTGCGCTTCGGATTCATCAAGCTGTAAGAGATAGACGCCAATTGGCCACCTGTTCCGGATGCAGGTCTACCCAAATCTACTATCGGAGAGAACATGAGGGAGTCGATCTCTGCAAGAAATGTTTTGTCGATAGCATAGAGACGAAAGTCCGTCGAACAATAGCGAAACGACACATGATGGAACCCCGGGACACAGTCGCCGTTGCTCTCTCCGGCGGAAAAGATAGTGTAACTCTCCTACGGATTCTCTGGAAACTCGAGCGACGCTTTCCTCCTGCGCGACTCATTGCGCTGACCATTGACGAAGGGATCTCCGGCTATAGAGACGAGGCGATTTCCATATCAAGAGAGGTTTGCGACGATCTGAAGATCGAGCACGTCGTAGTCTCCTTTGAGGAACTTTTCGGAGTCACGATGGATAATGTGGCTTCTAGACCAAACGAACTGCAGCCCTGTTCCTACTGCGGTGTCCTGCGAAGAAAGGCTCTGAATGAAGGTGCAAGGAGGCTTGGAGCTACAAAGCTGGCGACGGCACACAACCTTGACGATGAAGCACAGACGGCCTTGCTCAATGTAATGCATGGTGATGTCGAACGGATCATACAGGCATCCCAAACCAGTGCGAAACCTCCTGCGGGGTTCATTCCGAGAATCAAGCCGCTAGCTGAGGTGCCCGAGAGAGAGACTACACTATACGCGTACTCCTCAGGCGTGC
>CAZRNA010000093.1:0-5617 GCA_964601325.1 uncultured Candidatus Bathyarchaeia archaeon
GGACGACTAGGCGGAAAGCCAGAGGTCGTGGGTTCGAATCCCACCGGGCCCGCCACAAACATTATCCGAGTCCCGATTCCCGTCCGGGTCAGCCCTCTACGATCGGACCCCGCCTATTATCCGATTCTTGTCGACGTGTCACATCCTATTTCCGGGGCTGAACTCGACCACACGATCATAGAGGACCCCCGACCAGAATGGCCCGACTTTCATCTCCCTCTCGACGTACGCCCGGAATCCCACGAAAACACTCTGTGTCCAGTAATGGTAGCACAGCATCATTCGATGATCCCACAAAATGCTGCCCATCGCACTCAGCTCGTACTTAGCGTGTTTTGCTTCTTCTCTTGCGCACTCCGTTGATGAAGAGGCTGAGAGCTACAGCCATGCCAATCAACAACATCAGAACTCTCAGAACGGTGCCGATCTGCGATGAGGTTGCCACACCTAGGAACCCTGTGGCGTCGTATGCTCCATGAATGACTGCAGGCACCAGCAGGTTTCCTCCCGAAAGGTAGTATGTGACACACATCGCCATCCCGAAAGTCACAAGATCTGTAAAGGCTAACGCTGAGGCTACTCCATAGACCAGACCGTAGTAGAGATGTGCGGCAGCAAAGAATACTGATGAAACAAGAGACCATGTGAGCCAGTGGCGATTCTTGAAGAGGTTCAGTAGGCCACCAAGCACGAACCCTCTGAAAAGATACTCTTCCGCGGGCCCCACAATGAGCAAAGAAATTCCAACCATTATCCAGGCGTACTCTGGCGATACGTTAAGAACCGGGTTGGGCCTATTCAGCAAGTTCAAAGCAGCAGGGTCAAAGCTCGTCAAGACGAAGAGTATGGCATAGGATGCGAGCAAACCTAAGGCTGTAAAGGCGCCGTAGAAGCCGAGCCCGAATTTGGACGCCACCCAAGTGTTCTTGGCCGCTCTCTGGATTATGGCTCGTCCCCAAAGAATGCTCACAACCACAATCGGAATTCCGTAAACGATGAGAAACCCTGCGGCTGGCCCAAAGCCTCCGAAAACGTATTGCGAGTACGAGGCGCCTAGAATGATCAGCAGCCCAAATAGGCACCGAGCCCTTGTGATCGGCCTGCTCTCTTTGATATTGTGTCCTTCGACCAAGAAATCCACCAGAGAGGTGTGCCATTTCACTCTTTATAGCACTTGCCAGGTCTGCGGATTCCGACTCGCACCTTGCGGGAACTTTATGCGTTGTTTCAGGAGGAACTAATCGACTAGGCTTCTTCCGTCGGTCTTGTCTGTAACGCTCAGGGTCTCTAAGAAGAGGAGAAGAGATGAGGAGGTTGACCGGCTTGTGCGTATCCTGTCCCCAGAACGTCCCCTGACGTTTTCAGGACGCAATGATGACGATCTCCACGCCTGCCCCCACTATTTGTATATCCATGGGAGGGAGGCTTGAGAAGAACAAAGGCATAATAGGCCTGGCCGCTGACGAATCTCGAAGAGCATACTTGACGAAGCTGTGCAGATCTTGTGGTCGGCTACTTGATGACTACGCCCGGTTCTGCGACAAGTGCGGGTCAACCCAACCTCTCCAACAAGCTCCCCAGGTCCAGTACCAGCAGCCTCCCCAACCAGCCCCTCCGTCCCAGTATCAGTACCTGCAACCTCCCCCGCCTAGTCTGGCACCCGCGGAACCCGTTCAACGGCAGCCAGTACCTGCTGCGACTGCTATGCATGCCCCAAAGATTGTTCTGCAGGAGCCGCCAGGAACTGAAGCTGTCGCGGCGATTCCCCCTTCGCGTCCAGCCGTGAAGCTCGGAAGATGGAACCTCAGGCCGCTTGGGAGGAGGCTCAACTACCTCGGAATTCTCGGAGCAATCGTAGCATTCGCGAGTCTGGTCATGCCATGGTGGAACATGACGGCCAGCGTTCCTATCGTGGGCCTGGGAAACTCAACTGCCATCGACTTTCCGTTGTATCTCTATTCGACCTCGGCCAGATTGCTCGCCAACCCGCCATCGCAGGTTGTCTCTTTGAACCTTTGGTTCTGTTGGGTCACTCTAGCTCTTGTCGCCTTGGCTGGCATCTTGGCAATGGTAGGGAGCATGATAGTCGGCAAGGGAAACCGGATTCTCCTGATCGGCGGAGTCATTGGCATCCTCTCGATGGTAGTATTCACAGTGGGTCTGCAAATCGAGCTTTCTAACGCGGGTTCGGGACTTGACCTGTTCAAAACGGCCTCAGGTACGTGGGGGACGCTAGCAACATACCTATCCTTCGGCTTCTGGGGAACTTTGGCAGCAGCAGTCACAATGCTCGTTGCCGCAATGAGAGGCGGCGCCATGGCAACTGCGCCTCCTTGGACAGCTCAACCCCATGCCCCAGAAGTACCCCCGATCGGACCACGCGTCGCTGAGGCCACTCAGAAGTTCGGCCCTGCTGTCCAAGAGCCACCTGCAGTCCGTGTGGGCAGACCTCGGGGCGTCAAGTTACTAATCGCTTACTGCATCGTCTTGGGCATTTGCGCGCTTGCCAGCATTCCTTTCGTATCTTCGCTTGTAGATAGTGTCCGTCAATTGTCACTCTCGGCCGGGGGGATCGGAGTCCCAGATCCTACGTATTTGTGGGGTCTGCTAGTGTTTTCCGCTGTCATGGATTTTGTCATTGCATTTGGCCTACTGAAGCGACTGAAGCTAGTTCGTACCATAACGCGTGTTCTCTCAGTCGCGGCAGTTGCCTTTGCTTTGATAGTGATATGTCTAATCGCTGTACTCCTTGTATCTCCCAACCTACTGGGAGTTCAGACAGGAACCCCGCTCCCGGATAGCATCGTAGCCATAGTGTATGGGGCCTCAGCGGCGGCCGCGCTGCTTGGTGTCGTCCTACCTCTGATCATATTCAGATATCTGGGTCGCCCAAACGTCAAAGAATACTTCGGAATTGTTGAATGACAAACATTCGCCGGAGATACCTAGGTTGTGCCGGCGGCAACAATTAGACAGTTAGAGCCACTGAATTTGCTCCAATCACATTTGTCTTCTTCCAAGGAAGAAACAAGGTCACGCGCATTCACTCCCGAGCCAGATCCCGCTCATTATATATGGGTCAGAATGCTGACACTTCGTCCTGATGTGTCATGCCGGTTACCGAACTATCGCCGAAACAAATCAGGGTGGAATGTGAGCCTCTGGAATGTCGCACGAGCGGCGAACTCGCGCCATTGGAGGGCGTCATCGGGCAGGATCGCGCTCTTCGGGCTCTAAATCTCGGGCTAGGAATAGGAGAGAAGGGATTCAATGTCTATGTTGCAGGCCCGCCAGGCACGGGGAAAACGACGGCCGTGAGGAATTTCCTGGAGGCAATAGCAAAGGATCGCCCCACTTCTCCAGACTGGTGCTACGTGAACAACTTTCACAATTCGTACGAGCCTTTCTACATACAACTGCCTACGGGCAGAGCGAAGACTTTCCGGAAAGACCTTGATAATTTCATAGACGAAGTGAAGCGGAGCGTTCCGAGAGCTCTTCAGAGCGAGGAGTTTCAATCCAAGAGGGAAGGATTGATCAAGGCTGCGGAAGAGCGAAGGCACAAGATATTGTCCGATCTTGGAGACGAAGCGGAACGATCGGGTTTCTCGATACAAGCAACACCTCTCGGCGTGACTTTGGTACCGGTTCTAAATGGCAAGTTGATCGGTGAAGAAGAACTCGCCTCGTTGCCTGACCACGTAAGGAAAGAGATGGATCAGAAGAGAACGGGTCTTGAGAGCAAGTTCGAGGAAGCTATGAAACGAGTAGCGACCCTGGAGAAGGAGACTAGGTCTGCACTCAGGAAGGTCAGCAATGACGCAATCCAATACTCAATAGGCTTCCTGATGGATGCTCTTCAGAAGTCATACGAGGATATCCCCGATGTCGTCAACTACCTGAAAGATGTCAGAGCCGACATCCTTGAGAACTATGAACTCTTTGCGGGCCCACAGGAACCCACCACTGCCGAAGGACAGCCGGCACCCCCTTGGATGAAAGAGCTGCCGTTCCGGAGGTACAAGGTGAATGTGATTGTGGACAATTCCCAGCTGAAGGGTGCTCCAGTCATCTTCGAGGAGAACCCTACCTACCTGAATCTGTTTGGGAGAATTGAGAAGGAAGCCCAGTTTGGAAGCTTCACTACAGATTTCACGCTAGTGAAAGGCGGCTCGATTCACAAGGCGAACGGCGGATATCTAGTCCTTCCAGTAGAGAGTTTACTCACAAATCAGTTATCGTATGATGGGCTGAAAAGGGCGCTGAGAAGCAGTAGGATAAGCATCGAAGAGGCCATGGAACGCCTAAGCTTCATGGCTACAAAGACTCTGACACCTCAGCCAATACCGCTCAACGTGAAAGTCATCTTGGTTGGACAACCACAGTTCTACCAACTTCTGCTTGCCTATGATACCGAATTCCACGAATTCTTCAAAGTGAAGGCTGACTTTGACACCACGATTGACCGAAACAAAGAGAACCTGCGAAGGTATGCTTCGTTTGTCTGCACCCTTTGCGAGAAGGAGGACCTGAAACACCTCGAGGCCTCAGCGATAGCCAAGGTTGTGGAACACGGTTCAAGGCTAGCGGAAGATCAAAGGAAACTGTCAACGCGCTTTGCGGAAGTTGCCGATCTGATAAGGGAAGCAAACTACTACGCCATTCAAGACAAGTCCGAATACATCAATGCGAGCCACATCATCAAAGCTCTCGAAGAGAAGATCTATCGATCGAACCTCATCCAGCAGAAAATCCTTGAGATGATCCAACGAGGATTATACCTCATAGACACCACAGGAGCAAGGACTGGCCAAGTGAACGGCCTATCCGTAATAGGCTTGGGAGACTTTGAATTCGGCAGACCATCAAGAGTAACCGCGAGCATAGGCCTCGGAAGAGAAGGCTTACTCGACATAGAACGCGAAGCAAAAATGGGTGGGCCCATCCACACGAAAGGCGTCCTGATACTTGGCGGATACCTTGCGAACAAGTACGCTCAACACAAGCCCCTAAGCCTCTCCGCCAGGCTCGTTTTCGAGCAGAGCTACGAGGGAGTGGAAGGCGACAGCGCATCCAGCACCGAACTCTACGCGATACTGTCGGCTCTGGCGGATGCCCCGATCAAGCAGAACATCGCAGTTACGGGTTCGGTCAACCAGAGAGGGGAAGTCCAAGCAATCGGCGGAGTGAATGAGAAGATCGAAGGTTTCTACGAAGTATGCAAACTCAAGGGCCTCAAAGGCGACGAGTCCGTGATGATACCGAAGAGCAACGTCCAAGACCTGATGCTCAAGGAAGAGGTCGTGAAGGCTGTGAAGGACGGCCGATTCCACATCTACCCAGTCAGCACCATTGACGAAGGCATAGAGATCCTAACAGGAGTCAAGGCGGGCGAGAGAAGAAAGGACGGCACCTTCGAAGCCAACACACTGAACGACAAAGTTGACCGCCGCCTGAAGGACATGGCGGAGACCCTGACGCGATTTGCCGAGCCGCCCACGAAAGAGAAACTCCACTCCAAACGAAGAAAAGACGAATGATCCTCCCCCAGCCTTCGCTTACTGAAAAGACCTGAAGCGGACCCCCACCCCCCTATAGGGGGGGTACCCACTGGCAT
>CAZRNA010000094.1:0-5498 GCA_964601325.1 uncultured Candidatus Bathyarchaeia archaeon
CGAGAGCTTCACTGATCGATATGCCCAACGTTCCCGGATGCTTACTATTCTTCTTGAGCAGGCTTCGACCGAATTTCGTCTTGTTGCTTGGAGAGCGAAATACCTCTGCTCCCCAAGTTTCCATCATTGTTCGGCGTCCAGGTTTCTGGTCGTAGCTGACGCCGACCATGTACACTCGGCATTGTAGATCGAAGAATGCGGATGCCATTGCTAGTGCAGAGCCCCACTGTCCTGCACCTGTCTCCGTGGCGAGTCTCTCAGTTCCTTGGGCCTTGCAGTAGTAGGCTTGGGGGATCGCGGTGTTGGGCTTGTGGCTGCCCGCTGCGTTCATGTGTTCGCATTTGAAGTAGATTTTCGCCGGCGTCTTCAGGTAGGCTTCGAGTTTCCTTGCTCGGTACAGTGGTGTTGGGCGTGGCAAACGCAGGTAGACATCTAGGACTTCGTCAGGTATCTTGATGTAGCGTTCCTTCGAATCTTCTTGCCGTACAAGTTCCTCTGCCCATATTCGGGGAGTCAAGCCCGGGCTCAGCGGTTCTTTCGTGCCGGGGTGAAGCAGCGGGGGAACGGGTTCAGGTAGGTCCGCTTGGATATTGTACCACGAAGTCGGTATCTCATCTTGACTAAGGTAGGTTGCACAATGGTTTCTAATGCTGTTTGACATTTCATTCACCAAAAGCCTTCGGAAGTCTCTGCGACTGACTGCAGCCGTGTTGGGAAGGCCGGGTCAAGCGGTGGCTAGACCGTTGTCGTCCAAACGCGGTCACCTATCATACAATTGACCTCCGAGTTGGCGGCGCCAATACCGCAGCGATGGATTTAAGACTTTAGTGTACTAATATGTACGTTGAAGTACAAATGTGGAGACAGATATCAAAACACCTCCGAGAATACCCAGGTCTCCTCAAAGTGACCGAACCCCAAGCAGAGTTTCGCCTTCGAGGACAGGCCGCATCAAATATCCCTCGCCAGAAGACCCGGAGCTGCAGTTAATCTCTACAACAACGGCAAGATCGTCATTGCTGGAAACAATATCGCTCTCATCGACCTCCTTGCGTGAGTTTCTGGTTTCACTGGACGCCGAGGAGGCTGCCAAGCAAGAAGATGATCTGCCGCCGCTAGAACTGCCATTTCTCTGCATTGGGACAGACGAGGTGGGGAAAGGTGACTATTTCGGTCGCTTGTCGTTGCAGGGACACTAGTACCAGCTGATGCGGTCGACTCGTTACAGATTCTCGGTGCCAGGGATTCTGAGTCATTAAGCGATGCAACAGTTTGCAACATGGCGTCTCAGATTCGAATCTCACTCGGTCGCCATCGAGTCGGAGAGATTACGATCTCGCCTATGAAGTACAACGCTCTGTATCGATAAATGCGGAACGTGAACAGAATCTTGGGCTGGGCACATACGAGGCCTCTGAACCCGTTGGTGAAGTGGATCATGAGAGCCGTCGCGAAACCCGAAGAAATAAGGCCGGGTCCAGTATCTTCGATAAACGCGTCCTACACTCCTGAAGAGATTCGTTCGATGCTTCGCGATTCCAGCCTAAGTGGATCAACAGTAAGAGGAGTGATATTGGGTTTCGTGATAACAGGAGAGAAGAAATAGCGAAAGCCAGATGATGAAGTAATTCCTAATCTTCGTTATTGGGCTGGATTTCGCGTCGCCTAACCTCGGAAGTCGTTGATGGCGAACCACGCTCTTCGCAGGTTTGAGACTATCTGCAACCACGATGGCAGGGTCTACAGACCAAGAGGCTTCACGTTCCCAGCTTTTCCCGGAAAAGCTGTATCCTGATCCGCTACAGGCTTCCACTCGAGGCTCCGTAGAGTAACCCGTCGCTTGTCAGCGTGAAGGCCAGCTCATCCTTCGCGAAGGCACCGTTCGGCATCATGATAGGTCTAGCCATGTGATTCATCTTCGGTTTGTGTACTCCTCACATATATCCTAGGAGCTTCACTAGGAGCTGGGCGGCAAGCGCCCACATTATGAGCCCGAGCCCGGCCTTGATCGCTCCAGATTTGAACTTCATGCTGGTTCTCGCCCCGAGATTTCCACCGATGAGAACGGCCACGCCAGTCGCCGCAATCAATGGAAGATCGAGACTGCCAAATGCCGAATGGCCTATTATTCCGGAAAGTGCTGAGAAGGATATAATCAAATGCGACGATCCAGCCGCCCACTTCGCTGGATATTTGCAAACGAAGACCATGAAAGGAACGATGAGTATGCCGCCGCCGACCCCCAGCAGGCCGGAGATAAATCCGACAGCGAAACTGAAGGACAAGATGAGCATGTGCATGGCGGCGGAGAAGCCTGTTGGAGGCTGCTCTCTCTCGGCCCGCCCCCTTTCCCAATAGGTATAGACCATCCTCGTTCCCACACCAACTAGGAAAAAGACGAACAGCCATAGCAAAATGGTTACGTCGACAAAATTGCCCAGAGCTCCTCCTAGCAGGGCGCCGGCGCAGATACCCGGCACGAATACGAGGGACGTTCTGAGGTCAATCATCTTGTTACGGTAGAAAATGTAACCCGCGGAGACCGATGTTATTAGGTTCAACACCAGGGATGTGGAAGTAGCAAGCAATACCGCGTAACCAAGCAGGAACAGCGTCGGAGAGTATACCGACCCTCCACCCTGGCCGAACATCGAGAATACAAAAGCTATCAGAAAGACAAAGATGATGGTGACCAGAAGGGTGATATCCATATCAGATTCCGTCACTGCATGCCCTTCAAGACATCCAGCCTTGATTCCGTGAAGCCGGAACATGGGATGCACATCGGCCGCCGGTCCTTCATGCGAATGTAGCGTTCGAATACGTATTGTCCGCACACGCTGCACTTTGTCTTGTTGAACGAACCTTTCGGCGGTGTGTACGTGAAGTCGGGTTTGGCTTCCACTTTGTAGATTGCTTCGTTGGGCTGTTCGTTCACCCAATTGATAACTTCCTGTCGCACGGCCAGCGGGATTTGGGAAGGCTCAATTCCCTTCTTGCGGTAGACGAAGAACTCGAACTTTCCCATGGCGTCAACGAATTCTGCCTTGAGCGAGAAACGCACAGCGCCCTTCTTGGGCTTGTAGAAGGTGGCCGCCAGTTTGCCGTAGAACGTCATAGCCATGAGCATCTTACCATATGTTGCGCCTGTTGCGATTTGCATGCCATCCATCATGCAGGTCTGAGGGTGACCTTTGCCCAGTTCGGGGAAGATGAAAAAGCCGTGGTCAGCTTCATGTTCCGCGCCCAAGTACTGCATGGCTAATTTGCCCATGCGGTAGCCGATCGGCACGAAGGGGCACTGGTGCCCATGAAACTCCCAAGCCCATTCAGGTAGAATAAACTCTGCAGTCATTTTCCTCTCCTCGTGAATACGATATCAAACCTCATGCTTACTTCAACCGAGTTTTCTTGTTTCAAGTTCGCCTGAAATGTCGACCCCCTAGAAAAAGGTTCTGGTTTCAAGAAAAACTGAAATATGTCCTCCGGCTCATAGGATTGGATCGGAAGTGCGAATACCGGAGAGAGTCTCAGAGAGTCTTGAACGGCTTGGCGGACTGGAACAGGTCACGCGTAGCATCCCTCCCCGCTCCGTCGTGAAGCGTGTTAGTGGAATCTTTCAGTCGCTGTCGGATCCGGTTCGGCTCTCCATATTGTACGCATTATCTATGACCCCGTTGTGCGTGTGCGTCATCAAGTCCATTCTCAAGATCACAGACTCGTTGCTGTCGTACCATCTAGACGATCTGAAGTCAGTCGGACTTGTATCCGCAGAGACCCAAGGAAGATTCATCGTGTACAGGATCACGGACCTGGGAAGAGAACTGCTGTCGACATGCGGTAGGCTCGGGACGACTGGCGCCACGCGGAAGGTGGACCGAATACAGGTCGGAGTCCAGGTATGAGCAGGAAGACGCTGTTCGCGCTCTTGGCGATCTCGCAGCATTCTGAGAGGACAACGCTCTCGGTCACGACTCTTTCAATGCGTACTCGACAGCAGCTTTTGCATGTATCTCTGCTGTGTCGAATATTGGAACGTTCACATCTTCTTGCTTGATCAGCAGCGGTATCTCAGTGCACCCCAGTATGATGCCTTCAGCTCCGTTCTCGACAAGTTTTCCGATGATTTCCTTGAACCTCATTTTCGAGGAGCCGTTCATCTTTCCGACGCACAGCTCGGCAAATATCACCGTGTCGATGAAGTCCCTCTCGTCCTTATCTGGCACGAGCACATCGATGCCGAACCTCTCCCTCATCCTCCCCTTGTAGAAGCCCTCCTCCATGGTCATGTTCGTGCCGAGCAATCCAACTCTCTTCAATCCCTTTTCTAGGATCTTTTCCGCAGTCGCGTCGGCAATGTGGAGTATGGGCACACCTATCACCTGCTGGATTTCGGGCACGAACTTGTGCATAGTATTTGTGCAGATGAGGACGACGTCGGCACCCGCTGCCTCCAGCTTCTGCGCGGCGTTCATCATGACCTTGGTCAACTCACCCCAGCCCTTGGTGTTCTTTATCTCCATGCTCTCACCGAAGTCGAGCGAATACAAGATGCACTTGGCGGAATGCAGTCCTCCCAACTTCTCATTCACGGTCTCGTTGATGATACGATAGTGCTCCTTCAACGACTCCCAGCTTAATCCACCGATAAGTCCTATCGTCTTCATGAGAACCCCGCTATACCGTACCTCATCCCGCATTTCTTAGGTCTATTTCCTCATCTCCATATTCATGAGTCTCAATGCTTGAGCGAGGACAGACAGGATTCCACCAAGGATAACGTGGTGGAATCCCACCCCCGGCGCTTCCCGACGAACTCCCTCTACTGCGGAGTCTTCATGATCTGATGAGCAGTGATTTGTCTGTACCTAGCTGAGCATCTCTTCTTGGTTGGGGTGATCCTCGTTGATGCCCATTGCAGTAGAGGGAGGATCGCGCTTCTGAGTTGCGCGCCGTCCTTCGTCAGGGAATACTCCACTCTCGGGGGTATCTCAGCGAATGACTCTCTCGTGATTAGCTTTTCACGTTGGAGTTCTTGGAGTGTGTCAGTCAAGGTCGTGGGGCTGATTCCCTGTAGCTCCTCCATCATTCGGCTGAATCTGAGTTTTCCATGATTTCCAATAGCATTGACGACCAGCAGGGTCCATTTCTTACCTATAGTGTCTATGACGCCTTCGAGTGGACAGAGGCAGAGATGGTCGGGCTTGCTACTTCGTTCGCACATAGTTCCTACGTTACTACTAACTCTGTAGTTTAAGTGCTTCGTTTCTGATAGTCACGGCTGGAGGTGGAACGCGAACATGTGTGGATGTGGTTGCGGCTGTGGAGGACGACACGAACATCACGGATACCGCGGTAGACGATTCTTCACAAGGGAAGAACGAGCTAAGGACTTGGAAGAATACGCGGACGAGCTGAAGAAGGAACTTACAGCAGTTGAGGAACAGATCAAGGAATTGAAGCGATAGAGTCGAGTGAAGATGGAAGAGAATGGAGAA
>CAZRNA010000095.1:0-5249 GCA_964601325.1 uncultured Candidatus Bathyarchaeia archaeon
CCTTGTCTACGATGAGGAGCACTATGGCAGCAATTATGCTCCAGATGACTATGTCGCCGAAGAAATTCATCAGGTCCATTCTCCAAGGATTGTATTGCGGAGCGATGACTAGCCGATACAGCCAGGCTAGCGGAAATCCGTACCAAGTCGCGCCGACCAATAGTTGCGGCGTCGTAGGGATGGCGCCCGTAACCAGAGTCACCAATTCACCAATCAGAACGGACAGAAGCCAACGTGTTGTCGAATTCATTTCGTCCCAGTTCCTCGTTCAGGTGTCTTCCATAGCCTCAGGGATTTTAGCGTTTCCAGCGCAACAGCAGGTTCCTCTATTCCAAGCACGGCCTTATCGAAAGGACAGATGTCATCCTTCCTGCGGTTCAGTATCTTGGGAACAAGTTCTCCAGACTCGTACGGAATTCCCCTAGCTTCCAAGAATGACGCCGCAGGCTGGCTCAAAGTCGAAGCGTAGACACTTACAATTCCAGAGTAAGCGCACAGTAGTGCAGCGGCTCTGCCGACTATACTGTCAGCAAGAGACGATCCTACTGTCGACTCCCCGAGGACGTTGATCATCTCGAGCATGTCGCCGATACCTTGTGATTTGCCCTTGAATAGGATTCGCTCGTTCCTCACGACGACGAGACTCAGGTCGTTTCCCAGGAGAAGATCCTTTGCCAGAGCCAGATCCTTTCCGATGCTTGAAGATGTCATGTCCCTTGCTCCGTGAGGATGAGCGCGATCGGTTTGTCCACTGGGACGTCAGACCCGGCCGCGTACAGGATTCTCTGGAGCACGCCGGACTCTGGAGCCTCGATCTCGAAAGTCGTCTTTTCCCCTTCGACGAGTGCGATTGGGGCACCCTTCTCCACTCTGTCGCCTTCTTTCCTCATCCATTCGATGAGTTTCCCTGTGGTCATTGAATCGTCCAAGCGTGGCATCGTGACCTCTAGCACAGATGGGTCAGACCTCGTTGCGAGTTCAACTCCAGCCATCGGCCAGATTAAGCTTCATAGTTCTGCTAGGTAGGGCATTCCCTGAGGATTTGGACTGTGCTGCTGGTTCCGATTCTTGTGGCTCCTGCTTTGATCATGTCGATCGCATCTCTTAGCGTACGGATTCCACCTGCGGCCTTCACGCCCAGTCTGTTGCCAACCGTCTTGCGCATCAGCGAGACATCAGCAATAGTGGCGCCGCCTGCACCGAAACCTGTCGATGTCTTGACGAATGCTGCGCCTGCCTCTTCGGCGAGCTTGCATGCTTGGACTTTCTCTTGGTCGGTCAGGTATGCAGTTTCTATAATGACTTTCACGAGTGATCCTCTGGATGAGTTGACTACTTGCGCGATGTCGTTTCGGACTGCGGCGAGGTCTTGAGACTTCAGTGCGCCAATGTTGATGACCATGTCGAGTTCAGCTGCCCCGAGACCTACCACGGTCCTCGCCTCGAAGGCCTTGACTTCCGGCAGAGATGCACCGAGTGGAAAACCCACAGTGGAGCACACCTTGATCTCTGTTCCTCGCAGCGAATTGACCGCCAGAAGAACCCAATTTGGATTCACGCAGACAGCGTTCACATTGTGGGCTCCAGCTTCCTCACACAGCCTCTCGATTCCCTCTCGAGTTGCGGTCGGGTCCAAGAGGGTGTGGTCAATCATCTTTGCAAGCTCTGCCCTGTGGATGCCCATGCGTGCTCCCCCTTAGTAGAGAATCAGCAGGTCTCGTATTGAGATTTGTGAGGCTACTGGCGGGAACTTGAGCTCCTCGACGCCAAGAATATGGATACGCAGATCAGTGCAGCTCCGAGTCCGCTACCGAGAGCGAGTTGCTCCCCGAGCATGAGAGCTGACGAGATGATGGCTACGACCACTTCTATCAAGAGGACTACTGCGGCAAGGGTTGCGCTCACAAAGCGCTGCGCTCTTGCGAAGAGCACGTATGGCAAGACAGTGCAGAAGGCCGCGGTGTAGGCTACTGCTGCCCATCCCTCCCAAGGAAGCGCGGCACGTGTCATGGTCCCGAGGAGTAGAGCGAACGGAGCGGTTGCTATGGCGGTAACGAGCATCACCCACACGACCATTTGGGGGATGCTTGTCTCTCTCTTGGAGACCATGTGCTTGTTCAAGACAAGGAAGAAGGACCACATCCACCCTGCCAGAAGCACGAGAAGATCGCCCATTGCCTGGCCGCCGGACAGAGCGCTGAGATCTCCTCCGGTTACGAGCAGAAAGACGCCCAGAATCGCCACTGGCAACGCAATGAGGCTCGCGGGACCCATTGGCTCGCCCAGAAGCCTCCAGCTAACCAAGGCCGTGACAACGACGTTCGACTGAGTAAGAAGTGCAGTCCTTGACGCTGTGGTCAATGCGATTCCGGCATACTGGAGGATGAAACCTCCAGCGTTGAAACCGCCAAGGGCCCAGATTCTCCAATCACGAAGCATGCCTACTCTCGGTCGCTGGCCAGAGCGGAGAAGAACGAAGGAGAACACGAATGCCAACAGTAGTCTCAGGAAAGCAAACGAATAGGGATCAACGTATTCCAGGCCAACTTTCATGGCGACGAAAGAAGTCCCCCAGAGCACACCAGAAAGGGCTATGACGGCTATGGGCCTGCGGACTTTCGAACCCAAATCTGTCGCCTAGTCCGACATTCGCCGGGACCATCCCTACTGACCGAAGGGCAATCTACAGGTTGTCGCGCTCGCTTGGAGCTCAGGCTCGGCTAGAGCTGTTGCCCAACATCGTATGAGTAGATTGTGTGCCCAAGAAGTTCGCTATAGACCACGGACGGTTTCCAGTTGCCGACCTTGAAATCGTGGGAGACAACCTTGGCACCCTTCTTCAGTTCCTGTTCAAGCTTGGGTCGGAGCCGCTCGTTACCGCTTGTGGTCAGGTAGAGGGTAACAACATCAGCGTCTCTAAGGTCAACGCTGAAGAAGTCGTCGTTGACTATGCGGACTTTGTCTTCGAGGCTGAGCTTCTTGATCTCTGAACGAGCCTTCTCGACGAGGTCGTCTCTCATTTCAACGCCCACAGTGTGAGCGCCTGTTTCCTGAGCCGCCATGATCACGAGTCTGCCGTCCCCGGCGCCAAGATCATACAGTTTCTGTTCTGGCTTCAATGCCGCGAGTTGAATCATCTTCTTGGCAACTTCCACTGGGGTTTGCACAAACGGTGCGCAGCTCATACTCTCACACCTCAGTGAAGCTAGGTGTAGCGCCTCTCGACCTCGTCTTTTTCAGTCTTCGCCATCTTGGGGATAGACTGTTCTTTCATTCCGGTCCATTTGATGTCTTCTTGAAGGAACTTCACTGCGACCTCTCTGAAACTGGTGAATATCTGGTTCAGCTCTTCGAGTGAGAATGTCTCCATGAATGCGGGGTTTCTCAGCCAGCTTTCCCAGCCCCGCACACTCTCGTAGAGAGAGGAATTCAGTTTCACTAGACCCGAGTACAGTGACAGCCGATCATTCGTCTCGAGCTTCTTGAGATCCGCTAGGACTTTCGTGCGTTCGTCGGTCCAAGACAAGACTTGCTGCTCCTTGTTTCGAACGCCTGCAAAAGGAGAGCCCCAATTTAGGCTTATTCCCGCCACGGAACACGAAGAGACTAAAGAGCCACGTCGGGGCATCTGTCCTCCGGATTCCTTTCGGTGAAACTGGTCTTGGAGTCGAAGGTCATCCTATTTTCATACGATCCCAACATGGAACGGGTTTGCGCTGCTTCGATGCGTTCTTGTTACTCAGCATATCCAAGCTACGATCTGTACTCATACTCAGGCGATCACGCCGGGGAGCTTGAGGGAGAGCGACCGCTTGAAGATCAGAGAGTCAAATCACTTCTCAGCAAAGCACTCGAACTCGAACACTTGGACGTTCTTGAACATGCGCAGTTGACCTTCGACCTGCAGCATGTCTCCAGGGCCTGCACGCACCAGCTGGTCCGCCATAGGCTTGCATCATTCTCGCAACAAAGTCAGCGATATGTGAAGATCACGCGGAGTCGCGGCTACGTGAAACCGCCGAGCATAAGCAACAACGTTCGTGTTCCGGTGAAGATCTGCGGGGCGGAGTTGGAGATGTCTTTCGATGATATGATGGATGTTGCGGAGCAGATTGAGGGAGGGTTCCTGGGAATGGGGATCAGGTCTGAGGATGCCAGATATGTGCGACCCAACGCCGCCGCGACCAACATCGTCACTTCAATGAATCCAAGACACCTGCTACACGTGATCTCGATGAGATGTGCGCCGGACGCGCAGTGGGAGATCAGAGACACAGCTTGGGCCATGTTCGCTTGCGCAAGACTTGTTGCGCCGAACATCTTTGAGACGATTCCCGCTGCGAAAGAAAGCACCTATGCACAGGAGAAGATCTCGAAGCTTGATGCACTGATGAGGGAAGCGCGAACGATGTTCGAGAAAGCTTCGAGTGGAGATCTGATTGAGATTCCTCTAGCCCAGATTGGCCTAGAGCATGCAGTGAGAGCATTCGTGAGGAAGCTGTGACGAACAAGGTGACAGGATTGCGAAACGCTATTAGTGCGAACAGATGAATAGTAGATCCATGCCAAAGCGAAGAAAACGCGGCCACGCGAAAGCCAAGCGTCGAGTTCGCAGGCGACCGCGCACACTGAAAGGGAAATTGAGCAGAAACTATCGGGGCGCGAAGAAAAGCGTCAAGAGGAAACTGCGCCGGATAAAGCGCACACTGTAGAGACCTAGAAGAAAACGACGCATTGACCGCGCGGAGCTACTCTTTCTCTAGAATGACTACTTGACATGCTGCAAGTTTCTTGAATCTCTCGGCGTCGCTCTCGTCGCCAACGATGGATCCATAGTGCATGGGGATCGCGATCTTCGGCTTGATGCGACCTGCTGCCTCTGCGGCCTCCTCTGCCGTCATGACATAAGTGCCGCTGACGGGTAGACATGCGATGTCCACGTTCATGCCCTCCATCTCCGGGATCGAGTCGGTGTCTCCGGCGTGGTAGATCCTGACGTCGTTGATGGTGACGATAAACCCTAGCATCTCTTCTTGCTTGGAATGGAACGGCTGGCCCGGAGATCTGAACTTGTTCAGGTTGTAGGCAGGGACCGTCTCGACTGACACGGCGTCGACGAGGATCTTCTCGCCCGGCTTCGCGCCTCGTATCTCCTTCGTCTTCGTTCCGGACAATTGGCGTTTCACCAGAGCCGTTGTGATTATCGTCGTGTTCGGGGTAACTATCTTCTTTATGATGCCTGGACTACA
>CAZRNA010000096.1:0-4964 GCA_964601325.1 uncultured Candidatus Bathyarchaeia archaeon
CGCCTCAAAGTGACGCGCCACACGGCGCACGCGGCCTGGGCGAGCTCGTGATGGTTGCCGTTGCACCTGCAATCGCAAACGCAATCTACCACGCGATCGGCGTCCAGATCACGAGATTACCGATGTCTCCTGAGAATGTCTGGACAGCGATACAGAAACAGCGACCCGACCTTCTCGATGAAGCGAAACGTAGGTTGAAGGAGAGCGGAGGCGAGTAAGAAGTCGTTCGAATCTGCATAGCTGACAGTGAGCAAGATTATTCAAGCCGAAACCAAAATAGCGCGTACAAACGATTTGCGCTACTTCGGGTAGGCAACTTTGAGGATATCATGATGCATACCCTGTACAGGTACTCACGCTCCGAGCGAGGCCCGGGCCATCACTGTAATTGAATGAACCAGGTGACTCGGATGGATGAGTTGGAACGAATCAAACAGAAGAGGTTACGGGAGATGATGAGAGGGGTTGGCGGCAAGGTTGACGACTCTAGACCTGATTGGCCGAGTATCCCGGTCGAAGTTACTGACGGAACGTTCAAAGAAGTGATACGGAAATATCCTGTGGTAGTGGTCGATTGTTGGGCTGAGTGGTGTGCACCCTGCCGTATGGTCGCACCGGTCGTAGAAGAGTTGGCCCGAGACTACCGTGGAAGAATCGTCTTTGGCAAGTTGAATGTGGACTCAAATGTCAGGACCGCCCAGCAATACGGGATAATGAGCATTCCAACACTCTTGGTCTTCAAGAACGGGCAGCTCGCCAACCGACTTGTTGGAGCCATGCCCAGGGATATGTTGGAGCCACAGATAGCGAAGTACGTCTAGACTGGAAAGCCAATCTTGTGGACATCAACCGCACGACGTAATGCCTTTCCACTTTTCTAATGACGAGATCTCATGATCTTCAGGCATGAGACGTGTTCAAAACTCTTTGATGACATCTCTAGAGGAATCGCTCATAGAACTGCCTCCGCTGCCATTCTGGCTCTGTTAAGTTAAGGAGGAGTTCTCTCACATTTGAGCAGGCTTGGTTAGCCTAATTATTGAACGTGAGAGGACTCCGCGTTATGATGCTCTACGCCGTCCATATGTACTTTCAAGTTTTGAGTCTACGAGCCGTCTCTGCATGTTTGGAGGATCTGTGTCCGCGCACCCACGTCTTGGTCTGGAATTGGGCTCCTGCAGAACCTGATCGACCGGTATGGTAGGTCATCCGGTCTACTCTCATGGTGCAGACTAGTATCCGGCTGCTTGTCGCTCTTTGGGTTTGGAGCATCACGTCTACGATGTGTTGAGGGGTAACCTGATGGAGCGTTTCGTTCAGTATGTGAAGGATAGAACGGAAGGGTTTGACGACTACTTTCCACATCGCAGAGAGCATTGTCGCTTTGAGCGTGTCGAGGGTGGGCTGAGCTACGATCTGCTGAGCTTCAACCTCTTCAAACGTCGGGACGCCTTCAAGCGATCAGCGATTCTTCAACTGAGCCAAATCATACGAGGACCGAAAGATCCGCCCTAACTTAACAGAGTCCCTTCGAGAGCCGAATTGTCTATTTACGGCATGCAGCGTAAAGACGCAGAACATGCCGGCCGACTCAACCGACTGTTGGTGGCTCAGCGACAAGCACGGAGATACAGTAGTGGCTGATCACGAGAAGTTGCACCGGTGGGTCCGCGAGATGGCGGACTTGTGCAAACCGGAGAGGATCTACTGGTGCGACGGATCTGAGGCTGAGAAGGAAAGGCTCAGAGTGGAGGCGCTGTCTACTGGTGAGTTGATCGAACTGAATCGACCGAAATTGCCAGGCTGTGTTTTGCATAGAACCGTCGAGAATGATGTAGCCCGCACCGAGCACTTGACATTCATCTGTACTTCCACCAAGGAGGACGCGGGCCCAACGAATAACTGGATGCCGCCAGATGAGGCATATGCGCGAGCGCGTGGGGTTTTCGCTGGTTCCATGAAAACCCGAACCATGTATGTGATCCCATTCTCGATGGGCCCTGTGGCGTCGCCTTTCAGCAAGATCGGGGTTCAGCTCACAGACAGCATATACGTTGTACAAAACATGCGTATCATGACACGCATGGGCGGCAAAGTGCTGGACTACTTAGGCACGAAGGGAGAGTTCACCAAGTGCCTCCACAGCAGGGCTGACCTCGACTTGAATAGACGTCTGATACTCCATTTTCCTGAGGACAACACCATCTGGAGTGTCGGATCCGGCTACGGCGGAAACGTTCTGCTCGGCAAGAAATGTCTCGCCTTGCGAATAGCTAGCTACCAAGCCCGCCAAGAAGGATGGATGGCGGAGCATATGCTGATCATGGGCGTGGAGGAGCCTAATGGCCGCATCGAATACTTGGCCGCCGCGTTTCCCAGCGCATGTGGGAAGACCAACCTAGCGATGCTTGTCCCGCCGCAAGGATTGCGTCAGAAGGGCTACAGAATCTGGACCGTCGGCGATGACATCGCCTGGATGAGGATAGACACGGACGGACGCCTGTGGGGGATAAACCCAGAGATCGGCATGTTCGGCGTTGCGCCCGGAACCAACTCCGAGACCAATCCGAATGCAATGGCTGCGATCAAGCGCAACACGATCTATACGAACGTCGCACTGAAACCAGACGGAACGGTTTGGTGGGAGGGTGGAGACGAACCGCCTCCGGTTGAAGCCGTTGATTGGCGAGGGCGTACCTGGAAGCCTGACATGAAAGATGAGGAAGGCAATCCGATGCCGGCGGCTCATCCGAACAGTCGCTTCACCACGCCACTCTCGCAGGTACCCTCGATCTCCTTCCGGCTTGAGCAACACCATGGAGTACCAATATCGGCAATCATTTTCGGCGGTAGACGCGCCCACCTTGCGCCACTGGTCTATCAGGCGTTCAGTTGGCAACATGGTGTCTACGTCGGCGCGGCGATGGCCTCGGAGATTACCGCCGCGCAGTACGGCAACCAGGGGCAGCTTCGAAGGGATCCGATGGCGATGGTTCCTTTCTGCGGATACAACTTGGCAGACTATCTTGCTCACTGGCTCATGATGGGCGCTCGAATGCTGCAGCCGCCCAAGGTATTCCACGTGAACTGGTTCCGCCAAGACAGCGGCGGGCGTTACCTCTGGCCCGGCTATGGCGAGAACCTGCGGGTGCTCGAGTGGATACTGGCGCGTTCAAGGGGCGAAGCGGAATCGGTCGCGACACCGATCGGCCACATTCCCCTCAAATCGAGTCTCGACCTGACGGGACTGGAAATCTCCGATGAGGACATGAGGGCATTACTGGAGATAGACAGATCGGCGTGGCTGGACGACATAGCTGACCAGCGCAGATTCTTCGAGCAATTCGGTGACCGACTCCCACGTGAGATGTACACTGAGATGGAAGCTCTAGAGTTCCGCTTGAAGCATTTCTAGACGGACGCAGTTTCGCATTCATTGTGATCGGTTATGCTCTAGTGGCGTCCTGCGAAGTGCACACCGGACTCCATATCTGTGACCTTCCACACAAGAAGTGTGCCTACGCAAGCTTCACTCCTGAAGAATGAGGTGGCAGCACCCAAGGAGAATATCCGACACGGTTCAGAACGGAAGGAGAGCGTGTCTTCCGAGCAGAGGTCTCGAAGGGCGAAGCTCTATCATTGAATGTGCTGTCAGGTTTAAGGACTCTGCCGGGGGACAATTGCAGCCTATGGACACCATCAGCAGCGCCGTTCCGTGTCTTGTCACGCTTTCAGCATTGAGCTTTCTCCACATCGGCCTGCCAGACCGGCCGCGAGAGCTTCCTCGCCAGAACCTTGTGCACGTTTTTGATCAGCTCATCGAGTCTGGCCTTGGTATCCGAACGTTCGAGAGCCCGATGATCTTGCACAGGAGCGCTTTTATGCAGAATTGAAGCAAATTGTGCCTCGATGGGCTTTGGGAAAAAAGGGAAAAGAAATCGTTCAAGTTGATGTCAAAAGCCTGGTCGATGATCTGAAGAAGGCCTATGCTGACGAGTGGATAGCTTTCTACTACTACACGTGGATCGCACAAAACGCTTCTGGGATCTACTCGGATATCATAGCTGACGTGGCGGGCAAGATCGCTGGCGAGGAGAAGGAGCATGCCGACGAACTCGCTGATAGGATATCAGAATTGGGTGATGTACCCACAAAGAACTTTGAGGAGATTCAGCGAATGGCTAACTGCCGGACTGTCGACTTTCCTGAAGATCTTTCGGACTGGCGAGGGCAGTTGACGGCTCTCGCTGACGCAGAGGCTTGCGCCATCGGAGTCTACAACGCGATGATCCAGAAGCTCTCGCACTGCTACAAGACGGACATCAAGACTTTCCACTTGATTGAGCATATTCTGTCTGAAGAGATAGCACACGAAGAAAAGTTCGAGAATCTGATGTGAAGTCTCGTCGCCTCAACAAGATGGCTCGGGACGTATTCGCCGGCGGAAGCTCTATGCCTACCGCCTCTTCGGAACGCGGCTAGACGATATGCTAGGCAGCTATCGCTGCTCGTCCCTCACCAAACGTGAGTTTTTGAGCAAGGTTTATGTGCAATGACACATAATCAGCTAACGCGACGACAAGACGTGGTCGGGTAGCAGCCACTGGGCCTTGGCCGCGTCGGTCCGTGTTTGTCTGGCAGGTCATGAGCGTGTCAGGCCGCAGGATGGGAGCTCCTAGAACGGATGAGGAGCGACGCATGAGGCACGGCGTCCTTCATCCCGGTGAGAAGCTACCTCCAAGAGGAACGGGGCTGAAAACGGGCAACTCCGCTGGCTCAAGAGGTACGTACCGTTTGGCGGAACTGTTGGGGCCCTTGTTGGTGTTTGCCTGCATCTCAGTCATAGACCTGATTCTCACCCGAAGAGACCATGAAAGGCGTGACAGCTGAATAATGTGGATGCTGCCAAGGTGCTGTGAGTAGGAAGGCGATTGTGAAGGGGACAAAAGCAATTTCGAGGCACA
>CAZRNA010000097.1:0-4893 GCA_964601325.1 uncultured Candidatus Bathyarchaeia archaeon
ATAGCTCGTTTGCCCATTTCTCCCACCATGCTTCCATCGCCTTCTTGTCCCGCACAGTTGTTGCATACCAGGTCTTGAAATCGTCAGGACTCCATGCTTTGTCCTTCCAGCTGGGAGGGATTATGTGAACATCAAATTCCTTGTACAGATCTGCCGCTTGTTTTGCCATCTCATTTCACGTCTGCAGCTACGGTGCCTCTGTCGCAATTGCCTGCAAATATATATGGTTTCTCGGGCTGCATCTTCTGATGTTCCGACGCAAATCGATTTTCAATCCTTGGGTTTCGGATTGGGGACGAGGCGACGTCGGGCGACTGTACTGTCATGACTGTATTTGTTCGCTCAGACTTCCTCGAAGTCCGACGCTTCCTTGCGATTCAGCTCCTTGGTGTCGACATCGTAATGCCACAGCCCATGCTGAGAGCACCAGAAGTCCCGTAACGAATGTCGCATGCCGTCAATCGTCACTTCTGTCCTTTCACGGAGAAACGACATAGGTACTCCGCATTCAGGACAGGTCATCTCCGGTGCATCGACTGTCAATTCGGAATCATGCCGGATACGCTAAGCTCATGCGAATAAAGCTAGCAGGAAGTTCACTGGCTGATTGTTTGGCCGCTTTGTTTGAGGAACTTGATTCCGACCGTAGAGGTCTCAATTTCTCTCTGGAAACGCTTGGACGTTAGCACATCAATGAAATCACGTACGTATGGGTTCCTCAGCCTCTTCTCGACCAAGAAATCATACATCTCATCTGCCAGAGGGATGAAATCCAACTCTGCCTCGGATGCAACTGATGTCAAACCGACGCCGACATCAGCCCGTCTGGTATGGACAGCCACCGCGACTTCTCGGTGGGTCATCATCTCCGAGTCGTATCCTCTTATGCGCCTCGTCAGCGTGTCAAGGGCAAGCCCCTTCTTTCTTGCAAGCTCTCGCAGCTTCAGGTCTACTAGGATCCTGGTTCCCGATCCGACATTCCGATTCACCAACTTCACGTCGCGTCGGAGAAGGTCCTCGACTCCTCTGATCTTCTTTGGGTTTCCTTTCCTGACCATGAGGCACTGTTCTCTCTGGTATCCACGGACCAGTGTACACGTGTTTGACAGCCAGTATTTCGAGAGCAACGGTTCATTGTATCGTGATTCGGTTTCATCGTACACATGTATACCAGCTATGTCCGCCTCTCTCAGCATCATTGCAGTCATGCCTGCCCAGGATCCCACGTTGACCATTTGATACGTCATTCTTGGGTTGCTCGCGTGTAATGAGCTCAGTATCTTCTCGACCACGACGCAGTGGCTGCCTACAAAGGAAAGGTTTGGGCGCACACGCCCCGTTTCAGGCATGTACCCTTTCGCGAGAGATCCTCCCTTGAGAAAAGAGTGCACTTTGGAATCGAGTTCCGAGTAGGCCTGAAGGAGATCCTTTCCTTGCCTTGTCAGCTCTGCTCGTCCTCCTTTCTGGCCTCCGCGTTCCCTGACCACGATCTTCTGACTCACGGCTCGTTCGATTCTGGAGATCGTGTTCCAGACGAAAGGGTAAGACAGGTCTAGAGTACGTGCAGCGAGCGAGAGGCTTCCCGTCTGTTCTATCGCTCGTAACATGCGGGCTTCGAGCTCGCCAACAACATTCCGACTGCCTATGCTGAGCGAGACCGTGTAGGATGGCTCAAGTCTCGTCTTAGGTGCGTCTTTCTTCATCTTCGATGCGGACCGGCTCTCTAGAATTGAAGTTCTCCTTCAATGAAAAGCTTGGTTCTCTCATCGCTTGGGCTCGTGAAGAAACGAGACGGTTCGCTCTCCTCGACTACTCGCCCCTTGTACAGGTGGATCACATGTTGGGAGAGCCGTCGAGCCTGGGGAAGGTTATGCGTACTGAGCAAAACAGCTCTGGACTGAGAAGAGTCTCTGATCGCTCGCTCGATAATCATCGCATTAGCTGGGTCCAGATTCGCAGTAGGCTCGTCGATCAACAAGACTTCTCTCTCTAATGCCAGTGCCCGTGCCATGGCGACACGCTGTTGTTCGCCGCTTGAGAGTTTCCGTGCATGTCTCCTCTCGAACCCGTCCAGGTTCACGACAGTGAGTGCTGACTTGACTCTCTGCGAGATCTCACGACCGGGAACTCCCTCTATCTTTAGGCCGTAAGCAACATTGTTGTAGACACTGGTCCCGAACATCACGCTTCTTTGGAAGACCATCGTAGCATGTGTTCTGAGCTGAGTTGGGTTTGCTTCGTGGCCTTCGATCAATACATTGCCCGCGGTTGGTGAGTCCAGACCAGCCAAGATCTTTAGGAGAGTTGTTTTACCTGAACCGTTTACCCCAACAATCGTTGTCACTTGTCCAAGATGTGCCCCAATACTCACTCGGTCGAGTGCAAGTACACTATCGTACTCTCTGCTGATATCACGTGTCTCTACATGAGGGCTCATTGCGATGTTTTCCTAGCGAGGTTGATCGCTATACTCAAAGACATGACCATGCCAAGTAGAATGAAACTGAGAGCGATACTCAACGCAATATCTCCTCGCGCGGTCTCCAAAGATATCGCTGTAGTCAGAACTCGCGTCAAGCCTCGTATGTTGCCACCTAGCATCATCGCAACTCCGAGCTCCGCAAATGCTCTGTTGAAAGCGGCGAGGATTGCAAGTACCAAACCCCAGAATGCCTCCTTGATGACAACATTGTACGTTTGACGATCAGAGGCGCCTAACGTTCGCGCGAGAGTTCGCAAGTCAGGATCAACAGATTCCAGTGCGCCAGTGGCGAAGCTCACAATGATCGGCGTGACGAGCGCGGACTGCCCAATTATGATGGCATTCGGCGTGTACAGCAGCTGAAAGTATCCGAGAGGACCGGCCCTTGAAAGAAGCAAGTACAGATACAGTCCCAGAGCGACTGTGGGAATGCCTATGAAAGCATTGAAGAGTCCCTTGAGGATTCGCTTGCCATGGAAGTTGCGAAGGGCGAGCGCGATGGCAGCGGGGATGCTCCAAGTGCAAGCAAGGAGAGTCCCCACTACCGAGACATACAGGGACAGTGCAGCGATGCTGAAAACTTCACGGTCGCCTGTGAGTATGAGGTTGATTGCTTGGATTATGCCCTCGATGATTGGATGCAAGCGATTGCTTTCCTCTGCTCGACTCCGGCCGCGGTGCTCACGAGCAAGACTGGCACGGGGGCCTGTGTCGAGTAGAGGCCTTCCGCTTGATATCTAAACTGTTGCGGACACTCGGACCCTTCAAAGAACGCATAGTCGCTTATCCACTGGATGAGTTGCGTGGGGTCGTTACCCAACGGGTCATTTTTCGTCTGGAGTAGTTTGAGGTAGGGCCCGAAGGCCGGCTTTCCATCCTGGCTAACGGCGTAGTCTGCGAAGAGCTGCTGGCCCTCATCTGAGACAAGGTACCTAATGAACTGCATGGAACCTTCAAAGTTCGTCTTCGTCATGTTCGCATTCCTAGGGTCGTCTGCAATGGCACTGTACACGTTGAGCATGCTCTTGCTGGCTCCAACCACTTCCACCAAGTCGATGTTGTGATTGTTGAAGTTGAGAATGTATGACGCCGAATCACTTAGCGTGTAGCCACGTTTCTCGTTGGCGAGCTTGAGTGTAGCGGTCATGCCGCTTCCAGCTTCCAAATACCAACTCTCCGTACGGAGTTGCTTGATATCCAAGCCAGCTGCTCTCCAGAGGCTGACCTCTTTCGTATAAGTCCCGGAATTGTCACCTCTCGAGACCCAGATCGCCGTTCCGTTAAGTCCTGCGGACCTAATAGCCTTGAATGCGTCCGAGGGGGATTTGCCCTTTATTCCAGCTGGGTCTTCTGAGGGACCAACTATTACGAAGAAGTTGTATGCGACGATCTTGCGGTTGACCCCGTATCCGCCTTTCAAGAATGGAAGCTCTTGTGACGGGGCATGTACAAGGAGCATGTCAGCGTCACCTCGCATTGCCGTCTGTATTGCGAGTCCGGTTCCTTGAGAGATGAAAGACACGTTCATGTTGGGGTATTTGAGCTCGAACTTTGTCTTCAGTGCATCTAGGAATCCCGTCTCATAGAGGCTAGTTGTTGTCGAGACAATTAGGCGGGTTCTTGCCGGGGGTGCGCTCATTGAGTAGTAGGCGTAAACCCCTGCCGCTATTCCGCAGACAATTACGATAATCAGCAGTGAAGCCTGCAGTTTCGTGATAGCTGATCGATTCATGAGAGGACACATGAGCGAGCAATGTATTCTGCCGAATATAACGCTTTTCCACTACGGCCGAAATCACCGCGAGTTGCTTGACTCAGAGGCCGGACGCATTTCCGAGTGCATCGACGAGCAGAGACGCATTCAGTCTGTGGCCAGTATCACGTTGGTGGCCTTGATTATCGCGTAGACCTCCTTGCCTTCCTTCAGCTGCAAGTTCTGAGCAGCAGTCTTCGTGATTATTGACACGATCTCAATGCCGCCGGGGATCTGCACAATGACTTCAGAATTCACGGCACCGTGCTGGAGGCTCTTGACTTTCCCCTTCAATACGTTTCTTGCGCTAAGCTTCAAGATGTTCACCTCCTCTCAGCCAAATGTGTCCATAAAGAGTCCGATCGAAGCATGCTTAACGTCACGGTCTGGCCGTATAGCTTTAGCGTTTCCAATATTCAACGAGAACTCCACGGGAAACGTGTTGTTTGATTTCTTTCTTTTGCCAAGGTCCGAAGAAGATGTCAATGGCTAGGCCATCAGAGAATAAGTTGGCCGACGATTGGGTTGAAGTTGTCGTACCCAGTCAAGAGAGATGTCGGGAGTGTTGTTCACATTGGGTGATGGGGAGGCTCCTCACTTTCTCAGTTTGGCCTCTGTGATCTTCTTGATCCTTATCCTGTAGGCGTAAACCGGTCGC
>CAZRNA010000098.1:0-4852 GCA_964601325.1 uncultured Candidatus Bathyarchaeia archaeon
CGCACGCTCTCCGTGACGATACAGAAATCCTCGAAAACTTCTAGACATCTCTTCGATCTAGGGATGTCCTCCGCTCTGATCGCCGGGTGGAGTTTCACTTTCAAAGATGCAATCCTCCACCTTCCCTTCTCGTTTCTTCGCATCACCGTCTCCACAGACGCTTTCAGATCGCCAACTTCAACCTTCGCCCTGCTGAGACAAAAGAGCAGACTCGAACTCAAACAATTGCCGACAGCCGCAGAAAGCATGCGGGAGGGGTTTGGACCGGCGTTCTTGCCTAGCGGTTCGGCCTCATCGGTGACGAGCTCCGGCATGCCGGGTAAGTCGAATTCCACTTTGAACTGATAGTCTTTGACTCTTTGCAACTTGGTGTTGAAGACTTTCTGCTCAGAAGACAACTAGCTCACACACCCACAGTTGGTGGGCCAAGTCAATGAATCTGGCGGTTTGCAAGGCGCATGAGCGCACAACTGCTGAGCCGTCCAAATGCGGGTGTACGGCATCACAGGCCAATCAGGCGTACTGTAACGCCTCTTAGTGAGGCATTAGTTGTCGATTCCCGGGAGCACAACGTCAGGAGAATATGCGCATTTGACTCCGTACTTCGCGACACAATCTCGGCACTTCCCCTCGTCGCAGAGTTGTGTACTGAGATACTTTTCTCCGCCATCTGGCGCCATAGCAACGACCACTCCTCGAGCGAGAGTCTTTGCCTTCTCCAGAGCCACATGGAGTATCGCTCCGGTGCTCGGTCCGCAAAGAACGGCCTCTTCGAGTGCGAGGAGACGCGCCATGTCCTCGGCAGTCTGAAGGTTCACGTAGTGCCTCTCATCAATCGCCTTGCTTTCGAATATAGTCGGGACATACTGAACTTCCAAGTTCTTGAGCCCCTGGATCGGAGTCTTGCTCTCAGGCTCAACGGCGATCACTTTGACCTCGGAATTGTATTGGCGGAGTTTCTTGGCGACCCCCATGAGCGTTCCTGAAGTGCCGATCCCCCCGACGAAATGTGTGACTCGTCCTTCTGTGTCTTTCCAGATCTCTTCAGCGGTCGTCTCGTAGTGTGCGAGAACGTTGTACTTGTTTTCGAATTGATTCGGCATGAAGTACTTGTCAGGATTCTCTTCCGCAATTTTCTTGGCCAAGTCCTCGGCGCCATTCATTCCTTTGGCGCCGGGAGATAATACGATGCGAGCTCCGTATATCATGAGCATCTTTCTTCGTTCCATAGTCATTGTTTCGGGCATTACGAGGACCAGCTTGTAGCCTTTCACTGCACATGCGATTGCCAATCCTATGCCCGTGTTTCCGCTCGTCGGCTCGATCACAATCTTGTCCCTTGTCAAAGTCCCGTCCGCCTCAGCATGCTCGATCATGTACTTCGCGATGCGGTCTTTCACCGAACCTCCGGGATTGAATTTCTCTAATTTCAGGTACATTTCGACATTAGGGTTCGAATTGATTCGGGAAAGTCTAAGCATCGGAGTGTTTCCCATCAACTGCAGAACGCTATCGACGATCATGAGAGACAACATCCCTTGTTTTCGTACCCCGAATAACTCCCTCGATAATAAATGATGCCATACGGAATATGAAAGGAAAGCTTCCAGATCGATGTGCTCTGAGGGATCTAGCACGGTCGCAAAATGACAAAACGGTCGTAGGATCGCACTACATGTCTGGCTGGCCGCTCACTTGCCAGGTTAGAAATCGAAGTTGAAGCTAGGACATTTCAGTGAACTGAAGCCGCATGCCTCGCTGTTGCTTCCAAGACGTAAAGCCTCTCAAAGAACAAGGATCTTTCGCGCAATATTCTGAAGCTTAGGCCAGAGTGACGCATCATTAGACGCTCCGGATCATTCAGCGAGCTAACCACCAGCATTCCCCGCCCATTCCCGACCAAGTGTTGAGTGAGCTCGTCGAGGAATCTGCTGATCACTTCTGTTCCACGCTTTCCTCCATCTATGGTTCGATCGCCTATGGTGGATGAAGGCAGGTAGGGCGGGTTGAAAACGATAATGTCGAACCGCTCATGGATCTTCGAGAATAAGTCACAAGTGACGAGCTTGATCGATATTCCCATTCTGTCAGTTGTGAGTTCCAGAGCCCTGATCGCTTCAATGTCTATGTCTGATGCGGTTACATCCGCACCTCTTCTGGCACAGTACGCTGCTAGGATTCCAGAACCTGTTCCCATATCGAGAAGGCGCAATCCACGAAGACTCAACTCTGCAAGTGCTTCCAACATAAGGAACGAGTCTTCTCGGGGCTCGTATGTGGTCGTGCCTCCGTTCCTGATTGCTAGGAACTCTGCGACGAAATCCTCGATCCGCAAATCTCCTTGGCTCGGGTCACTTGCTGTCATGGTTCCTTCATGAACTGCACAAATTCCTTGACAGTACGGGGCTTGAGGACGTAGTTGTGCGACTTTTCGTATGCGATTGTCGAGTGCGGCTTCGCTCCGTAATCGTGTCCTGGGTATACTTCCACATCGTCAGGCAGTTTCATCAACTTGTTGAACAGGCTATCATACATTTGCTCGGAACTTCCTCCGGGCAAGTCAGTTCTTCCACACTCACCTACGAATAGTGCGTCTCCTGTCATGAGTTTGCCATTCACCAACACGCACACATGGTCGGGAGAGTGGCCTGGCGTGTGGATGAGCTTCAGCTCTAGTGAACCTACGTGCAGTGTCCCGCCGTCTTTGATGCTGATATCCTTGCGGCTCCTTGAAGCTTCATGCGCGACTATCTTCGCGCCTGTTGCCCTGGCAAGTTCATCGTTTCCAGACACGTGGTCAGGGTGTTGGTGGGTGTTGATTGCATAGATGATCCGCAGTTTGTTGCTTTTCGCAACATCTAGGATCCTCTCAATGTCCCAAGCGGGATCCACGACAGCCGCAAGCCCCGCCTTTTCGTCCCCGATGAGGTATGCGAAGTTCTGCATCGGTCCCACAGGAATCTGCTCGAATATCAGCGCGCTTCACCTTCAGACGGAGGCCACAGGACGCTCTGCCTCTCAGAAATGGGTTTCGTCTTGAGGCTCTGTTAACTTGTCGGCACACGGCAACGGATGTTAAGGGGCTGCACACGAGCCAATTCATTTCGGGTAATGGATGGCTTTGCGGGTAATAGACAGGTTGCAGCTTGGGTGCTTTGTGCACCAGTTTTGGCATTCTTGAGCTGTCGACTGATCGGCATAGCCGACTCCACATACATCACAAAGGAAAACGGTGTGACCAGACTCCACGATAGAACTGACCAAGTGCGCTCGTTTCTAGATTTTGATCTGATGAATCTAAACTTCTCTACTGTAAGTTTGAGTCTTGCAGGCACACTTGTTTGATGTTAAGACTGACTCCGGCGGTTTCGGCTAACGTTTTGGACCAAGGTTATCCTTCTTGGTACTATCTGAGCCGGCACCTGAAATGAAAATGCGTGCTGTGAGTCGCCGGCTAACACCCGAAAAGCTCTCAGCCGTGAACCGGCAAGTTACCAGCATCCGTATTGACTGTCACGCGGCGAGTTCGCGGAGTTTCCTGAGGTTGGTGACATCTGTCGCACGCTTGTCAATGGGGGTCTCCAGTATCAGCGGCAGCTTCCGAAAAGCGTCATTGTGTAGTATGGCTCTGAATCCCTGTTCGCCAATATGGCCCATGCCAATGTGTTCATGCCGATCGAGGCCAGAGCTCAGCTCTCCTTTCGAGTCATTCGCATGAACGACTTTCAGCGACTCAAGGCCGACTGTCCGCTTGAGCTCGGCCACGGTGCTCTCAACTGATGCCACGTCTCTCAAATCGTATCCTGCATTAAACGCGTGACACGTGTCGAAGCAAACGGCTACACGCGATTTCTCTTTGACGCAGTCTATGATTTCCTGAATGTCCTCAAACGAGGATCCCATGCTGTTCTTCGTCCCAGCTGTGTTCTCAAGCAGCAGCATCGTCTCCCCCTTGGAGACGTTGAAGGCCGTGTCAATTGCTTCAACGAGTCGTTCAAGCCCGATTGCTCTGCCTTTGCCAAGATGGCTTCCAAGGTGCGTCACAAGGTACGGTATCCCGAGCACACTACACCTTTCAAGCTCAACAATCAATGATCTGAGGGACTTCTTGTAGAGCCCTTTCTTTGGACACGAGAGATTCGGGAGATAGGGCATATGCGCGACCGCAGGCGCTATGGCGGATGCCTTCAGCTTATCTCGAAACTGAGTTGCTTCGTCGGGAATGAGTTTCTTGAGTTTCCAGCCGCGCGGGTTACGCGTGAAGATCTGGAACGTGTCACAGTTCCTCTCCCTCGCGCGGTCCACAGCTTGATCGATTGATCCCGCTATTGATACGTGCACTCCACACTTGATCTGACCACTTGGAAGCATTTCAGGAGCACCACTGATTGCGAGATGCACTAGGTGGGTTCAGAATGAGAGAAAAGATGGATAAAAAAAGGGTGTTGTATCTTTCTTCAGCAATCGATCTTCTCAGCTGTTCTAGGCACGCTTCTTCAGCTTAATCTCGATTGTCGAAACATTTCTGGATTGTTCTCCCTCGCTAGCGATTACCTCTGTGCCGATCAGGACATCAGCGATCTCCAGCTTACCCTCGAAGAAGCGTCTCCTGCAGACCTCAACAACATCGACTGCCTTGGAGATGGCTCTTCCTCGAGCCTTCACTGAAATGTCGCCGCCGCCCGTGTTCGCCTGCATCACAATCGCGGTACAATAGGCCATGAGTTCCTTCTTACCGATCAGGACGGTATTCGAAGGTACACCGCTAGGACGACCCGGAGAAGGACCCGCACTGGTTGGTTTTTCTGTCAAGCACTGTTCACCTCCCGAGCACTTGGAATGCTGAACGCAA
>CAZRNA010000099.1:0-4773 GCA_964601325.1 uncultured Candidatus Bathyarchaeia archaeon
TCCGACCGCACTCTCCAATCAAATCGCGTTCGGACTGATCTACAGGCTCCCCAGGCCTCCCTCCACTCGGAACACGGAAGAAGATGCCACTCGATCTTGCCTTGATCACGAATCAATTGCACCGACACAACCTGATCTTCCCTTGTCGGCACTTGCATTGAAGACTCGGTGCGACGTGTGCAATGGAGGCGCTTTCGCCTGACGCCTTCGCCTCACGGGAAATACTTTTAGATTTTCGACTGTGATACGGAGAGCCCGTGGCAATGAATTCAATGCGCGATATGATACCAATCAATCAACCTTCCATGGGAAAAGAGGAAATCGAAGCAGTCGTCGAGGTTCTCAAGAGCGGGATCCTTACTGAGAAGAGTGGACGAGGACCTAGAGTGCTGCAGTTCGAGAAGGAGTTTGCTAAGTTCGTTGGAGCAAAACACGCGGTCGCAGTCTCCTCGGGCACCGCGGCTTTGCACTCCTCGCTCTTGGCAGCAGGGATCCAGCCGGGAGATGAGGTCGTAGTCCCTTCCTTCACATTCTCCGCCACCGCGGGCGCGGTTGTCCTGGCTGGCGGCAAACCAGCATTCGCGGACATTGATGCAGATACCTACTGCATTACGCGTGAATCAATTGAGGCTGTGCTCACTCGGGCGACGAAAGCCATAATGCCGGTACACATGTACGGTCTCTGTACCGACATGGATCCAATAATTGAATTGGCCCACAATCGCGGAATCGTCGTCATCGAAGACGCAGCCCAAGCCCATGGAGCAGAATACAACGGCCGGAAGGCGGGTTCCCTTGGCGATGCTGCCTGCTTCAGTTTCTACCCCGGCAAGAACATGACCACGGGAGAGGGAGGGATGATCACAACGAGTGATGATGACCTAGCCGAGCAACTCAAGAGGATCAGAACGCACGGAGAAGAACGTCCGTATTGGGTTGCCAGACAAGGGCACAACTACCGCATGCCCGAGATGGCGGCGGCGATCGGAGCTATCCAGCTGAAGAGACTGCCCGGCTTTCTTCAGGACCGCAGAAAGAACGCTGAATACCTGACTGAGAAACTGGGCGTCTTGGGAAAATTGATCATGCCTAAGGAACCAGCGGGTAGAAAGCACGCATGGTATCTCTTCACGCCACGACTACGTGGAGCCAACGCAGGGAAGCGAAACAAACTTGTTGAGAAGCTTCGCTCCAAGAACATTGGCTGCTCCGTGTACTACGAGTCACCGGTTCACATGCTTCCATACTACCGTGACTTACAGTCAACACGAAGAAGCGCTTTGATCGAGACAGAACGAGCGTGTCGGCAGGTCTTCTCACTGCCGGTGCACCCGATGATGAAACAGGCAGAACTCCAGTACGTTACCGATTCTGTCAAGCGCGCGATCTAGGAATAGGACGCCGCCTCGCTCATGTCTTCTTCAATCGCTTGAAGAACTTGTTCAAGAGCTCCTCTAGGGTAGGCTTTGTGACTTCCCTTATTTCGTATCGTACCCTAGCAGCAGGCTTCCTCACTTTCATGATTCGACGGAGGTCTATCGGGGTTCCGAAGACTACGGAATCGCACCGAGTCCTCTCTATTGTCTGTTCTAGCTCCCTGATTTGCTTGGCGCCGTATCCCATTGCGGGCAGGACAGCACCGATGTGAGGGTACTTCTCGTATGTTCTCTTGATCGAACCGACAGCAAAGGGTCTCGGATTCACCAATTCAAGCGCTCCATATTGGCGAGCTGCGATCGCGCCAACTGCTTCTCTCATCTGCCCATGAGTGACCGTCGGACCGTCTTCGACAACCAGAACGCTCTTACCCTTGACGAGTGAGGGATCGTCAACGTGGACCGTGGACGCCGCTTCAACGATCGTAGCGGTCGGGTTCAGCCGCCTTATGTTTTCGCGAACTTGTCGCACACCCTCAGGTGGGGCACTATCCACCTTGTTAATGACCACCACATCTGCCATCCTGACGTTTGTCTCACTCGGGTAGTATGAGAGTTCATTTCCAGCCCTGTGAGGATCTGCAACGACCACGTTGAAGTCTGGCTTATAGAAGGGCAGATCATTGTTTCCTCCATCCCAGAGGACTACATCAGCTTCCTTCTCGGCAGCGACAAGAATCTTCTCGTAGTCTACGCCGGCGTAGACGACGGTTCCTTGGTCAATGTGCGGCTCGTATTCCTCTCTCTCCTCGATTGTACATTTCTCCCTATCCATGTCATCATAGGTCGCGAATCTTTGGACGACTTCGGTTTCCAGTTCGCCGTAAGGCATGGGGTGGCGAACGACAATCACCCTTTTTCCACGTGCTTTGATGACCCTCGCCACGGCTCTAGAGACAGTGCTCTTGCCCGCTCCGGTCCTAACTGCACAGACAGATACGACAGGGACATTAGCTTTGAGCATAGTGTTCTTGGGACCCATGAGCATGAAATCCGGTCCATTGGCACCCACAACGGATGACTTGTGCATGACATCATCATACGAGAGATCACTGTATGCAAGAACGATAAGCTCGACATCCTTCTCCTTGATCAGCGTCGGAAGCTGCTCTTCCGCCCTGATTGGGATTCCTTTCGGATAGAGCGATCCCGCAAGAACCGGCGGATAGCTCCTGTGCTCGATACCCGGTATCTGAGCGGCAGTGAACGCTACAACTTCATACTCCGGCTTCTTCCTGAAGAATACGTTGAAGTTGTGAAAGTCTCTTCCCGCTGCGCCCATAATGACTGTCCGTGTCCTGTGCGCCATATCCAACCCTCAAATTGACAGAGCCTAGGCAATTGCATCAAAGCTATATCTGTTCTTGGGGCCGACAGAGCGTGAACGACCATGGCAAGCAGTGTTTCGCGAATACCAGTGCTCCTTGTGCTCGAAGACGGAAGGCAGGCAGAAGGTGAACTGGTGCGGTTCTATGCACCAAAGACCACGGATGCGCTGCTCAGGCGACTGCCGATCGAAGGAAGAATCGCCCGTTGGAAAGAGGAAATCTACTTTGATGCTGACATCACAATAGGACTTGAGAAACCAAAATCCAAGGTTGACACCGGAACGATTGCTTTCTGGCCAATGGGATCTGCAGTGTGCGTCTTCTACGGGCAGACTCAGCCGTACAGCCCGGTGAACATCATTGGCGTTGTCAAGAGCGGAATCGACATCTTTAGAGATGTCGCCGCTGGAACTAGAATACGATTGGAAAGGAGTTAGGCAGCGGCCATCTTATAGATCCGTATCCTAGCGTTTCCGCCAACCGCTGTGACGAGCCTTTTTCTCTCCAATTCCTCCAACATGTCCTTCGCGACGCTTATCCGTAGATTGAACTGAGAGGCGAGTGCGTATGGAGTAATGGCTCCCATCTTGGAGAGTTCCGAAAGGAACCTAGTATCCTCCAAATTCGGGAGGTCGACACCACGCGATTTCTTCTCCGCAGGCGGCTTGCCCTTCGACTTCTTCGGGGCCTCTGGCTTCTTGTCCTGCTGGTCCTGGGTCTTCTCCATCTGTGCTAGGCTCTTCTTTTTCGCTCCGCCCAATGGCATCACTTGTCCCTGAGACGAATCGAGTTCAATAAAATCTTTCCGTATAATACCGACTGTATGGGAAAGAGTCATATCGCCTCTTCCGGAATACCAGTTGACGGCGGAGCCCCAAGTTTTGAAGTTGGTCACAGTCAAACTGCCTGAAGCGATACTTGAAGGGCTAGACGAGCTAGTCAAGGCCGGAATGTACCAGAGCAGAAGCGCGGCAATCCGAGCAGCGGTGCGTGACATGCTCAAGAAGGAATTGTGGAGAACGGAAGAAACTTAGCCAGCGGATGCAGCTGACCGGCGCAAGTTCTCTGCGGATTTACCTGGATCATCACTTTCGTATATGGACCGACCGACTATGGCGTATTTCGCACCGGCGGCCAGAGCCCTGCCGAGGCTCCCGCCTTGGACGCCCACTCCCGGTGAGTATATCGGGACATCGCTACCAAGGATGGAGCGAACTCTCGCGATCGTCTCTGGAAAAGTTGCCCCTACAATCGCGCCATCCGCCCCCCATTGAACTGCTCTCCGAGCGAAGACTTCAAACTGGGGACTTCTCTCCCCCTTCTCATCTAAGACAAATTGTCCGTAACCTTCACTCGCGCCGCTATGACTCATGTGCACAAGCAATAGCACTCCTTTCTGCTGGACCTTCGCGATCCTGAAGACCGACTCCAGTCCATCTTTGAAACCGGCAAAGGGGTTCGCTATGACCGCATCAAACCCCGCAGAGAAATACTGAGAAGCGATGAACTCATTCGTATGTCCGATGTCGTTAATCTTTGCGTCCATAATCACCGGTATCTTGTGGTCATGGACCTCATCGACTAACGTTGTCACTCGATCATGCAACCCGAGTGGAAGGACCATTTGGTGATTGAATTTCACTGCGCACACTGAGCGAGAGACTGACGTGATCACTTTCAGGGTGCGCTTGAATAGCTCATCCCTGTCTTCACGGGTCAGATCAAGCGCCAACACAATGGGTGACTTGTTGCGTCTTGCTGCATCCTCGATGAATCGTTTGAATTCCAACTTCGTCTGCGCTCCGCTTGCCTCGAGTTCTACCAGCGATCCCAAGAGCCTATGGGAATATCGGGAAATCCTTCACGTCCACAATCTTCGCGTAGAAACCCTTCGCGTCTGATGTGTTACTTGTGTAATCGATACGCTCTCCTAGTGGTTTTGATGCGATGTACTTGATGAAGGGGTGGGAAGGTGGTTTCTCCTGAGTAACGTAGAAGAAGACTGGAAG
>CAZRNA010000100.1:0-4747 GCA_964601325.1 uncultured Candidatus Bathyarchaeia archaeon
GTGGCTAGTTGAGTCTGAGCGCACCGTGAAGTACAGGGAGATCATCCAGGAACAGGAGAAGAACATTGGGGTCTTGCCTGCACCAAAATTGGGCTTTCAAAAGAGCTTCGTCAAGGGCAAAGTTCTCTTCCAGAAGGAGAAAGGCGTGGCTTTCGGATTCAAGAAGCCGGCTGACCCTGGCAGCTTCGGCAAAGTGTATGATTACGACTTCGATGTCATGAAGCTCCGCGGCCCAGTGAAGGAGCTGATTGAATCAAATGGCTGGAAATTCGAACAGATAATCTTCGACTACCGACCCTCTGGCGGACTGGACCAACGATTCTGCGGCCAATGCGGAACCGCGTTGCCCTCGGGGGCGGCATTCTGCACAAACTGCGGACAGAAGGCTGGCTAAAGCAGATTCCTGAGTTCAAGCAACAGGCTCAGTGAGAACCGCGCCTCAATTCTCATGGCGGCGCAACAGTTTCTTAAACAAGCCGACGGACTCTACCGGTGAGGCCTAGGAAGTTGCCCGCTGAGATCGTGGGAAGAGAATCTGGTTTCGTGTACTTCAAGGAAGGCGATGAGGTGCGGGTGAACGACGATTCAGTGCTTGCGCCTGACACAATACGCGGTGAGATCGGGACTGTGAAGAAGGTTAATCGTTTTCTGACCACACCTGCACAGGTTTCTGAGTCCACGATTGCGGTTGACCGTTACCAACAACTGGTCAAACAACCGCGGGAGACTGAGATACTGGGGCTTGCTCTTCAGGTCTATTTCCCGAAGATCGGCGACTCGATGCTCGTGGCCTCCAATGAAGTCACACTTCTGTCCAAGTTCAAGGAGACGGTCGCGAAGTTGGAGGAAACGCTCTTTTCCCACCTGAGAGACCCGCAGCAATTCTGTGTGCTCGGTGACGGCGGCCTCGATGTCCCGTTTGTCAACCAAAGTTTCGACGCACTTTTCTTCGGTGATATCGTTAGATACGTACTGAGGCCAAAGCTTAGCAGAGATGCGACAAAGGTTCTCTCGCCAGAATCCTCGGGGCCCCCATTGGCAGCTGTCTACGCAAGCATGGTCGGTCTGAGTTTTGTCCGCGCCGTAAAAGTGTATGATAAGGCGCACTCACAGGTGCCAGCGAGTTGGCGGGGAGCTATCGTGGGAGACGACAAGGTTCGCTCCGCAACCAAAGGAACAGAGAACTACTTTGCCATCCCTCAAGGCGCAATAGGCCCTGACGATCGTGTAATCATCTTCGATGATGTGGGCTTCACAGGAAAGACACGAAAGGCGGTCGTTCAGTTGGTTGAGAAGACAGGAGCTAGGATCTCATCAATTGTCAATGTCATAGAGAAGTTCTACGGCGAACCTAGAATAACTGTTGCCAACGCACGGGCGATCCTGGGAATAGGCGGATTTCAGCCAAAAGGCCAGAGGGAGTGCAGCGTCACAATTACGGAGCTCTTCATGGAGCCGCTCAAATCACCCAAAACAGTTGATGGGATCAGATACGAACCGGGAAGATCCCTGTCAAGCGTCAGCACATTGCAGTAGCAACAGCCTTCGAAAGGGGCAACATGCGGGACGCGTCTAGGTGATCTACGGCCTTGACCACACGGTCGCCATCAATCGTAGTCGACTTGGCCACAAGAAGGAGAACGACTCGAGTATTCGCCAAGACTCCTATCAAGTCCGAGGACGTTCTGTACTGCATCAAAGCTGCCGCTCAAGCGCCCTCAGGAGCAAACAGGCAGCCATGGAGATTCGTGCTCGTCGACGAACCCAAGACGAAAGAGAGGATCCGTGCAGCATGCGAAGAGCAAGAGAGACGCCATCACGCAAACGTCGATGCGAGCCTGAAGCAATGGTTCGGGTCGAAGAGTATCACATGGGAGAAGCCTTTCCTCACAGATGCGCCGATACTCTTGGCGGTGTTCTCCAACCAAGAGATGCCCTATGCTGCTGAGAGTACCTGGCTGGCAATAGGCTACATCATACTCGCTCTCGAAGAGAGATCGCTATCCACGCTCACGTACACTCCGTCGTACCCGGAAAACGTGCGATTCGTGTTCAATGCACCGGAAGAACACAAGCTTGAGACCATATTGCCGATAGGCTACTCGTTAGACTCGAAACCCAAGGAGCCAAGGCGGCCGTTCCGATCATCCGTCTACAGGAATCTCTGGAATGTGGAGATGTGACTCGTGGATGAACCTCTATTGGTCAAGTTTCTGAAGAGAAGCTTCCCTCACAGGTTTGTGATCGCCAGACTCAGTAGGTGGCCAATTCTCGGCGGAGTCATCGACCACGCGCTGTTTGAAAATGACGACATGATCTACCTTCCGAAAGATCAAGTCATCCAGATGAACAAATCAATTGAGAATCCCGGCGAAATGGTTCTGCCTTCACAGATCGTCGAGCGTTTCATTGAGAAAGCAAACTATCGCTGGATAATGGATTGGTGCATCTGTCGCTCCGCTACGAAGTGCAAGGACTATCCAATTAACCTGGGATGCCTCTTCCTCGGAGAAGCGACACTGAATATCGACCCGAGGATCGGACACCGCGCAACCAAGCATGAAGCGCTTGAGCACGTGAGAAAGTGCCGCGAAGCCGGTCTGGTTCACCTAATCGGACGGAATAAGCTGGACGCAGTGTGGCTCGGAGTCGAGCCGGGAAACAAGCTTCTGACGATATGCAATTGTTGTCCGTGTTGTTGTCTCTGGCGAGTGTTGCCACATCTTGCCCCCGACATTGGCGCCAAGATCACAAGAATGCCCGGCGTAAGGGTGACAGTCACCGATCGGTGCGTAGGTTGCGGAACATGCACTCAGGGCATATGTTTCGTCGATGCTATCCGAATAGTGAACAATCGTGCAGTCAAAAGTAACGAGTGCAGAGGTTGCGGTCGTTGTGTTGATGTCTGTCCTCAGAAAGCTATTGAGATCTCAATCGACGATGATCAATTCATGCAGGAGGCAGTCAGCCGGATCTCATCATCAGTGGACGTCTCGTGAGAACTCGTCTCGCGCGTCGAGTCAAGCCGTCTCAGGTAACCGTAATGGCTCCCTGAGGGCATTCCTCCACGCATTTCATGCAGTGATTACAGAGGTCCAACCACACCGCCGTTACTCGCCACGTCTGCGGATCAATCGGATCCTGCGGAACGCCCAAGGTCTCATGGCGTAGGAAGATGGCCGGCTCGCATGCCCGGAGACACTTGCCGCAGTCCCGCGGGTCGACCCCTACTCCATCCCCACACTTCGAATAGTCGATTGTGATCTTAGTCTTCCTCAACATGTACCACTCCCATCTAGTACTGGCCCATCAGCCCGGGAACCTCTTCTCTCGGGACAAGCCGCAGAGCGTCAAAGTTGCACGCATGACGGCAGAGGCCACATCCAAAACACTTCGTGGAATCCACGAGCACCCGCTTCAGTGATGGACTATACCTTAGTGCACCAAACTGGCACATGGGGACGCATAGCTTGCATCCTTGGCATCTGTCCGGGTCCAAGCGGATTGCATACTCTGCTTTGTAGACTGATTTGAGTCCGAAATCTGTTCTCAATCTAAGCCCTCCGCACTGGGGCGTCTCGCAAGAACATATCGCATTCACGTAAGGAACCGGCTGGAACCAAACCGTCGCCACTTTTCCAGCCCGGTTGTGCTGCTCAAGTCTAGCTATGGCTTCTTCACGATCAAGTCGAAGCTTCGTATTCTTCGGTATGAACCTAGGTAGTTTCTCGATAACGCCGGACAGGACGCCGAAATTGAAGCAACAGACTTCCTTGATTCCCCGTTGCATGGCCCGGCACATGCAGTAGTTCTCAATTATCGGTTCTGCCGCGAGTTCTGAAAAAATCAGCTTTGCATCTTCAAGAGGGAGAACTTGTCCGAAGTGCCCGTCTGCTCTGAAGGGGTTTCTATTCGGGCTTTCAGAATGGATCATCTTCTCTGCGTTCCAACGAATCACTCTGCCCACAATAGGCATCTTCAGCTTGTATCCAAGGCCGATTGACGAGGTCCCCATGATCTTCCTGATGAAGACTGTCTCGAACATTTTCCATTGATCAGTCAGATACTGCTCTAGGTTCAACTCTCTGGCGACTTCGTTGGAATAGTTCTTAGCGTTGAGGTACCATTTGCCTCCTGCTCCGTGCTTCATGCACCAATCGCACAATGGTCAAGCACCTTCCAAGTATTCTCCGGCGTTTCGAATAAAAGACCTCACTGCAAAATGTAATGATGGATCCTAGCGTTCTCTCAGCCCGTATTTCTGGTAGTGGAAAATCTCATCAGGTTCCTTTCTATGCTTAGGTCCAGCTTGCACGTCTGGGTAGCCAAGCGTCAGTAAAGACACAACTCGTAGATTCTTAGGGACTCCCAGTAGTGCCTTCACGGCCTCCTCATTGTAGGCACCGATCCAGCAGGAGCCTATGCCCAAATCCCAAGCTGTCAGTGCCATGTTCTCGATAGCTATCGCTAGGTCGATCGGGAATCCTTCGAAAGGCCCCACAGACGCGCTTTCTTGGGGGTTTGCCAAGCAGACCAGAACGGCAGCTGCCTCTCCAACGAACGATTGATTCCCTGCGGCATGAACCAGTTTCCCCTTTGTGACTGGGTCTGTGACAACGATGAATTCCCACGGCTGGCGATTATCCGCGGATTGCGCCATCCTCGCCGCTTCTAGGATATCCAGCAATGCTCGTTTGGGTATGGGTTTGTCCTTGTAGCTTCTTATCGAACCTCTCGCTTTGATTAC
>CAZRNA010000101.1:0-4602 GCA_964601325.1 uncultured Candidatus Bathyarchaeia archaeon
ACGGCCGTGAAATGGATGCAACCCTCCTTCGGAGGCATCAACCTGGAAGACATCTCCAATCCGAAATGTTTCTACATCTTGGACAGGCTCCGCGCTGAGGCGGAAATACCGATCTGGCACGACGATCAGCAAGGTACAGCATGTGTGACACTCGCAGGTCTCATCAATGCTCTCGAAGTTGTCGGTAAGAAGATTGGTCGAATTACGCTTGCCATGGTTGGAGCGGGTGCTGCGAACATTGCCTGCGCCCGTCTCATGTTTGCGTACGGGTTGAAACCTGAGAACACCATTGTCGTTGACACGAAGGGCATACTGAACCGGCAAAGGAAGGATATCGAGGCAAAGAAAGCCGAATTCTCCCTCAAGTGGAAGTTCTGTGAGACCACAAACCGGGAACAGAGGTCTGGAGGCATACCAGAGGCTCTCAAGGGCGCTGATGTCTGTGTTGCACTGTCACACCCCGGTCCGGGCACACTCAAGAAGGAGTGGGTTGCAAAGATGGCAACAGACTCTGTGATCTTCGCCTGTGCGAACCCGATTCCAGAGATCTGGCCTTGGGAGGCCAAAGAGGCAGGAGCGAAGGTTGTTGCCACGGGCCGATCTGATTTCCCGAATCAGGTGAACAACTCCCTCGGTTTCCCAGGAATCTTCAGAGGAACACTCGATGTCCGTGCTCGAACAATCACAGACGAGATGTGCATCGCCGCAGCAGAAGAGCTTGCAAAGTGCGCTAGGGAGAAAGGGCTGAACGCGGACTACATCGCACCAAACATGGATGAGTGGGAAGTCTTTCCACGCGAGGCCGTCGCAGTCGGAATGAAAGCACAGGAGCAGGGAATAGCCGGTCTCAAGATCAGCCGAGACGAGCTCTACGATCGTTCCTCAACGATAATCAAGAGATCACGGGATCTGGCCAAGAGTATGATGGCGAACGGCTTCATAGCGCCGGCTCCACCGGAGTGACCGCTGCCACAAGTACCAGAAGCATCAACAAGTGATTGCGTTCGATTGTTGTCAGCGTAGATTTGTTGTGCAACGATCAAGGACTAGATGCGACTGATTGTCGTTTCATGCGAAGACCTAAAACCACCTTCAAGGAGTACGGGTATTACGTCAGCGGCCGCGCGTGTGGCGCGCGCTGATAGTTGGACTGGGTAGTGCCCACAGTCTCTGACAGAATCGATCTTCTCCATATATCTCCCATACGACGTGTCGCGGGTTTATTGGCTGAAGCTAGGAAGCAGAGGGACATAATCTCCTTCGGGGGAGGCGCTCCGAGCCTTCCGCCGCCTCAAGAAGTCTTGGATGAGATGATACGGGCGCTCAGAGAGGAACCCAAGGCAGCATGCGGATATGTCGGCACCCGTGGTCTCCTGGAACTGCGACGTCTAGTCTCCGAAGATTTCGCAAAGGAGGAAGGCACCAAGTATGACCCCGAAAACGAGATGGTCATAACTGACGGGGCAAGTGAAGGCGTCTTCGCTCTCTATATGTCCCTCCTTGGAAAGGGAGACGAGGTCATACTCACAGACCCAACCTACTTGGGCTTCAGAGAATCAGCGACGCTTGCAGGAGCACGCGTCATCTCCCTGCCAGTAAACGTCGAGGAAGGGTACCAGCCGGATGTCGAGAAGCTCAAGGCGCTGATCACAAGAGAAACCAAGCTCTTCGTCCTCCTCTCTCCAGACAATCCCACCGGAAGAGTCGTCAAGAATGATTTCGTAAAAGCGCTGGTCGACCTTTCAGTCGACCACAATTTCTGGATCCTGTATGATGCCACGTATCGGGACATACTCTTTGAAGGAACATACCTGAAGATCTGTAGTCTTCCTGGTGCGCGCGATCACGTCGCAGTAACAGGTAGCTTCTCAAAGGAAGCCGCGATTCCTGGGCTCCGGCTTGGATATGTCATGGGTCCACCTGCCGTCGCCGACGCCGTGGAAAAGATCAAGCAGTACACCAGTCTCGCTCCGAACACTCTCAGCCAGATGGCGATGATCAAGTTCTTCGCAGATGATGTCAAGCAGAGATACCTGAAGACCGCGTTGCCGATCTACAAGGCAAGACGAGATTTCATGGCAAAGTGCATCCGTGAATACCTACCAAAGGCGAAGCTCTCCATACCACAGGGAGCCTTCTACTTCTTCGTGGACATGAAGCACTACCTTGATGACATGAAAAGGGACGACAAGGACTTCTGCAATAGGTTGCTTGAGCGGAAGAGCGTCGTGTTGATACCCGGCTCATTCTTCGGCCCCAACGCCGCCAATCACACACGAGTGACTTTCGTAAGTGAACCTGAGGAGAGAATCGAGGCTGGCATGAAGGCCGTCGCTGGCTACGTGTTCAGCTTCACTTTCTAAGCTACGGGATTTCCTGCAGTGGTTTCTTGGCAACTTGTAGGACGATCTCTACAGGGGCCCTTGCAGCCTGTTCGATCTTTGCCTTCCACTCGCTGCCTATCGACACGAGGGCGTAGATCCCGCTAACCTCTGCCTTGGCTTTCTGGACTATTCGGGCGAGTGCGACTTGGGTTTCGCCGCTATCTATCACGTCGTCGACTATGAGGACGCAGTCTCCTCTCTTGATGGCATCCCGAGGCACGAATAGGCTCATCATGATCGCGGTCCTGCTTGGGATGTATATCTCCTCGATGAACTCGCGGACGCCCACTTCTCGGCTCTTCTTGGCGATGATGAGGCCCACGCCGAGTCTGTGAGCAACTAGAGTAGCAAGTGGGATACCGTCCACAGCCGCGGCCAGCACTTTTGTGATTCGTTTGCCTGCGAAGGCGTTGATAGCATGCTGTACCGCCCTTTCTAGAAGAAGCGTGTCCGAAATGAGTCGGGTGTTGTCGAAGTATCCCAGTTCGTCGAATCTGATACGCTGCTGTATCTCACCTTCCAGGCGCATGATCTTCTGGAGGGTCTGGTTGATCGACTGAGCGCGGTCAATTGTCGGTAGAACGTGTCCTTTGACGTATCTGCTGAGCACAGTCTCCGGTAAGCCGATAATCTGGGCCAATTCTCGATATGTATAGTAGTTCTTGGCGAGATTGAGGAGTTCGATCGTCATCAGCTTGTATTTGAGGTCGGAAATCCTAGAACCTGCTCTCATGGCTGTTACATCTCAAAACGAGTCCTTTTTCTTGGACACTAACAGGTTCATGCGCATATCTAATAAGACTTTCCACACGCCTTTGACATGAACCCATGGGGTAGCCTACCGGCGGCTACCCACAACCCCACGACTGTCCTGATACCGACCCTCGTACTTGGTGGCAGCCTGCCTCCCGAGCCTCAGGAGCGTCAGCTGAACAAACCTCTCCCCCGCCTTCAGGCTAATCGCCTTGTTCCCGCCGTTGAACAGCGAGATCGTAAGCTGACCTCTGAACCCAGGATCGACCAAAGCTAGGCTCGCAAGTACCCCCTCACGGGCCAGAGAAGATCGAATGTGCAGGACGCCAACGAGGTCGCGGCCGAGCTCCACTCTCTCCATTGTGGCAACGAGCCTATGCTCCGAAGGCTCCAGCGCTACCTGAGCGCTCAGCCTCAAATCGTACCCAGCTGGGTCTAAGCTGGCCTCGTCAAAAGGATCGATGACCAGACTCTTCTCGGTTAAAGCGTCTTGAATCTCAGAGTCTGAAAGCGCCATTGACGATCCTTCACTTTATCGTCCAGCCAAAGATGGTTAAGGCTTACCCAGGGGATCTATCGTCTCTCAGCTGGTTCGCGTCAGGAAGCTTATCTAAGCGGGGAGTCGATCGGCGCCGTGCTGGGAAGGCCCGCTGCGGTTCCAAGTTGTCCTATTAAACAGCATCTCGAACACTTCACGGACGAGACTCGTCGGAGGCAAACTGGACATTATCATCGCAACCCCCTCGGCAAGTGGATCGTGGTCCATTCTGCGAGCGGTGCCCCGCCCTCGTATCGAGGATAGGACCGAAGGCAACATGCATGCGCTCGTGAGGATTCCAGAACTGGAAACCGAGGGGACATTTGAATCAAGGATAGAACTGGAATACGTGACATCGAATCGATCCTTCAAGCTTGAACAGGGGCTCTCCTCAGTCAACCTTGCTCAATCAACCGACAGCTACTGCAAGAATGACAAGTTCTGGGAGACTGAAGACTCGCTTGTGAGACGAACTTCTGCGAGCATCCGCGGTTCTTCACGTGATGTGGGAGAGTTCCTGTCGCGTGCGTTCGTGTGGGTTCGGGACAACGTGAGGCTCCGAGAACCTCAGCCAAAACGTCTGGGCGCTGCGTATGCAATCCGAGAGCTGAAAGGCGACTGCGACGAATTGTCAGACCTCTTCATCGCGTTTTGCAGGGCAGCAAGTATTCCCAGTCGCCGAGTCGTCGGGCTCTTCTACCACGGACATATGACCGAGCCGAGGCCTTTCGAATGGCACGCATGGGCTGAAGTTCAGATGTCTGGAGACGTGTGGATTCCGTTCGATCCCGCTCTGAACTTCTTTGCTGCGATAAGTGACAGACATCTGCCTCGGTGCTGCATGGGCAGACGATCCGACTATCCATTGAGAAGGCTGACTTGGCGGTCCCAGCCAGAGAAGTCCCCGACCCTGAATGACGACGATGT
>CAZRNA010000102.1:0-4378 GCA_964601325.1 uncultured Candidatus Bathyarchaeia archaeon
TCGGCGCCAGAGTTGAAGAGCGTCACACAGGCGACAACGTAATTCATGATAGGCTTCTTGCCGATGCGAACGAGGTTTGCTTGTTCCATGACCGGGTTCACGCTGATGATAGGGTTGCTGGGTGTGGCCTCGTGTACCTCCTTCCCTGACCCTATAAGAATAGCGTTGAGTTGCGACGGCTCTCTCTGATTCCCAATGAGTCGATTTACTCAGTCATACCGGCGACCGTTTCCTATCGCTTAGCGAGAATTGGTAATTCCTTAAATCGTCCGTATCATCGTTGCTACGGGACAGCGTTGGATCTCGATAAGCCTCTCCTGAATCTCCAAGATCTCAACCAAGATCGAGGAGTGAATGCTCGTCCTGTCCTTTCAGACAGGTTTGGAAGGCCGGTTACCAACGCTAGGATCTCACTCAATTCGAGTTCGACTTGCAACTTCAGATGCATCCACTGCCACATGGAAGGCATCAAGTCCGCTTCGTCGACATTGATCACGGCAGACGAGATACAACGTATCCTTAGCATACTTTCTCGTTTCGGCGTAGATGCGGTCAAACTGACTGGCGGCGAGCCGATGCTCCGCCAAGACATCGTCGAAATCGTGAAGAGGCTCAGAAGTGTGGGCCTTCGTGAAATCTCCATGACGACTAACGGCACTCGGTTCTCGAAGCTCGCGGCGCCGTTGCACGACGCTGGCTTGTCGAGGGTGAACATTAGCCTTCACAGTCTCCGTAAAGATCGTTTTCAATCTATCACAGGAGTTGACGGATACGACGAGGCGATCGGCGCTGTGGGCGCGGCGATAGCAGCTAGACTTCTGCCAGTCAAATTGAACATTACATTGATGAAGGGCGTGAACGACGACGAGATTGACGACCTGATACGATTCGTTCGCAAGTCGGGAGGCAATGGCAAGGTCGTCCTTCAACTCATAGAGCTCGTGGTCACTGATCCAGAGTTCTACGAGAAGTATCATTGTGATCTAGCGCCGATAGAAGCGCGTTTGAACTCTGAGGCATTAGCAGTCTATAGGCGTGGTATGCATAACCGTCCAAGATACATCCTGCCAGACGGAGTCACGGTTGAAGTTGTACGGCCAATGCACAACTCAGAATTCTGCATGAAGAACAACAGGATCAGGATCACGCATGATGGCAAATTCAAGCCATGTCTGCTCCGAGACGATAACCATGTGGACTTCCTAACCAGTATGAGAGCAGGAGCCCCAGACGAGGAGATCGAGGAGCTCTTCAGACGTGCAGTACTGCTGCGCGAGCCATTCTTCAAAACTCAGGAACTCAGTGTGCGTGCGTTGACACCGTCGCGCTCGTGTTTTGGAGCCTGCCACGACTAGCTGTGCAGCGTTCTGGTCGAAATATCAGACTTCACTAGATCCATGAGCTTCTCTTCGCTCGTCGTTTCGAGTTCTGTAGCGAAAACATGCTCGAATGCGTGTGTGAGAGGTCCTTTCACCTCCGAGATTGAAACCTGTCTCCCCAGCTGTTCCGTTATTGATGTCATCACTCCGCTCTCATAGCCGCAAGGGTTGATCGTGGAGAAGCAGGAGAGATCTGTTGAAACGTTGAGTGCGAAGCCATGAAATGTGATCCAGCTGCGAACCGCAACTCCAATCGAGGCTATCTTCTTCCGTTCGCCGATCCACACTCCAGTACGGCCTTCTATCCTCTGAGCTGAAATGCCGAAGTGACCTAGAGTCACCATGAGCGTTGTTTCGAGGCCTCTTACGTATCGTCTAATGTCCTTGTCGCGTTGAGTGAGATCCATGATCGGATATCCAACCAGTTGGCCATACCCATGATATGTGACATCTCCTCCGCGTTCCACTTCGTAAGTCGGGAATCTCTTCGAAAGGATATTCTCAGGCTTCGCTGACTTGCCCATTGTGACTACGTGTGGATGCTCGACGAGCAGCAGAACATCCTGAATAAGCCCGCGAGCGCGTAGTTCCACTAGCTTGTGTTGTAGTTCCCAAGTCTCCTTGTAGTCCCGAATCTGTAGATCTACGAGTAGAGTCTTGCTCATGGTGGGTTCAAGATGTTGATTGCTTTTCCTTTGACTACTTCTGTCGCTTCCATGAGCGCTTCTGGAAGTGTTGGATGAGGGTGAACCGTCAATGCGAGGTCGTCTAGGGTGGCACCCATCTCGATCGCAAGCGTGGCTTCGCTGATTAGATCCGTGACATCGGCTCCAACCATGTGTACTCCAAGGATTTGCTCGCTTTGTTTGTCGGCAACGACTTTGACGAAACCGTCAGTCTCGCCGACCGCCACCGCTCGGCCCAGAGCGGTGAATGGGAACTTCCCGACTATCGGCTCGTATCCTTGTTTCTTGGCTTCTGCTTCAGTCAACCCTACGGTTGCTATCTCTGGATCAGTCCAGATCGCGCCCGGCATCGCCTTGAAGTCAGCGGCGCTTGCTTCTCCGGCGATTACTTCAGCTGCCACTACTCCTTGCTTTGAGGCCTTGTGAGCCAGCAAAGGTTGCCCGGTAACGTCCCCGATCGCGTATATGCCAGGCACATTGGTACGCATCTGCGAGTTCACCTGAATGAATCCTGCCTGATCCGTCTTGACGCCCGTGGTTTCAAGTCCGATTTGGTCAGAGTTAGGTCGTCTCCCGACCACAACCATGACCTTGTCTGCTGGAACTTCGATCTCTTTTCCGTCGACAAGCTGAGCGCCAACCTTTCCATCCTTAGCCCATTTCGCGCGGGCTTTCAGATGCGTTTCCACGCCTAGTTTCTTCAGCGTACGCTCGACGACTCTGACAAGCTCCATGTCCGTGCCTGGCAAGAGCTGCTCAAGCATTTCTATGACTGTGACGCGGCTGCCGAACCGTGCGTACGCCATTCCAAGCTCGAGTCCGCTAACCCCACCACCGATAATGACGAAATTTCGCGGTGCTTCTGTAAACGAAAGGGCTTCAGTCGCGGTGATGATGAAGTCTCCATCGAACTTGAACCCGGGGATCTCTACCGGACGCGAGCCTGTCGCGATAATGATGTTGTCCGCGTTGACGATTTTCGGGCCTTCTTTGCTCTTGATCTCGACTTGGTGTGGGCCTTGGAATCGTGCCTCACCGTAGACGACACTGACCTTGTTGCCTTTGCAGAGGTAGGCGACGCCTTTAGTGAGCTTGTCCACGACACCTTTCTTCCACACTTGTAGCTTCTGAAGGTCCATCTTGGGCTGAGACATCTCGATGCCGAAATCCTGCGCGCGCTGAATCTGCTTCATGAGCTTGGCGGCGCGCACAATTGCTTTGGACGGTATACACCCTACGTTGAGGCAAACACCGCCCAGCGTTTCTCGCTCAACCAAGATAGTCTCCCGGTGCAGTTGCCCCAGTCTGACTGCCGCTCCGTAGCCTCCTACACCGCTTCCAATCACTAGGTTCTGTACGTGATCGCTCATTACTGGTGTGCCTCGCGCAAGCATCGCTACCGTTGGGCAGGCCCCTATTTATGGTGCTGGCCTGCTGAGAAACGCACGAACCCGGCGCGTAACGCTCTTAGAGTTTCGATTGTTCTCCAATTCTCTTCTTGAATATCGCGTATTCGAGAGTGATTCCTCTGAAGGAATCCCAGAGTTCTAGGACCTCGAACCACAAACCTAGCACCATGGAACACCACCCCACGCTGAAGATCCCCACAACGAGGGCGACCTGAACTGGAGTTGGAAACATCATGGAGACCAAGATCACAAGTGAAAGTGTGAGAAAACAGGACACTCCGACGAATAGGCCGAAAAGCGCCCACTTCGCATAGCGCGCCCGCTTGAACAGCATCTCCAACACCGCCTCAACTTCAACGCCAGGCGCAGCAAGATTCAGTAACTGCCTCGTGTGATCGACAATTCTGCCGTATCTGGTTTGGACTACCAAGCAGAGGAGTCCACCGGCTGAAGACAAAACCACAGGGACTAGAGCCGTCTGTAATGCAGGAAGGAGACTCTGTAAATCAACCATTTGATTCTCAACTCTACGAACTGGAGAAGCATCATTCACATACTCTTAAGCTTCCTTTCGGATCGCTTGTGTCCAGAGCCCCCATGGAGACAGGAAAAGGTCTCAACGCCTTCGGGTGAGCCACGAGGCAAGTGACCTTTCCTGAGACTCTGCCTGATCCATCATTCAAAATGCAATTATGCGACTGCCCTCGTTGAATTAGGTTGGTGACATGTTTGCGCATAATGCACACCTGCCTGAATGTGATGGATATGGATAGGTCGATCGCGTTTTACCGTGATCGTTTGGAGCTTAAACTGACGCGTAGGGTTGAGATCAAAGAGAACAATGCTGAGATCGCTTTCGTCGAAGACCCGGAAGGAAACGCAATTGAGCTGACTCATTGGCGTG
>CAZRNA010000103.1:0-4338 GCA_964601325.1 uncultured Candidatus Bathyarchaeia archaeon
ACTTGGCCAAGTGTGCCTTTTGCCATCGTGACCATGTCTTGAATGAACCCCATCGGACACACCCAACCACAGAACGCTCTACCAAGCACTGCCCCGATGACGAACACGAAAGCCAGCGCAACCCAAGGGGCAATCGGATTGGCTAGAGCTACTTGGATCACGTCTAGGCTCCCGTATGCGAGATTCGTTGGTGCGTTTATGCTCAGCAGGATGGGGAGAGTCACAGGATACCGCTGAAGGCTTAGGTTAGGGTAGAGTTCCGCTAACAGTAATCCGTTCAGAAGCAGGAGCGACACGATCTGGACAATGAAACGGGGTATGCCGTACTTGAACTTGAACCGCTTCTTCTTTTGCTCAGCCATGAGGCTCTCAACTTCCATTACGGAAAGGACACCGCATACGATTGCAGCACCTTCACAACAGCCTCCACGTTACCGAGGTACAAGGTCAGCGTTACGAAGGTAAGCCCCAAGAGAAGAACAAATGATGCAATGACTCGTTTCAAGCGGCTCCCTTCACTAAACTTCAGGTCCTTCCAGAGTTTTCTAAGCGGATACGGATGTGACATAATTATGTCTTTCTAGCCGCTTCGTCCACAGAGTCATGACGTTGGCGACAGTTCGCAACCGGGTAATACAAATCAGAATGCCCACGTCACCAACACGTTCTCCCATGCGTACAATCGAGTCAAGCCTTATGTGATCAACTGCTGTCCACGAAGCAGAAATGTTCAGCTCGGTAACGAGAATCTGTGTGACGAGACATGCGTGGGATTCTGTGGCTCTGGGGAAAGATCCGATCGACTGCTCGCCACGGAATCGACAAGACACCGCCACGTGCGCCACCCTCTCGAGACCCCGAGCTCATCGCGATAGCTGAGATAGCGCAACGAAGGAGATTGGAGACTGAACGAAGCTTGGAGGCCGCTTTCGAGAAAGCGAGGTCCATACTCGAACGGGAAACAGCATCAGCACGTCCTGTCCAGACCTCGGAGTTACCGGCAGATCTCGAAGCGCGAGTCAGAGCCATGCCTGATGCTGAACAGAGAATACGTGCTATCGTAGAGTTCAAACTGTCCACTAGAACCCAATCGGGTCATCGCGACCAAACCATCTGAGTAGACGATGCTCAGTTCGTCGTGGAACAACGTGCGCCAGGGAAGGAACCAACGTTCTGAGCTTAGGCGCAGCTTGGCGAGCTTGTGGGCTCCGCAATCTGCGGCCCTTATGTGCTTCTTCTGTATGATTTCTGGTAGTCGATGGTGCCCGAGATGGTGAAGCTGGAGAAACCGCGCGGCCTATTTGTCACAGCCTCCAACGCGTCAATGCTTGCTGACCTCTACGAATTGACCATGGCCGGCGCCTACTTCGAGAACAACATACCTGGAGAGGCCGGTTTCGAGCTATTCGTCAGGCATCTCCCGAAGAACTTCTCCTACATAATCGCGGCAGGGCTGGAGCAAGCCCTTGACTACATTCTCAACCTGAAATTCACGGATGACCAGATACAATTCATCAGACAGCATCCATCCTTCCGTCACATCAGCCGGGAATTCTTCGAGTACTTGAAGGACTTCAGATTCAGGGGCGACGTTTGGGCAGTTCCAGAGGGCACCGTAATCTTCCCAGGAGAACCTCTCGTCCAAGTTGAAGCGAGTATCATCGAAGCACAGATTGTTGAGACATATCTGCTGACGATGATCAATTTCCAGACTCTAATCGCTAGCAAAGCGTCTAGGGTCGTCGAGACCGCGAAAGGCCGAGATGTTGTCGAGTTTGGTTCCAGACGAGCGCATGGCCCAGAGGCCGCACTTCTCGCAGCAAGAGCTTCGTACATCGGGGGCTGCACCGGCACCTCCAATCTGCTTGCTGGATACGAATTGGGCATACCGACCTACGGAACGATGGCCCATTCGTTCATAATGACGTTCGACTCAGAACGAGAGGCTTTCCTAGCCTACAAGAAAGCCTTCCCAGATAACATGGCACTTCTCATCGACACCTACAACACGACCGAAGGAGCAAAGACAGCTGTGAATCTCGGAGTCTCGCCAACGCTGGTACGTCTCGACAGCGGCGACCTCCTTGATTTGAGCGTGAAAGTCAGACGGATCCTCGACACAGCAGGATACAAGAGCACGAAGATCTTCGCAAGTGGAGACCTCAACGAATATAAGATCCGGGATCTGATCGCCAAAGGCGCTCCGATCGATTCTTTCGGCGTCGGAACAGAACTCACCACATCAAGAGAAGACCCGGCTCTTCCAGGCATCTACAAGCTGGTCGAACTCCGCCGGGGGTCAGAAAGTATTCCTCGGGTGAAACTTAGCCCAGCGAAGGTCACGATCCCCGAACTCAAGCAGATACATCGCGCCTATGATAGTTCAGGCCTAATCAAGGAAGACATCGTGGCAATATACGAGGAGATCTTCCCAGGCCTCGTCGCTCGCCCACTTCTCACAAAGGTGATCGATAAGGGACGACTGGTATACAGCATGCCATCCTTGCTCGAAACTCGCGAGTATGGAAAGAAACAGATAGACAGCCTCCCGCAGGAATTCAGGGATCCTGCGGTTGTAGCCGAGGCACCTGTGCGGCTCAGCCCCAGACTCTCCGCGTTGTGCGAAGAACTCTACCATGGAATAGCCTAGGTTTCATCGCGGAAGACACTCTACCTAGGTACGGAAATTGCAGGTGTCGACCTGAGATGTGGCATCCACCTAGGCAACCGAGAGCTGAAGACTTAAGTGAGGTGTCTCGCATCCAACGCGGGTTTGCGAACGTGACCGTTTCACCGAGGAGGATCAAAGTAATCTCTCGTGATCGTCATGACGTTTCTTCACACTCTAAGAGACTACATTGAAGTGACGAAACCGAAGACCGTCGTGCTGCTTGTGTTCACATCTGTCGCGACGATGGCGATCTCGGCGCTCTCACAAAAGTGGTTCGTACTCCTCCCGATACTGGCAGGCTTGATCGCGATCACGACCTCAACAGCCGGATGCAACACGATAACATGCTATATCGACAGGGACATCGACGCCATCATGCACCGGACGAGTCACAGACCAATTCCCACAGGCCGCATCGCCCCTCCACAGCGCGCACTGGGATGGGGCCTGTTCTTGATCGCAGTAGGCTTTCTGCTGGGCTTGTGGATCAATATCTTGTCTTTCGTGGTTCTGCTGCTTGGCGTTCTGGATAACGTCGTCGTCTACAGTCTCTTGCTGAAAAGGAGAAATCCGCTCAATATAGTCTTGGGCGGTTTCAGCGGAGGATTGCCAGCGATGTTCGGATGGAGCACGGTCACTGGCACAATTGGTCTTCTGCCGGTCCTGCTTGCTGGGCTGGTGGTTTTGTGGATCCCGAGTCACATTTGGAGTCTTGCGATTCTCAGCAAGGAGGACTATGCTCGCGCGGGTGTACCGATGCTTCCAGTTGTGATGGAAGAGAAGGCGGCCCTGCGGTGTATAGTGGCGACTGTGATTCTGATGATTCCTTTCTCATTGGCGGTCTATCTGGAAGGGGGATTTGGCTGGATCTACGCTGCGTCTGCCCTTGTTCTCGGAGTCGTCGTCTTGTTGGTGAATCTCTACCTATTCATCAGGCCAACTCGAGGCAACGCCTATCGGGCCTTCAAGGTGTCCAGTCCCTATCTCTTCCTGCTGTTCCTCAGCATGGTCATTGATAGAGCGCTTCTCTGAGCGTGCCTCAAAGGCTCAGTACCCGAGCAATCTCATCAGAATACCCACTGGCCCGGGTATCTTACAAGTAACGATCCTCTTGATTCCTGCGGTTCCAAGGATTCTCAAAGTGCAACCGAAGAGTACGTCGTGAGGCATGAAGACGTCGGCGAATCTTCTCATCCGTGTCGAGGCAGTGAGCTCGCGTCCAAAGGCTTTCTTCCACCTAGCCTCGTAGCTGGAAAGGGGCTCGTTCTTCTTCACGTGAAGGGCTGCGATTTCGCCGGCGATTCGGCCTGATACGATCGCGGTCGGGATTCCTCCGCCGTTTGTCGGCATCACCATGCCGGCAGCATCTCCGGCCAAGAGGATTCTTTCAGAATAGGTTTTGGACACTGCGCCATCAACCGGCAACACGTCTGCAATCATAGTTCGAATCATACCCAAATGCAACTTGTCGGCCGTGAGAGGATAGCCGTGTACGAAGTGATTAAGCCGATCCTTTCCTCTTCCGGATTTGAATGTCGTCCGGATGCCTATTCCAACGTTCGCGGTTGTCGAGTTCTTCGGAATTATCCACCCGTAGCCGCCTGGGGCAATGGAGTTGCCCATGTACATCTCGGTGACATCCGATTCGATATCCAAGCCATCCATGA
>CAZRNA010000104.1:0-4260 GCA_964601325.1 uncultured Candidatus Bathyarchaeia archaeon
TGGCGTGTGCTTCCTCGACGCTAATTGCTCCGTCAACCTCGACATGTGCTTCGACTAAGACGAACGGGCCGGATCTCCTCACCTTCAGATCATGGACGCCCATGACCGCCGGAGCCTCGACCATCGTCTGCTCAATCGCTTTTCTCATTGAGGGTTGAGGTGAGATGTCCATGAGCGAGAAGATAGAATCCTTGCCGAACCCGAGAGCAGCCCACAGTATGAAAGCGGATATTGTGACAGCCGCCAGAGGCTCCACCCAAGTAACGTTGATGTAGGTAAACAGCACGCTTCCGCAAACTAGACTGGCGTTGAGCACGTCAGCCAATGAGTGTCTGCTTTCGACCCTGAGAGCCTGCGAGTTTATCGCTCGCCCCGCGCTCTCCTTGTACTTCGCCAGACGGTAGGACACTAGTCCAGATCCTATCGCAACAGCAATCACGACCGGTCTGAAGGATATCACAGAAGGAACAAATAGCCTCTCGACGGAGTCTAGCAAGATCTCTGCGGCCGTGAAGACCATGATGACACAAACAATCAATGTGCAAATAGACTCCGCCTTGTAGAAACCGTACGGAAATCGATCAGTCGGCTTCCTAAGAGACAATCGCAGACCCAACCATACCACCGCGGACCCCGCAATGTCCATGACCGTGTGAGTCGCGTCCGCAAGCAACGCTATGCTCCCAGAAAGAACGCCAACACATATCTTCACGACGGAGAGAAACACGAGAACAAGAGTGGACCTAGTAGCCACCGTAATGCCTCTCTGAAGCCTGATTGTCCGCGAATCATCCGTACTCATGAACACGCACTTGCTCCCAGTCACGACGTCGAGGCGTGACCCTGATATCAATTGTCAAAGCCGGCTTGCCCGACCAAGTGTCGCCGCTTCTGACACGAGGGCCATGACCTGCTGGCTTCTGGTCGAGTCCAATCACGTCAGAGTTCAACGATGTCGCCTGTTTGAATGGGCCTGCAGTTGCTTCCTAAGAAATCGCGAAGCCCCTGTATTCCTTTGGAACCCGTGCAGTGGCAGGGATAGATTGCCTTCGGATTCATCCTTGCAAGTTCGTCTACGCTTGCACGGACTCTCTTATCGTCCGCTCTTTCTAGATGCAGTCCGCCAGCGATTGCGTAGATGTCTGTGCCAGCTGTCTTCTGAGCATATCTTACGGTATTTATGATTCCCGGGTGCGCGCAACCGGTTATCACAACGAGGCCCTTGCCCTTAACGTTGATGAGCAGGGCTTGTTCATCGACCATCGGATCTTCAACGAAACGGTCGGCCTCTACGGTCCAGAATCCCTGTGTCTTCTCAAAATCCGTTTCCCTTGCAACCTCACCAGTTGTCATCACTCCGGTTGCCAGCGTGACCGGATTGCGAGCAAGCAGCGGTCTGCCACCTGCGGCCACGACTGATTCATGATCAAAATTGGGGCCTATGAATCGAAGGTTTGGCTTGAAAGCAAACTTTGGACTGAAGACGTTTGGATGGGCCACCACGGGAGTCCATCCGCCGTTGTGCTTCAGAATATCAAGCAGTCCTCCAACATGGTCATAGTGTCCGTGGCTAATCACGACTGCATCAACATTTCGAATGTCGACATTCATCGCCTCTGAATTACGCAAGGCCAAATCTGGCGGAGGACCTACGTCCATGAGGATTCTTGATTTGACGCCAGCCACGCTTGTCTCGACTAGGAAAGATAGACCGTGCTTCGCTACGAGGTTAGGCTTCCCCTTGCTGACCGAATCTTCCACCAGAACAGTCAGCCTTGCCCAATCCACAGCAGGGCTTGTACCCCTCGATATGTTCACAACCTTCACTGTGTCCTTTAGGCGCGACATCTCTCTGGCACCGTCAAGAAACTGCTGCAGTCATATGTGACGAGCGGTCTACTGGAGCAAGGGTTCTCAGCTTCTTACTTGAGAGAGCGTCGAGAACGTTCCTGACCTCTGATTCTTGGTCTAGAGCAAAGATCTGAACCGAGCTGTCCCTGAGTACATGGTACGGTCCCTCTCCGACCTCCTTTGCCACGAGAACGTCTGCCTTCTGTTGGACAAGGAAATGCGCTGCTTCGATCCCTCTCTTCTTCTCAATCTTCGCTCCGGGATTCTCTGCTACGAACCACTTTCTCGGACTGCCAGCTTCTAGATCGATGAACATGAAGTAGGGGCTTCCTCCGAGGTGTTCGGAGATTCTCGAGTCTAACCCTCTATCCTCCTCCACTGGTACCGCAACCCTGTAGACTTCTCTTTCCGAGGGTTCCGCGTGAAGCGTTATGGAATCGAGATCCCTTATCGATTGCCTGATCCTCTCTTCGATGGCGCCTGAGATTTCATGGGCCCTGTCGACGTGCATGGCGGGATCCACCTCGACGTGCATCTCGGCAAAGATGAAGGGGCCAGACCTCCTAACCCTGATGTCGTGAACTCCCTTGACCCCGTCTATCTCAGTTGCGATTGTTCTCATCCGAGAGACGAGCTCAGGCTTCAGGCAAGCATCTAGCAGAACAAGAACCGCGCCCTTGGCCAAGACGAGGCCGAGTCCGATAACGAGCACTCCGATCAGCAGTCCCGCGATCGGTTCCGCCCATGCGAATCCGACGTGGTTAGCAAGTATTCCCACGAACACAAGGATTGACGACCCTACATCAACCATGGAATGCTTGCCCTCACCTTGCAGAGCCTGCGAGTTCGTTTCCTTTCCCAACTTTGACTTGTACCGGGCCAAGAGGTACGAAACGAGCGCTGAAACAGCGGCAACGGAAAGCGTCACTGCTGGAAGGGCAATGGCGGAAGGGCTCATGACTCTTCTGAACGATTCCAGCAGGATTTCTACTCCTGACACTGAAACAACCATGGACACGACAAGGAATGCCATGGTCTCAGCTCTATACAAGCCGTACGGGAACCTCTCTGACGGCTTTCGTTGCGATAGCTTCAGACCAACCCATACGGCAAGTGAAGTGAACAGGTCAGCTAGTGAGTGTAGAGCATCCGCCGAAAGCGCTACACTTCCAGACAAAATGCCGACGGTCGCCTTAAGGACGGTCAAGATTACAGTGACGTAAGTTGATACTCTAGCTCCGGCAGTTCCTTTCTCAAGGCTACTCTTCTGCGCGACATACATTAGGATAGTTCACTCTCTCATTTGCAGCCATTCGCTCTCGAGTTGTGGCCCAACAACACCGGGAAACCGTATTATCGCCCGAGCCCAGGTCTTGGTTTGATGAGAACGAATTTCGTCGCGGCCTTGAGTTGGGGTGTTCCTCCTCCCTCTGCGACTATCTGCATTGCCCTGTCTGGTTCTGTTACAATCACGCCTCCGATCAGGTCGACCCCTCGCTTGAATAGAGGGCCCGGGACCATGGAGGCGGTGGGGCCCACGAGTACCACGCTTCTGGCATTCTCTGAAAGCTGAAGCAGGCGTCCCACCGTTCCGTTGGCTATTGCCGATCCAGTGATGAAGACGATATCTGATTCTGGAATGAGTTCTTCCGCAGCTGTGTCCGGGAGGATGTCTTCGCCCAGCGATCCTCGCCTCTCGAATATCCGGAGGCTGGGTGTCTTGTTTCTGATTCCAGGCACAAGCGGCTTGATGTTGCCGACCATCGCAACCTTGTCAGTCGGTCTGATATCGACCTGCTCAAGTACGTTCCCTTCCGTGACCGTGTATCCGTCATGTTCGCGTCTTAGAAGAATCTGGGATAGGGCATTGATCGTCGCCACCCCGATGACTCTCTCCCCGGTATCCCACGATTTTGCGCGTTCTGCCAGCTCCGTCGCCGGGCTACCACTCAACGTCCCTGCTTGTTGAACAACTTGGCAGCATTCCGGCTGCATTTCTCCCATCAAGCTGTGGCACAGGCCTACGTCGTCCGTGGTCAGCTGGACTCCCACGTAACCCCATCCGAGGCACACCCTGTTCACGGCGATATCTCTCAGATTTGCCACCTCAGCACTCAGGCAAGTCAATGCTTCCTCAACAATAGCTTTCGACAATCGCCGATCCCCCTCCTTGCCCTCCAAGTCGGCTTCTTGCTGTCCCGTCGTTCTGACGCTTTGCGAAATTCCTGAGAAGACCTTTCCCACGCACGCCGACTTCTCATGACTCAGCACCTCTCCATCGTAACAACTCCCTAGTTGCTCCTGAGGAGACCAGAAACATTTATGAATATTTATTCCTTATCCACTGAGTCGCTGAACCCAATGTGAGACGCTTTGTGAGGAGCGGATTCGTCTGAGAGAGATCGCCAT
>CAZRNA010000105.1:0-1310 GCA_964601325.1 uncultured Candidatus Bathyarchaeia archaeon
TCACATGCAAGGATGGGTTTCGTGTAGCCCTTGTGAGTCTCAGCAATCGCTTGGATCACATTGTCGAGAATGGGCGGTGCTTGGTGAAACGCCATAACTAGTACTCCATCAACCTCAGGGGCATCCATCAGAATGCGCAACACCTTCGCGAACATCTCACTCGTTCCCTGACCTGAAAGATCCAGCGGGTTGGATCCCGTCATAATTCCGAGCAGCTCGCCCTTCGCTTTCATCTCTTCGAGTCTTCTGAGAGTAGTCGCAGAGAGGCTGTCGACTCTCAAACCTGACTCGATACAAGCGTCTGCTGCGATCACTCCTGGTCCGCCCGCGTTCGTGAGGATTGATATGCGATCTCCAAACGCCGGCTTCTGAAATTGGAGAGCTCTGCCCATGTCAAAGAACTCTTCCATCGTCTGGGCTCTTACGACTCCGGATTGGGCGAATGCTGCGTCGTAGATTTTGTCAACTCCAGCCAGTGCTGCAGTATGCGAGGCCGCTGCACGTGCACCTGCTTCGGTTCTGCCAGATTTGAAGGCGACAATGGGTTTCAGCTTCGTGAATCTCTGTGCGGCGTCAACGAATTCGCGTCCTCCTTTGAGGCCCTCGATGTAGAGTAGAATGACTTTCGTCTTCTCGTCTTGACCGAAGAAGTCAAACAACTCGTGTTCATTTACGTCGCACCTGTTGCCTAGACTCACGAATGTTCGTACTCCCATCATGCTGCCGGCCATGTAGTCGAGCGCCGCGACGCCGAATCCTCCGCTCTGGCTGATCAAAGCGATGTACCCCGGCATAGGACGTGGAGTCGCTACCACTTCTCTGCCATCAGAGAGCATCTTGACCTCTGGAAGAAAGAGCGTATCCATTCCTGAGTACGGATCATATATTCCCAAACAGTTTGGTCCAATTATCCTGATACCGGTCTCCATTCTCACCTTGGTTAGTTTCTCGTCGAGTTCGGTGTTGCCTACTTCTCGGAAACCGGAAGAGATCACGATTGCAGCTTTGACGTTCTTGGAGGCGCCCTCTCCGATGATGCCTGGAACGCCTTCAGCCGGAATGACAACAACTAGCGTTTCAACGTCTTGAGGAATCTCACGCAGAGATGCATAGCATTTCTGTCCCAGGATGGTGGGATATCTTGGGTTGACAGGGAAAAGGTCCGCTTTCAGGAGCCCCCTCTGCTTGTTCTCTATGAGATTATGAGCAATGATGTTCCCAACCTTGTTGGCGATGGGAGATGCGCCGACTATCGCTATGGAGCGAGGATCAAAGAAGGCTCTGAGCGTTTCTTTTGACGAGGCCATATT
>CAZRNA010000105.1:1410-4202 GCA_964601325.1 uncultured Candidatus Bathyarchaeia archaeon
TCATTTGTGGGCCTTCTTCGCCTCGTCGACATAGTCAAGTAGTGTCCAGTTCTCATGCTGATTGAAGTTCAGATCAAGCCTACGATACAGGTTCTTCGCAATCAGCCTCTCCAAGACCTCGCTCCCAGCAGCCAGCAAATCCCCGAGTGCCTTGTGGAACAGCTCAAGATTCTCAGGTATCTCTTCGCGTCTAAGCTGGTAGCTCCTCTCGACTCGATCGTAGATAGCGGCCCGTACAATCTCACCAGGCACGAGTAGCCCGTCGTCAATGGACTGAAGCAGAACTTCCCGGAATGCAACAGAGCCACCCATAGGTTACACCTACCCTGGCTCACTCAATAATGACGATCTCTGCATTGCTTAAGGCTACCGAAAGATCCTTGATTCTATAGTCACCCGAGTTGTCAGGTCATGGTCACAGTTGCCGGATTCCGGCTATTTTCTGATCCGTATTCGTTTTATGACGCATTCCCGACCGGCTGATATCGAGAGAGGATTTCCACATTGAGGACAATTGAATGTGGGCACGATGATGTGAAACTGCTCGTCGTCGAGATATGATAATTGACCGTCGTACCCACAACTGTCGCACCGGCCACGGCCCGGTATCTGATTGATCTTCAACTTGGAGTTCTTCGCGATCGTCTTGTCGGTAAGGATCTCGTATGAAAACCTGACCTGCTCGATCCCGAGGAACGTCAAATCACCGATATCGAGTTCAACCTCGATGACCTTCACGGCGTGTTGTTTCTCTGCCTCGCCTAGTACTGCCTCAACGATCTGGCTGGCCCTTGAGAATTCGTGCATAGATTGTCAGCGTTTGTGTTGGCTTACGAGGCAGAATCGATGCCTAGTGCTGCTGCAACTTGTTTGACGCCCTCGCCAGTCCTGCAGTTGGTGAGGACGACCGACGTTCTGGCGTTTATGTTGCGCACGTCGCCAGCCAGTTTGTCCGTGTCGACGTCCATGGGGCGAGCAAGATCGATCTTGTTGATGACAGCAACGTCAGCGTCTGCAAAGATGAACGGGTGCTTCACGACCATATACGGCCCCTCAGTGACGCTAATGACGACTATTCTCTTGTCCGAGCCAAGTGGAAAATCTGCTGGACAGATGAGGTTACCAACATTCTCGATGAAGAGCAAGTCTAGAGCCGTTAGGTCGAGCTTCAAGAGCGCCTTCTTTACGAGGTTCGCATCGAGATGGCACTCACGTCCGGTGTTGATCTGAACAGCCTGAATCCCAAGGCTCTCTATGCGTTCGTAATCGATCTTGGATGTGAGGTCTCCCTTGAAAGCCGCAATCCGGTATCGCGGCTTCAACAGTCGGACAAGCTGTTCGATCAGAGAGGTCTTTCCTGCTCCGACCGATCCCATCACGTCGATAGCGCGTATGCCATGCTTCTGTAACTGCTTTCGGTTCTCTTCTGCTATGAGATCGTTTGCACGCTTCAGGTTCTCGTCAAGCTCGATGTCGAAGATCTCTCCTGGCTCGCTTTGCACAATCTGCGTCATGATGGATCCGCGTCCAGAGGTCAATCGCGATCTCCGATTAATGAGGTTGTTGCGAACGGACTCGCCTAGCGATCTATCGGCAGCACGTAGTCAGCCTAGTTGTCGCTAACGCGACGCGGAGACTATATGTGGGCCGTGGATCTATCGCCTATACCCGTCGAACGACAGCGGATCTTACCCGCTGAGAATCTCATGCATGAAGTGGTTCCCTTGACCGATGAGTACGTATCAATGGCACACGGTGCCGGCGGATCCGCAATGGATGCACTCATCAAGCGATACATACTGAAGCACCTTGGCGGGAGCACGGCAGAAGTACCGCTCGAAGCGCTCGATGATGCAGCCGTCATCAACGGGATCGTTCTCAAGTCCGATTCCTACACTGTGAAACCGCTATTCTTTCCGGGAGGAGACATCGGAAGGCTGGCCATATCTGGAACGGTGAATGATATTTCTGCACTCGGAGCCGAGCCCCTAGCACTCGCAGCAGGATTCGTCTGTGAAGAAGGATTTCCACTCGCCGACCTCGAACGAATCCTAACTAGCATGAGCGAGACGTGCAAGGAAGCCGGAGTCGCTGTGATTACAGGCGACACGAAAGTCGTGGAGCGTGGTGCTCTCGACAAGTTCATCGTGAATTCTTCGGGTGTCGGCCGCAGAAGCCCGTTTCTTGACAAGAATCTAAGCGAGGTTAGGAAGTCTCGTGAGTTTGCTGCAGCATGGTTGCTTGACTCCAACATCCGGGCGAGCGATCAGATCATTCTCTCAGGGGCGATCGGCGACCACGGAATAGCCGTGCTTTCTGCTCGGGAAGGATACGGATTCGAGACAAAAGTACGGTCAGATGCTGCACCTCTGAACCACATGATTGCGCAAGCCCTGGAAGTCGGGGGCGTGGTGAGCATGAAGGATCCGACGCGAGGAGGCCTTGCGAACCTGCTGAATGAATGGTCCGAAAAATCGAAGGTCGGCATTCTCGTCCGAGATGAGAAGATACCAGTCCACACGGGAGTTCGAGCGGCGTGTGAGATGCTCGGTCTTGATCCGCTTGAAATCGGTAACGAGGGAAAAATCGTACTCGCAGTCGTCCGGGAGAAAGCTGAGCAAGTTCTCGCCAAGCTCAGAGACACGGATCACGGAAAAGAGGCCGAGATCATTGGATACGCTACTGACGAATTCGACATCGTCGCCGTTGAGACTTCAGTTGGCGGCAAGAGAATACTCGCAAAACCACTTGGCGATCCAGTACCACGAATCTGCTAAGCGAAGTGTAAGACC
>CAZRNA010000106.1:0-4100 GCA_964601325.1 uncultured Candidatus Bathyarchaeia archaeon
CCCTTTGAGACCTTGTGGCCTTCCTTTCCGTAGAGCAATATGCCTGCTCCCTTCTCGACCGGTGCACCCGCAGCTCGTGCGATTTGGTTCATCGCAGCATTTGAGACACGTGTAACGTACCCATCACATGGGGCGATGATTTCAGCCCGGCATTTGCCTACCTGGATTTGGGTGGATCGAATCTTGCTGTCTCCGCCCTGAGCGTCAATTATCTCACACATCTTTTCTAGGGCTTTGCCTGATGCGAGGATCTGTCTCGCGAGCGCTTGACCCTCCCCGCGAACGGCTTTCCCGCCAAACTCAAGCAGCATGCCCGCAAGCGCAGTGGACTTCTCGATTAGACTGGTCGGGCCTTTCCCCTCTAGCGCTTCAAGTGCCTCGCGAGCCTCCAATGCTGGACCTATCGTGTACCCAACTGGCTGACCACCGTAAGTGATTCCGCATCGCACCTTGATGCCGAGCTTGTCTCCGATGCCGATGAACTTGAACGAAAGCCTCCTTCCTTCGTCTGAAGACGGAACCTTAGCCTCGTGCCCGACCGGCAGATCAAGCACCATGAAGTCCGCTCCTACCGCGAGCTTCTTAGCCATTATACTTGCGATCATCTGCGGCTCAGGATCGATTCGTAACGGATGCTCGACACCGATGAAGACATCATCTGCCGGCGCAAGCCCGAGACTTCCACCCCAAACAATTGCTCCACCCGTCTTCAGGGCCAACTTCTTCAGCTCAACAGTGGAGAACTCCACGGGAGCGAGGACGCTCATTGTGTCGGCGGTCCCCGATGGGCTAGTGATCGCGCGGCTGGATGTTTTTGGGATCAACAGTCCGGCGGAGGCGACTATTGGAACTATGACGAGGCTCACCTTGTTTCCGGGGACGCCTCCGACCGAGTGCTTGTCGTAGACGGGTCTCTGGAAATCAATCGTTTCCCCGGTTTCAGCCATGGCTTTTGTTAGCCAGACCTGTTCCTCATCCGTAAGGCCGTGGAATTGTTGGGCTACCAGGAACCCGGCCATTTCCACATCGCTCAGCATACCTTTGACTGAATCCTCAACAATTGAGTAGATCTCATCCCGCGTGAGTTTCTGCCCCATTATCTTCTTTCGAATGAAGAGCGCCGAGTTGGGTGCAGGCAGCAGGGTTACTTCGATGATCTCGCCTTCCTTCACGCTGAGCTCTGGGGTTAAGTCGCTAGTGATTCCGATCTCCCCTGTGTTCACGATTGTCGAGGTCGTGTCGACCGTTGCTGTCACATTCTTGTCGCCTCGTCTCAAGTTAACGCGGTCGTGTGCTCGAATGTCCACTCTTTCGCAGTCGTTGCGGTTCAACAAGACCGTCCGCCGACCGGTCAAGATGTCAATTGTCTTGCATGTGAACTGAGTCATTTATGACCTCACGACTGATCCTTTCAACGGGTTCAAGGTGCAATATGTAACGAGTGAACGTTCGAAGTCTAAAATACCTTCACTCCGTTCGAGCCTTGCAGAGCTTGTTCTTGCCCAAGGATTCTATCGCGTACGTCTCATCCGACGTTGAAGGGAGCCTACTAAGCCTGAGACTGCCACTAGTGCCGCAGCTGCGATATTCTGGGATACAGCTAGCTTCGTGAGGGCATCCAAGTTCATGGCAGGCTGGATCGATGACAATAGGCCTTGAAGGGGACCTGCAAGTGATGGAACAGCTCGGCCTAGAGAGGACATTTGCGTCCAGAAGGCACCTGCCCCGACAATATATGGCCCAAAGAGCACGGCGCTGAAGAAGAATAGCGCGACTCCTGCAGCTCTCAGTGTGCGGATGGTTTCCAGCTGCGACATTTCCTTCAGGGCTGAGATGGGCATCGTGCTTGACATGTAGCGCCAAGCCGCGATCGCCACGATTATCACGCCTACGAAGGTCAGGCTGAGGAGCGGGACGGAGAACTGGTAGTTCCCAACTTGGATCGGATAAGACTTCGCCTCAAGACCGTGGGACATGAGATAATTCAGAAGAACGTAATCCATTACGGCTACAATCCCCACGAAAATGAGCAGGACAAGCCAGTTTCGGGTATTTCTTTGGCTGGACAATTCATCGACCTTCCAGTGTTGATTCTAGTGATTGATCCTTGTCTCACTCCTCTAGCTGTGAGATGTCCGCAGGTAGCAACTTGGCCACGCTAAAAGCGTTTCTCGATTTGGTCTGGCGATCCGTGATGTCCATGTTCGATCCACGGTCACATCAAACCTTTATGATCTGCAAGGAGCATAGCAGATCGCAATTCGGAAGCGCATGACATGTCGAGGCAGATCATTGGACGGGGGACCTGGCTCGACCTTGTTGCGCATAGAGTCCTCGAGAGAGAGGACCAGCTAGGAAGAAAACCAGCCGTTGTCAGGACCGAGAGCGGATTAGGGGCTTCCGGGATCCCGCACGTCGGCAGCCTGAGCGACGGCGTCAGATCATACGCCATCAAACTCGCGATCGAAACACTCGGCGGAAAGGCAGAGTACATAGCTTTCTCGGATGACCTTGATGGACTTAGAAAAGTTCCGGCCGGCATGCCAGCCTCACTCGCGACGTATCTGGGATATCCGGTCACGTCCATACCAGACCCGTTCAACTGCCATGAAAGCTACGGAGATCACATGAGTTCACTTCTCTGCGAAGCCTTGGACAAATGCGGGGTCGAATACACATTCTACTCTGCCAAGAAGGCCTATCGTGACGGCCTCTTCAACCAACAGATTGTGAAGATCCTTGAGAACGCCGACAAAGTTGCAAAGATCATAAAGGAGGAACTTGGGCAAGAGAAATACACTGAGGTTCTGCCGTACTTCCCGATATGCGGCGGATGCGGAAGAATCTACACGACTCGAGCCTACAAGTACCTACCAGATGAACACAAAGTCCTCTATTCATGTGAAGGACAGATCGACATACGTGGACAGGAGCTTGAAGGATGTGGGTTCAGAGGCGAGGCGAACGTACTCGAAGGCCGGGGCAAACTGAGTTGGAAAAGTGAGTTTGCGGCAAGGTGGCAGGCACTAGGCATTAACTTCGAGGCATATGGCAAAGACATACTTGACTCAGTCCGAGTCAACGATCGCATCTGCCAGGACGTACTCGATTATGCTCCACCCTATCACGTTAGGTATGAGATGTTCCTTGACAAGTCGGGGAAGAAGATCTCGAAATCAGTCGGTAATGTCTTCACGCCCCAGATTTGGCTGCGCTATGCCTCACCGGAGTCTCTGATCCTGCTAATGCTGAAGCGAATTGTGGGCGCCAGAACGCTCTCTGTGGATGACGTTCCGACTTACATGATGGAACTCGACAATCTAGAGGACATCTACTTCGGAAAGAAAGTGATCCAAGACGAATTCGAGCGCACGGAACTGAGAGGTCTCTACGAGTATGTCTGGCGTCTGAAGCCACCCCAACAGCCGGAAACGCACATCCCGTACAACCTGCTCGTCTATCTTGCAAAGGTGGCACCCAAGGGGAAGGAGAAGGAGTACGTCCTTACGAAGCTGGAGGAGTACGGCTACCTGCACAAGCAGGAGTTGCCGGACATTGATGCGCGCCTAGGATACGCTCGAAACTGGGCGGAAGACTTCGCTGAGATTTCAGAGCATATCCCGACACTCTCTGGCACGGAAGTAGATGCAGTCCGCGAATTAATGACGATCATAAGGGGAGAGGCGTCAGCCGACATCCTCCAGAATTCGATATTTGAAGTCGCGAAGAAACGCGGAATCGACCCGCCGGAGTTCTTCAAGATCCTTTACGAGATTCTTCTTGGATCGCCAAAGGGGCCCAGACTTGGCCCATACATAGAAGCGATGGGGCGGGAGAATGTTGCCGACGCCCTCGAAAGGGCACTGAGCTCTGCGAGCACGACCCAAGCGAATGAGATTCCGAAAACCACATAGCCTCAACACGATCACTTAGCAGACCTTAGCACCTGAAATGCGAGCAGTTACGCATTCCCGGTTGCTCGGGCCCGTAGTCTAGCCAGGATTATGACGTTGAGGGGAGACCCAAGCTCCTCGCGGAAGCCTGCGGACGACTAGGCGGAAAGCCAGAGGTCGTGGGTTCGAATCCCACCGGGCCCGCCA
>CAZRNA010000107.1:0-4020 GCA_964601325.1 uncultured Candidatus Bathyarchaeia archaeon
GGTGAGAAGATCTTAATCTCCGGAAGGGGCATGAGCAAGCGGTGAGATCATGATGAATGAAGATGAACTTAAGCGCTCGGAGACTGAACGAGAGAGACAGGAGAAGGACGACGCGTTCAAGCATGCTCATGAATCACCTATTCCTCACGAAGAAAGAGACACGTTTGAGGGATTGAAGTACTACCCAGTGAACGCGAAATACCGTTTTACGGTTCGACTGCAGAAATACTCGTCTCCGGACATCGTTGTGATGGCGACGAGCACTGGGACGCAGCAACGCTACTTACGATACGGATCATTCGAGTTCTCATTAGACGGCAAGGAACATCGGCTTCAAGTCTTCAAGCGCGAGCATTCTCACGGCACGGAGGAGTCTCTCTTTGTCCCGTTTCGTGACAAGACTTCGGGAAGCGAGACTTATGGTGCCGGCAGATACCTCGACATCCCCGAGAACGAGACTGGGATCTATCAGCTGGATTTCAACAAAGCATACAATCCATTCTGCGCCTACAATCCTAACTACGTATGCCCGATGGCTCCAAGAGAGAACTGGTTGGACGTTACGATAGAAGCTGGAGAGAGACTGTACAGACAGCACTGATCCGGTTGACGGACTCATCACCCACTGAGGGTCGTCCTCGCTATCCGTCTAGGTCACGATCTAGTCGTGGACAGTCATTCAATTCGAAATCCAGGGAGTGTTCCAGTCGTGGGGCGGGCGGCAATCAACATTCATATCAGGTTCGAGACGTTCACTGCGGTTTCTTGCGAATGATTCTCCACTCTCTTACGACATCGCAGACTGCAGGATGACCTTCGATATCCACCATCGCAGCTCTGTGATCGTGCGTGTAGTGAATCAGACGTGGTTTGGATATCCTTCGTCCGATGCATCGTAGTCGCTCGCCTACAAGCCTGCTAGGCTGTTGGTTGGACGCGCTTTTCACTCCAGAGTTCCTCCAGGATGCTGTTGACCAGTGTCAGGTCGATCCGGAGCGAGTCGGCTATCTCCGAAGACCATGCCCGCTCATTCTTCTCCAAGAATTCAAGTATCTCCTTCCGGGCTTGGCGTCGAGACACTTCACGGATCTTGATGACCTCCGTTCCCTTCAACTGGTCCGCATAATTCCGGATAGCTTCCCTGATAGCTTCAGATTTTGAACCGTGCAATCTCTTGACTATCGCGTCAAGAGCTTCCAGTTCCTCTTCGTCAAGTTGAACTGGATAGACATAACGCTTAACCTGCCTCGTAATTGCCAAAGTCATCAGCTTTTATACAGATACATAAACTCGCATAAATGGCTGATGGCGTGATAAGGTTCTCTGGGCGCGCTTCATCTATTCAGTGACGCATGGCATGGAGGCTCTCCGGCTAGGCGGGAAAACCTGCTTCCGCTCGACAAGGCCAGCGTTAGCGTTAGTGGTCCCGACGAACCTCCAGTATTCTGTTTCTCCATTCATAGGCCGGAGCATTACGTATCCGTCAGGCCAAGTCACCGCCGTAGCGTTCGTTTGCGGTGTGGAGGGGATTCGAGCCCCGAAATCTAGATTTCGACTTCTAAGGCAGCGTCAAGCTTGGAGTAGTACTTTTTCACTTCGCCGGCTCCGTACTTTGATCGGAGTTTCTCAACCACCTCGGCGACTTTACTCGAATCGGCCACCGGGGCGGCCTTGACTGCCACTTTTCTTCCACCAGTGGAGATTTGCATTGTGGGTTCGGCGAGGACGTTCTTGTACCAGTTAGAGTCGGTTCCCATGACGGGAACCAGATACAGCTTCTGGCCTTCGTGGAGGAACCATACGGGAGTTGAGATACTTCGTCGCGACTTTCGGCCGGTGACCGTGATCTCAACCTCTTTGACGAGCGCCAATTTCTTCAGAAACTCAGGATCGGTCATGATGGATCTCAGGAGATTTCATTCGCGCTCGTCTCTTATCTCTTTAGATCCCAGATCGCCGTAAGGACGGAGTTCGCCAGCAGTTGCTTTAGATGAAATCTCTTCTGCCGCCGTCGACCAGCAGAGTCCTTCCCGTGATGAATCGCGAGTCGTCGCTCGCGAAGAAGAGAACCGCGTTGGCGACATCTTCGGGCTTGCCGATGGCACCGAGAGACGATATCTTCTTTCTACCTTCAATCAACTCCGCGTACTTCTCATTAGTCAAGTCTCCTCTGAGCATTTCCGTGTCGATGGCTCCAGGCGCTACGCAGTTCACATTGATCCCGTATTGGCCGAGCTCAAGGGCCGCACTCTTCGTTAACTGGATGACGCCAGCTTTGGAGGCGGCGTAGGCTGTCTCGCCCCAGCACGCTATGCCGAATCCCGAGTTCGATGAGATGTTCACTATCTTTCCATACTTCCGCCGCATCATGTGCCTACCGGCCACCTGTGTGCACAGGAATACGCTCTTCAGATTCGTGTTCAGAGTCCTATCCCAGACATCGTCGGTTGTCTCCAATATGGGCGCCATAACAGCAATGCCTGCATTGTTCACGAGAATGTCCACTTTTCCAAACTCGTCCACGGTGGTCTTGAACATGGCCTCAACCTCGTTCCTGATTGAGACATCGCATCTGATGGCGATTGCTCGCGATCTTGCAGCCTTAATCGTCTCAACAACATCGTGTGCCTTCTCCTCACTCCTGCTGTAGTTCACAACGACGGTGCAACCTTCCCTAGCCAGGGCCAGAGCGGTTGCCTTGCCTATTCCGCGCGAAGCCCCCGTGACCACTGCTACTTTGCCATCGAAACGCATCTTGATTCACCCCGTCCTCCTATTCCGTGGCGTCCCATTCTAGAGCCATGTCTTCGAGATAGAAAAGCTCGCTGCCACGATTACAAGGGGACCATGCATAGAAACCGCAGGTGGCTGGATCCGACGCTTCGAAACTGGTGCAGCTGGTTCGGAGGAACGAAGATAGCGTCTCCGGGTCGAATCGGGTACTCTTGGTCCTGATGTCTCACAAAGCCTTCGCCTTCGAGGACGTACACCTCGTGCTCCCAATCGTGCTTGTGGAGCGGGGTGCGTCCTCCCGGCTGAACTGTAAAATGCCTCATGGCAAAGGTCGGAGCGCCCACGGACTTGTCAATCAGCCACTTGACCTTGACGCCTTCAGCCCCCTCTTCCTTGACCGGTGCATCTTCCTTCTTTTCGACATTCACTCTGTAGAAGCTCATTGAAACCATCACGGGGACATTGCCACGTAACCTCTCTGATAATCCTGATGGAACGACCTCGTCAAACCGGATTCACTCTCAGTTGAAGAATGAATCGCCCGCAATTGCCTAGGATTGAGGGTGACATCTGCCCGTGCACAGGTTCGAGTGTCCAACCTCTTCCGCGCGGGTTCTACCCTAGGAAAGAGAAGGCGGGCAGGCCGCGGACGCCAGGTTTGAAACGAAAGAGACCGCCCGCTCCTGGCTGTTTCGCCAGCGCAGCCGCGTCCAACTCGGTGGTCACCGTAGTGATGTAGAGGTTCTCAAGTGCTGGGCCGCCGAAGGCGCAGGAAGTGGGGCGCGCCACTGGCAATCGGACCTTCTGCATGAGCTTCCCCGTGGCTGGATCCCAGCGGCAGATACACCATCCGTCCCAGTGTGCCACCCACAGTTTCTCCTCTGCATCCATGGTCATACCATCGGGCTCGCCGTGTTCTTCCGCCACAGACACGACAGTCCTACGATTCGAGATGCCGCCGGTCACAAGATCATAGTCGAACGCATCTATCTTCATTGTCACAGTGTCAATGTAGTACATCGTCTTCTTGTCTAGGCTCCACACGAGCCCGTTCGAGCAACCGACGCCGTCCACCATCCGGTGCACCGACAGGTCATGGTCGAGACGGAACAACGCTCCTTTGCGATCAGGAATATCCATGGTGCCCGCCCAGAAACGGCCGGCCGGATCGCACTTGCCATCGTTGAACCGGTTCTTGGGACTGTGCCCTAAGGGTACAGCGACCAAAGCGGTTCTCCCCGTCTCCAAGTCGAGCGACATGAAGCCGTCACGTACAGCCAGCATGAG
>CAZRNA010000108.1:0-2874 GCA_964601325.1 uncultured Candidatus Bathyarchaeia archaeon
TGCGTGTGAATGTGACGGCCTTCTTGACGACTATCTGCGAAACCTCTGACGGGATGGTGACTATGACCACTCCTCCGATGCTGGGAATTGACTGCATTATTGTGAGAGCTTCGTCTCCGGTGCCCGGAGGAAGGTCGACGACAAGGAAATCAAGATCTCCCCATACAACATCTGCCAAGAACTGCTTTATGGCCATGGATTTCAATGGCCCACGCCAAATGACAGGCATTTCATCACTTGCAAGAAGAAAGTCCATCGAGACGATTCTCATATCTAGAGGACCGATGGCTGGAAAGAGCCCGGGCAGCCCCACATCCAGTCTCTGACCCCTCACTCCCAACATCTTGGGAATGCTCGGACCTGTGATATCGGCATCGAGAATTCCCACTCTTCCGGCGGGTTCTCTCCTTGCCAATGCCATGCCTAGGTTTGCCGTGACAGTGCTCTTGCCTACCCCGCCCTTCCCGCTGAGCACGACTATCTTGTGTTTGATCCTGCCCATCGAGGCCTTGAGCCGGCGCTCCTGCTCCTCCCTTTCCGCGCTGCGATCTCGCGAATCTTGGTGCATCCCCGTCGATCTCCAAGCGTTATCTATTGGCTCGGTACTCATGCCCTTCCGCCCGAAAAGCAGTTAAGGAATAAGTATTCATAAGTCTTTCATAGGCGGCTACGAGTGCGGAGATCAAGAAACAAGAACAGCCTCCTAAGTGGATGTGGATGGGTGTAGAGGATGAGAAGCCCCCGCCGTAGGAAAGAAACCTGGATCTGTCCTCATTGCAAGACTGAGTGACATCTGATGGAAGGCTACGAACTGCTGCCAGACGGCACCAAAGTTTGCGAGAACCCCAGATGCAGAAAAAGAGTTACCGACGAAGACATCCACCAATAACCCCGTCCGACTAGCGGCCTTGGATCGCCTGCACCGGGCTGTGCGTTGATGATTGCGCGTGAAAGAAGTCAAATGCCCCATGAAGATGTGAAGAGGTGTCGAGTTGAAGGAGTTCGCCGCTGTGGATATCGATGACACTTTGATAGATACCGATCGCAGGAGATGGGCGGCTTGGTGTATGGTTCTCAATCGCGAGATCGACTTTGGAGCAGTGAGAACTTCAAGCTCGAAGAAGATACTGACTGATCTTGGGTGTGGGAGTGATGAGCTATGGAAGGAGTACTGGAAGATCCTTCTGTGCTTGGATCGTAGGGGGATCGGACTTCTTCGGCTGGATGAACCGATTCAGTTCGCACCAGAAGTCATGCAAGAGTTGGCAGAAACCTTGGGCGTGGTCTACTTAACTGGAAGGACGAGCAATATGCATGAACTGACCTTGCGTGAGCTGGCGCAATTCGGTTTTCCTGTTGCGAACGTCGATCTTGTAATGTCGCCGAACTTAGAAGACTACTTGGCGTCTCCTGAACAAACAAGAAGTGCTCTCCTCACGTCAACACTAAGGGCAAGAAAGGCCGTCCTCGTGGTCGACGATAATCCCCTGTACTTCTCTCTTTACCGAGAATTCGGAATTCCACATAGAATAGGGTTTCTACGGATGCAACGTTTTCCGCGTGAGAGTTATCGTGACGCGACAAGCGTCATAGCTAGCTGGAAGGAACTTCTGCATCAAGACCCACTGGCCCCGGCTCAAACCTCTCGCACTTCAGGAAATCGGCGGATAGGTCTGTACCTTGGCTACCGTAGTGATCACTACGTCGGCGTACGCGGTAGGCCCGGTTCCGGGCACCATAGAAGCCTGATTGGAGTTTAACGAGGGTGGATACCGTGGAGATTGTCTATTCCAAGAGATGCTTGGAGTACTCGTATGCCGGACACCTTGAAAGTCCTTCGAGAGTTCGCGAAGCGGCCGAAATCCTCAAAGAGCTTGGATACGCTTTTGTAGAGCCGAAACCGGCTTCTGATGGGGATCTTCTTCGAGCGCACACCAAGCATTGGGTTGATAGAGTCCGGCGAGGAGGCTTCTTTGACGCAGACACGCCTGGCTCTAGAGACATCTACGAATATGCAAGCTTGTCAGCCGGAGGGGCGTTGCTCGCTTCGAGCATAGGAGGCTTCTCGCTGCTGAGGCCTCCAGGACATCATGCGGGAAAGGCTGGCAGGGCGCTGGGTGCTTCAAGTCTCGGATTCTGCTACTTCAACAACATAGCAATAGCCGTGAGGCGCCTTGACGAACCTACTCTCATATTAGATATCGATGGACACCACGGAAACGGCACTCAAGAAATCTTCCTTGGAGACTCGAAGGTCACGTACGTTTCTCTGCACAGAAGCCCTCATTATCCGGGCACAGGACTGATTTCTGAAAATAACTGCCTGAATTTTCCCTTGTCCTTTGATGTCGGCGATGAAAAGTATCTCAAGACCTTGGACACGGCGTTGCGTCAGGTCGACATGAAGCGAGTTGAAGTGATCGCGATATCGGCTGGATTTGACGCTCACAAAGGAGACCTAGCGTCACTAGGTTTGACCTTAGACTGCTACAGAGAGATCGGAAAGAGACTCAGAAACCTGGGCAAAAGGGTCTTCGGAGTACTCGAAGGCGGATACTCAGGCGAAAACATAGCACGAGACCTGAACGAGCTGATCGGAGGGCTCGAAGGCAGGGAACGTTCTGAAAGATCTGTCTAGATTAACGATAAGGTGCAGTCCTCTATGAGATGGGCGCTGTTGGTGGCTGTGCTGCTCGTGGGTCTGACCGTGGCCGCTGCGTTGTGGACGCCAATGACTGCCGTGTTCGTCTTTCGCGAGAGCATCTTGGGTTTCCTATTTCTCGCGATTGACATTCATCCTCAGGAAGTGTGTCGAGCATGAGATGCATGGGTCATAGTTGCGCACCGCCTGCTCACACTGCCACGTAAGCTTAG